>CAJTSO010000014.1:3202-45167 GCA_910579115.1 uncultured Selenomonadaceae bacterium
GGTTGGTGACTTGGTTGGTGACTTGGTTGGTGACTTGGTTGGTGACTTGGTTGGTCAACAGGGGAACCTCCAATCGAAAGATATCTCCCTCCACAAACGACGGCCTGCCCCCGGAATACAACTCTGAATACTTGTATGTATTCCTCATTCCTGAGCCAAGTTCATCTGCCAGGCCTACCTCTCGAAAAACTCTCGATATAGGCGGATTCTTTGGGAAAGGCTCAAATTTGCTTATATCAAGCGGACCTGAACCATGGGCGCGATTAGCATTTTCTGTATACACCTTATCGCCCTCAATGACAAGCTTTGCCGTATAGCCGCTCGAATAATCCCTATGGGCCAGACTATTGGAAATCATTTCTCTCAGTATGCAATCCCGGACGCTGACACTGACAACCCCTTCCAGAACGAAATTATCATTCAAATGCTTCTGCCCAAAAGCCAGCATTCTATCATACGTATCAAACAAATTAGTAATTACTACTTCCCTATCGTCATATCTGTCCAGGTTATTAACCCTGAATATAGCATCCGACTTATGCTGCGCTAAAGCAGCCATAATCGTTTCATCTTTTCCAAAAAGCAATACCGCGGCTATCGTAGCGCCATATTCCTTGCTGCCATCCCGCTTTTGCAGCAATCCAACGCTTCGTAAAATTTCCTTATCGGAAAGATTTCTCCAGGGATGATCCGGTTTCCGATGAACTGCCATTTTCCTCGCGCGGGCAATCAAATCCTTACGCAAATCATTGATATTGAACCTTGTAACCTTGTTGACAAAATAGCTGTTACTCTTTTTAGAATAAAGCCGGTACATTAAATCGGTATTGTCTGTAATATCAATATCAGCGTCTCCGTTACGGTCAAAAACATATCTGCCGTGCCGGCAAACCTGACTGCTCTCCGGCACATATACAGCTATGATAATCTTCCCGTTTATAACGTGCTTTTTCGGATTCAGATAGATCGATGGACTGATTTTCTGCGCGTTATTAACAGCTGTGACAAATTCCATAATCAACCTGTCAGCCGTCGCCTACGATTCAATGCCTGTCAGAGTCCCGTCATCTTTAACCCCCAGTAAGATATATCCCCCGTCGCGATTAGAAAAAGCCGACACCGTATCGTAAACGTCTCTGTTAAGGCTGCACACAGACTCCTTGAACTCAACGGATATACCTTCCCCCTTGGAAATAATCCTGAGAATCGTTTCACTATCCAGCATCGACATCACTTCCTCGTAACTGTCACAGTTGATGATCAATGTAAAATCATATCGCAAAAAACAGCTTCTCCGCCAGCGCAAAAATCATTCGGGCAAATCCGCGGCCGTAACCTTCGGCGGCTCCTTCATCCCCAGCTTCCTGCACTGCTCCCACACCCGGCTGGCCAGACAGGCCCCCGCCTCCTCCAAGAACCAGAGCTTCCTCACCGCCGCCTGACGGTAAATCTCCTCGATAACCGCCGTAAACTGCCGCAGCTCCCTTTCATCCTGGCAGACCGCCAAATGACCCTCGTCGCAGATACGGTTCAGCAGCATCAGGCAGGCAGGGGTGAGGTGTATTCCCCAGCCCGCCAGGGACTCCCGCTGGAACTGAGCGTAGGCCGCCGCCCTTCTCCTGGCCCGCTCCCCGTCAAAGGCCGCCCGGGTCTCCTGCCCGCCGTGCTGGCGGGAGTACAGCAGCACATCGGGAATCGCGTCAAACCGCCCCAGAGGGGAAGCGTCCATGTAAAATTTCATATCCTGCATACCGCAGGCATTGTCACGGTAGCGGAGGCGGTTTTTCACGATGAAATCCCGCCGGATCATGCCCGTCCCATTGGCAAAGCCCCCCATATTCAACAGGAGATTGGCATGGATTGCTCCAAGCCGGTGAGGCGTATACCAGCGATTGGCCAGCCCGCCGTTTTCGTAAATATTTACCGTGCAGCCCCCCAGGATATCGATCTCCGGATGCTCCTCCAGCCAGGCTACCTGCAGCTCCAGCCGCCAGGGCGTCATCAGATCGTCGTCGTCAAGGAGAGCGATATACTTGCCCTTCGCCTCGGCAATGGCCCGATTTGTGGTATAGGAAATCCCACGGTTCCGGTCATTCTTCAGCACCCGTAGCCGCCGGTCTTTTTGAGCGTAAGCCGCCGCCACCGCCGGGGTATTGTCAGCCGGACAGTCCTCCGCCAGCAGCAGCTCAAAATTTTCATAGGTCTGAGCCAGTACCGATTCGATGGCCGCCCCGATGTACTTTTCCGCCTGCCACACCGGCATTACCACGGAAACGAGTGGCGTTTCCTCCCGCCGGCTTTCCGGCAGGCGCTTATCGATCCTCCCCCAGTCAGGTTCATACTCCCGGCAGAATATTCCCCCGATGTCACGATCCCGAAAATTGATAACCGCCCATTCCTGCATGAGGCGGACTGCTTTTTCTGGTAATATTTCCGCTTCTTTAGCGATAGTATCAAGGGCTACGCCGGAAACTGTCCCAACGCCGCCGCTCTCCCCCTTTACCCATTCCTTTCCCGGCTCCTGCCGCACCGCCATACTGAGAAAGCCCCGCCGGGCCATATCCAAACAGGCGGCTTCCGTTACAAAGCTGTTCCCGCAATAACGTATATCATCCCACGGCACCGGATGCTGAGTGGCAATAAAGCCCCCGTCAATCATATCCACCGGCTCCATGGGCACGCCCTTCTGCAAGAGACTGCCGCCCCCGACTTCTTCAAGGTCTTTATCCGAGCGGCAATTTCGCCCGGCCACGCCGATACAACCAATGCGCTCACTGAGGTCAAAAGCCTCCAGCAATTCGGGCAGAAAGTTTTTATTGATTATTTTCGTTCCCTCGGCAAGGTAAACATGATACTTCGCCGGATGTTCTTCCTGAAACTCCCGGTAGTCCCTGGCCTTCCATGACCCTTTTGTAAACGTGATGTTCAGGCCGTACCCTTCCGGGACAGCCAGCTCCCGGAGGTAATCATATTTACCGGTGCATTCCCAATCTGTAGAGTCAATCACAAGGATCTCTATCTGCTTTTCCTCCCCGGAAGCTTCCGGCATCAGCTCCGTCCAGTATTCATTCAGGCACTTCTTCCTCTGAATATCCCAATCATACAGCCAGCTGTATGTATTCTTTTCCCTTTCATGATGGATGACCCAGCAATGCTCCTGCCGGGGGACCGCCGCCTGATAACCCTGTCGGCCGTACTCCAGGCACTGGGATATATCATAGTAGTGATAGCTGCCGATTATATCCGCCCGCCAGGGAATATCATATTGGGTGGCCAAAAGGAGCCCGTCGACAGTCTCCACTATTTCGTAAGGTTTTTCTTTCGTTCCCGTCTCTTTCCAAAAGTTCAGTTCCGTCCGGGGCTGTCCGTCACGGGTATAGCGGATGCCGCCCTTTACGCCCCTTGCCAGGCTGTCCCACCAGACCCCATTGGAGCATAGGCGGCTGACGCCGATCATGCCGACTATGCCGACAGACGGCTCACGGGAAAAAATCCCCAGCAAATCCCTGATAAAATCAGGATTGACTATCTCCACGTCCTGGTGAAGATAGACCTTGTATTTTGCGTCGCTGGCCAGCCGCGCCTCCTCATAGCCGGCCGCCATGGAGGAAGCATCGCCGGCAGTCAGCACCTCTATGGACATCCCCTCCGGCACAACAAGGCGGCGCAGTCCTGCAAGACAATATTTCTCAAACTGCGCCTCATCATTTACACAGGCAATAAAGCAGATTTTATTCGCGTCAAGGCTTCTGTCTCCACTCATGTTAAACTCCAATCAGGCTGTTTATGTACGCCGCTGTACAAAGTCAGGGGAAACTGCCGGGTAACCCCGGCCCTGCCTTTACAGGACACCGTATTCTTTCATAAATATATCCCGGCTGGATTTTCCTACCCGCCAGATTCCATTACTTCTAAGGTGCTCCTCCGCCCAGGGCCTGATGATTTCCGGCCCCTCCGGATCTCCCGGCTCCATTTCCACCCAGGGCTTCTTCTGCTCCGCCACAATCACCTTGTAGCCCTTCCGTTCCAGGTCAAGGCACATGGCCTCGGCGGCATACAGATTCCCCGGATAGCGGATATCGTCCCAGGGCATATCGTACTGGGTGGCCACAAACCGCCCGTCAATAATCCCCAGCGGACCCTTCCACACACCGATGGCCCCCACCTTTCGGTCTGAAACAAAAATTCTCAGAAGCTCCACGATTAAGCGGCGGTTCACGATCCTCGCTTCCCCGTCAAGATAGATTTTATATTTTGCCGGGCTGCTTTTTTGCAACCTTCCGTAGGACCAGGCCGGGCAATCATCCTCCACAATCTCAATGGACAAATGATAGCCATCCGGAACAGTAAGACCCGTCAGGTATCCGTATTTTTCCTGAAAGCCATCTCCGCTGCCCTCGTGGTCGCAGACCACCAGCAAAATTTCCCGCTCCTTCAATCTGGCTGGAGAAAGCACTTCCTCCGTATATTCCAGCATAACCCGGCGACGGTATTTATCCCACAGCTCCCGCCACCCCTCCCGCATGGCCTCCGGCCGGTGATGGAGGGTCCAAAGAGGCTTCTGCTTTGGCACCATAATATCGTATCCGGCTCTCGTATACTCCAGGCACTGGGAAACATCGTAGAAATGCCAGCCGTCCATGATATCCGTCCGCCAGGGAACATCGTACTGCGTAGCCATCAGCACCCCGTCGACCGCTTCTACCGGCTCCCAGCTCTCTTTCATGAGTTCACATAAATCCAGATTGTGATACTCCCTGTCCGCAAAAATTTCCCGGACTCCCCCTACAAGGTTATCACCTGTCCTGTCCCACCAGTTGCAGTCCGGATGAAGGAATTTCGTGCCAATCATCCCAATCAGTCCAACCTGCCGGTTTCGGCGGAACTCGGCTAATATATCGGCGATAAAATTCTCATTGGTTATCTCAAGATCCTGATGAAGATAGACCTTGTACTTCGCGCCGCTGGCCCGCCTCGCCTCCTCATAGCCCGCCGCCATGGATTCAGCCCCCCGGATTGCCAGCACCTCCACCGAGATATTCTCCGGAACAATCAGCCGTTTCAGCCCGGCAAGGCAGTAATTTTCAAACTGGGTCTCATTGTTTACGCAGGCGATAAAACAGATTTTTTCCTTTTTGTTTTCATCATATATGCCGGTTCCAAGCTCATCTTTCTCTGCCTCTCGACTGATGAGACCCAGAACTTCGCCGGGATTCCTGGTTGAGTCCTTCGCAATCAGCTGCAGCTGCTCAAAGGTGACGGTTTTCTCAGCCAACAGCTTTTTGAACCACGCCACCGCAGCCGGGACATTTACTCCTATCTCTATAATATGCAGATTATACTGAATACTCCACAGCAGAGTATTGTTTCCCTTTCTGACGGACTCCAGCCTGTCCAGCATTGCCGCGTCTATATCAGATTTCCACCGGGCAAACTCTATAATATCCTCCACCATATAACCAATCCACAGCTGAAAACCCGGCGCTCCCATTATCCGGAGCAGAGCCAGTTTGCATCCATCCAGCAGTGATTGTATTTCTCCGTCCTTCTGCTCTTTATCATAGCAAAGGCACAGCTTCATCACCGCTACAACAGCTTCCGCCGTACCGGTCCATTCTACGTTTGCATCGGGGTACTTCTCAAGCCAGCCTGACACCAGCCGGGCTGCCCCGGCAAACTCTCTCCTTTTAACCAGACCTGTAAGCAGATTGGTATTAACGCCCTGCCGACGGAAACGGTATTCATGCGCAAATAATTCGCGCCAGTCAACCATTCTTTTGTCGATTTTCTCCTCTGTAATTTGCTCATACCCTGCTTCCGCTATTATCCTCTGCCATCTCCACATATTTTCCGGCTTATTCCACCCATGGCAGCCAAAGGTATTATTTTTCTCAAAATTCCTAAAGGCATGGCAAACGTCTTCCTGAACGGCAAACTGTACCGCAAGATTTACCGGCGGACAGGTAAAATCATAATCCTTCCTTTTCCCCAGACAGGACCAGAACAAATCCTCCCCGGCCTCTAGCACATCCCGAAAGGGATCAGCCTTCACCCAGTCTTTTGTCTCCTCCAGCGCCCTTATGGCTGACGACACCTTCCGCAGGGACAGTCCTCCGTTGCCGACCCGCAGCCCCAGTGCCTGCCAATGGGGAGGAAACCTGGATACGGGCGCCCCCCAATAGTCATAGCCATAGTTGCAAAATTCCAGCAGCCGGTCGTTAAACACAAAGGCATCCAGCTGGTATATCAGAATGTATTCATACTCACTAAAGACCCGATAAAAAACCGGATTCAGCAGTAAGCGGCTGTAGCTGGCTTCCGAGGCAAAATACGCCGCCTGAAACTCAACAAGCGGTATATCCTCCGTTCCTTTCCCGTAATCACAATGAAGCCCCTGGGGCCCCACGAAAAAAATCGGGTGCTTCCCCAAAATACGCAACAGCTGTTTCAGGGAAACCTGCTCAAGCTCTGACAGCTTCTCCTTATATACTGGGACAACAACCGCAGCCTGTTTTTTCTTCATCGCAATCTTCATGTCCTTTCCCCATAATGTTGCATGTCTTCATATCCACCGCAGGGCTTGATTGACCAGATCGCCGCCTTTTATACGGCATATGCACTGTGTAAAAGCTTATTATGCCCGTAAAAAGAATGCTTTAATCTGCTCATCTATTATCTCTGCCATATCGCTTCCTCCGTAGTACGCCTTGGCCCACTCGATAGTCTTTTCTACAGCCGTTATAATATTCCACCCAGGCTGCCAGCCCATAACCGACTTTATCTTTGCCGAGTCCAACCGCAGGAAATTCGCCTCATGAGGAGCTCCAGCTGATCTGCCGCTCACATCCTTCCAGGCGGCCCCCTCCCCCCAGCACCGGCAGAAAATATCAGCCAGTTCTCCGTTGGACACACAATCACAATCAGCCGGACCTACGTTATAGGCTCCGGCTAAGCTTATTTCCTTATACTGTTTTTCAGCGATCAGCAGGTACGCTGACAAGGGCTCCAGCACATGCTGATACGGGCGGATGGCATAGGGATTGCGGATCTCGATTATTTTCCCGGCAGCCGCCGCTCTTATACAGTCGGGGATGATCCTGTCCGCCGAAAAATCCCCGCCGCCGATTACGTTTCCTGCCCTGGCAGTGGATATTGCCACGCTGCCATCATCAAAGAAGCTCTGGCGATAGCTGTGGGTCACCAGCTCCGAACAGCTCTTGCTGTTGGAGTAGGGATCGTACCCGTCCAGCGGCTCGTTTTCCCGATAGCCCCAGCACCACTCGTTGTTCTTATATACCTTATCCGTTGTCACATTGACAAAGGACCTGACGCTTCCGGTCTGGCGGATTGCCTCCAGAATGTTTACCGTACCCATCACATTGGTTTCATAGGTGGTAACGGGGTCACGGTAGCCCTCCAGGACCAGAGGCTGGGCCGCCAGGTGAAATACTATTTCCGGACGGGCTTCTTTCATTGCCGCAAGCAGCTTCTTTCCGTCCCGGACATCTCCCTGGATCCCCAGAACCTCCGACAATACGCCGCTTTTTGCCAGCAAAGCCCTTCCCTCGGCCGTCGGCGCTTCAAGCGCATAACCGCAGACTTCTGCTCCGGCCAATAGCAGCATCCGGCACAGCCACATTCCCTTGAAGCCGGTGTGCCCGGTAATAAAAACCCTCTTCCCCTGCCAAAAGTTCTCCATTGCTTTTCCCATCATTTTTAATCCCATATCTCATCATAAACAGAAAAATCGGTTACATACCCATTATTCAGAGATTCTGCCATTTTAACATAAATATTTACCAATCGCCTGTAGAGCTCACTGTCATAATCTTCCTTTTCCAGCTGCAACATGTATTCAGAAGTAATGCTCAAATAATTACACAGCGCCACACGGTAGTCTTTTTCGGTAACGAGAAACCTTCTTTTCCGCCAATAATGCTGTATGAGCAGGGCCCAGCTAATCAGGCAGTTTACCACCATCTCCCTCCCGCTCTGAGACTGGTTGGCGTGCATTCTGAAACAAGACAAAGGCTCTCTTATATAAATCAAATCCCCCTGCTCCAGCGCATACAGCCAGGTAGCAACATCCCCCAACGCCGTCCCTGTCTTGTATAAAACTCCTCCCAGCCGGTGTCCCTCCACTAAATACTTTTTCTTTATAAGTACGGTTGAAGGCTCGCCAATATAATTAGTCATCTCTTTTAACGCCAGGGCGCCTGCCGCTTCTCCCCTTATAATTGATGTTTTGCCAACTACAGGGGCGGTAGCCCTGATGTCAGGCAGCTCATTACCATCCTCGTCAATCAACATTCTTTTCGATGTAACTAACGCCACCCCCTTGTGCTCAAGATAGCATTTTAGCATCTGCTCGATTTTCTCAGGGAAAAACAAGTCATCATCCATAAGCCAGGCCACGTACTCCGCTTTCGGATTAACATGGCTTTCCAAATAACTCCAATTCTCAGCTGCTGTAAAATTTTTATGATGAACATACTTTATGCGTTTATCATTTGCCAGGTACGGCTGTACAAGTTTTTCCGTTAAATCGTTATCCCCATCATCCGACACAAGAATCTCGAGATTCGTATAGGTCTGACTCAGAACGCTTTCCAACGCCTGTCTAAAGTATTCGGGCCGGTTATAGGTAGGGATTAACACTGCAACAAGCGGCAAAAACTCCTTCCCGTACTCCTGCAAAAAAACCGCCTGTCCGCTGGAAGGATTGGTAGCCGTATCAGTCAACCCCGGGCGTACCCAATGCAGATTCCTGCCGGGCGCTACCACCCTTTTCCCCCGGCGCCTTACTTCAAAGCACTGCGCCAAAACAACGTAAGCATCCTCCTTAAACAAATCCTTCCGCCAGCCGCAATCCTCAGCGGTGGCCAAAAAGCAGCCGTCCACTGCCATAACATCATCACAGAGGAGCTCATCCCCGTCTTCGTGCAGAGGCTCCTCCCGATTATCATCTATCCCGATAAATTCCTGCCCCTGGCCAAAAACACCGTCTAAAGGCAGCTGTTTAACTCCGGCAACCCCCACCGCTCCAATGGATTTATCCTTGGAAAATATATCTAACAAATCTATTAAAAATCTGTTATTGGCAATGCGGCACCCCTCATCGATGTAAATTTTATATTTTGCCGGTGATTCCTTCATCGCCGCGTCATATATTGCCGCCTTGCTCCCGCTGCCGGCAACTCCTATGATTTGTACCTGCCATCCGTCAGGTACAATGACATCCTTCAGGCTTTCTACCAAGCCCCTTTGAAAAATATCCGAATTTCTTACCGCTACGATAACGTCAATCCTTTTATCCATGGGAAACACCCTTTACACTCATATGCAGCATATCCGACATATACCTGAGCTTCGGTTCGGTCATTCCCGGATAAACCCCGATCCAGAAGGTATCACGCATGATCCTGTCCGTATTGGCCAGGCTGCCCGCCACCCGGTACCCTTCCCCGGTTTCCCTCATTTCATCAAAGCAGGGATGCTTAATGAGATTACCGGCAAAGAGCATCCTCGTTTGTACTCCATGGCTTTCCAGGTACCTCACGATCTCATCCCTCGAGATACCGCTTTCGGGCTTTACGGTCAGCAAAAAACCAAACCAACTTGGCTCCGCCTTCTCCGCCGGCTCCGGCAGAATAAAATACTCCGCCAAATCCCCCAACGCCTCACGAAGATACTGCCAGTTTTCCCGCCGCTTCCTTATGAAATCCGGCAGCTTTTTCAGCTGGGCGCAGCCGATCGCCGCCTGCATTTCGGTAACCTTCAGGTTGTAGCCAAAATGGGAATAAACGTACTTATGGTCATAGCCCTTCGGCAGCTGGCCGAACTGCCCGCTGAACCGGCAGCCGCAGGTATTATCCCGTCCGGAGCCGCACCAGCAGTCCCGGCCCCAATCCCGGAAGGACTCGATAAGCCTCTTAAGTTGGGGATTATTCGTATAGACAGCGCCCCCCTCCCCCATTGTCATGTGGTGGGGAGGATAAAAGCTGGAGGTGCCAATATCGCCGACTGTACCGGTATACTTCCACTCTCCGTCGATAAAGTACCGCGTGCCCAGGGCGTCGCAGTTGTCCTCCACCAGCCACAGGCCGTGCTTTTCGCAAAAGGACTTAACCGCCGCCAAATCGAACGCGTTCCCCATGGTATGGGCGACCATTACCGCCTTTGTCTTGTCCGAAAGAGCATCCTCCAATCCGGACACATCAATTTCATAGCTGGGGATAGCCACATCCACAAACACCGGCACGGCCCCGTACTGGATGATTGGCGCCACGGTAGTGGGGAAACCAGCGGCCACGGTAATGACTTCATCCCCCCGCTTTATCCGCCGCTGGCCCAATTCCTTGGCCGTAAGGGCGGAAAACGCCAGCAGATTCGCTGAGGAACCGGAATTAGTGAGGGAGCAGTACCTGACCCCCAAAAATGAGGCAAATTCCTTCTCGAATGCTTCACAGAACCGCCCCGTGGTAAGCCAGAAATCCAAAACCGACTCCGTAAGGTTTACCAGCTCTTCTTCATCAAAAACCCGGCCGCCGTAGCCAATACGCTCTCCCGGCACATAGGCCGCCTCCTGGCCAAAAGCCGCCCCGTAGTAATCCCGCACGGCCTGTAACGCCTTTTCCCGCAGGCCGTCCATTGTCTTTTCCGCCTTTACCATTTCAGCCGCTCCTCCAACATTTTCCGCCCCTCCAGGTAATAGTCCTCCGCCTTGTAGTATTCATCATAATACTTTAACGTGTCTTTTCGGGAATATACGGCATTTTTCTGACTGAGTCCCCCTATCCAGGAAACGATGTGCTTCACGAATATATTTTTCATTTCCCATTTTATGGTCTCTTCAGATAACCCATACCGCTTGCAATAACGCAGCGTATCTATATAAGCCTTTATGAAAATACTGCAATAAGGCGCCAGCTTATCCTCTTTATCCAAAGCCTCGTATTCCTCCGGCGGCATGTTGACGGCTTCCCCGTTGTCACTCCTTGCCACTTCCAAATTGATCACCGCGTACTTTGGCATTTCCCTAAGCAGGCGAAGCTGCTTTTCCACATGCGAAAAATAAAAGTTTCTCTCGCAGTCCACATCTATCTTCCGGGCTATATCTGTCCTGAATCCCAACGCTCCTATCCAGGTACACCAGTAGGTCAAATCATGGAGATACTCATTTGCTCCGCTCCCGGTCACTACCGTTCCCTTTCCCCCATATGGGAGAATGGAGATCATGCCGCAGTCCTGATTCTGCCTGACTACATCGAGGAGCTTATAAAGCGTCCCAATGGGATAATAATCATCATCCCCGCAGGAAAACACATAAAGGCCCCTGGCCCGGTTGTATACCTGCTGAAAGTTTTGCGCTCCCCCGATATTCTCCGAATTTCTGATTGAAGTCAGATTTGGATATTTAGCGGAATATTTCAAAACCAGCTCCTCGGTCTCATCCTCAGAGTGGTTATCGGAAACAAGAATCTCAAACTGAGGGTCTTCTCCAACTGTATCAAATATAGCGGCCAGACACTTTCGCAAAAACACGGACCGGTTATATGTGGGCACGCCTATCGTTATCAGCGGCCGGGCCTCTTCTCTCTCTTTAAGCAGGGACTCTGCCTCCTGCTCATTGGCCGCCGCGGCATATTTCTGCGTCCGATAGTCGTACACCGCGACGATTCTCGCCGGATCCCCAGCCGCTACCGTATAAGCAGGTATATCGCCGGCTACAACGCTTCCACTTAATATCTGGGCAAAGCGACCTACCTTCACCCCGCAACGCACCGTCACATTATCCCCCAGAACGGCCCCATAATCGATAACCGTGCTTTCTCCTGCGGGAGCTTCGCCTTTGGGAACAATCCCGACGGAAACTTGTCCGCCGATTTTCACCTTATGACCAATATATATTGGCGAAAGAAGCTCTCCATAGAAGTCATCCCCTATGGTCACTTCATCTCCAACCTGCATCACATATCTTTTCCCGCCGTCATCCCGGCCAAGGGTATACCGCTCCCTGTCGAATATATCAACAAACCTGCCCAATCGGACAAAATCCGTGGCCAGCTTCCTCATAGCCCCGCCATATATCGGTGATAATTCCCGTATTATGCTCTGCCGTCTCTCCTCGTCCGATTTTACAAAAAAGCACATTGGCGCTTCCTGCGGCAGCGCAACACAGCGCAGCCCGTTTCGCCAATACTCCATAGCTGCCGCTCCGGGTATGGCTGCCCCCGACACGTTGGGAACCGGCAATTTCCCCTTTACGGCCCAAACCAGAGGCGACGGCACGATCATATTTCCCTCCTGACCGCCGCTGACAACCTTTACTTCTCCGCCTTCCCCCTCAATCGCAAAACAACCGATTAAATCACCGCTGTTTTCATCTAACGCGGCCCTGGTGCCCGCCACCGACACCATTCCTACCGATTCGTCCTCCAGGGCGGCCAGCATCTTATGAAAGAACTTCTCATCAATTATCAGGCAATCCGACTCAACAAAAAAATGATAGTACGCATCGCTCATATTCAGCCATTTGTAGAATACATTCCCTTCAGGGAGCCCGGCGGACACCTCTGCCTTGAATTGAAAACCCCCGGGCTTCTCCGCTTTGCGGAGCGCCTCCGCACACAGGGGCAGCGTCTCAGGATTTGTATTGATAACATGCACATAACATGCTTTTTTATTAACCGTGATCATTTTTTATCTCCTGACTTATTGCACATCAGCCTGATTCCCTCAGCGAATTCAATCTTCGGTTTCCAGCCGGTGTCTCTCTTTAATTTTTCCGCTTTTACCATTAAAGAATATATCGTGCCGGCAGGCTTCGCCCCGTATGACAAAGACCTGGAAGGCGCCGCCACCGACCTTACAGCCTCGGTAAATTCCTTCAACGGCCGGCAATCCCCATTGGCTATATTGTATATCTCCCCCTGGCGACCATACTCACCCAGCGCCGCCAACGCCTCCGCGCAGTCGCTGGAATACAGGTAATCCCAATACTGAGTCGCCGCCGACAGGGGGAAATCCTCTCCCGCCACAAGGGCCGCTATTAAATCCGGCAGCATCCTGCCTGGAGGCTCATATTTCCCATACACGCTGAATATCCGCCCCCAAATCCACTCCATTCCTAAGTCCGCAGCAAGCTGGCGGCTCAAGATACAGGCCGCCAGCTTCGCGCTTCCATAGGCGTCAATGGGCTGAGGCAGACATTCCTCTGTTATGAGCTCCTGCTTCGGCCCATATTCAGCCTGAGAACCGGTTGCCACAAACCGCTTGCAGCCCAACGCCTTAGCCGCCCGCAGCGCGGCCAGCGCCGCCGCTATATTTGGGCTCTGCTCAGCAAAATTATATCTTCCCCCCTGCCATGCCCCATGGAAAAAAATATCCGCCGAACCGCCGATCATCTCCGCCAACTGCTCATACTCTGACATATCGGCAGCGACCAGCTTCAGCCGGTTCGACTCCGCCAGCCTTGAATTATGCCGCGATTTTGGTCTGACAACACAATAAACAAAATATCCATGGGCAATCAGCGCCTCCACCAAATTACAACCGACAAACCCGCCGCTCCGGTAACAACGGCACACTTCATCCCGCAGCCCTCCTCTTACATGGATATCGAAGCATCACAAGCCTACAGTTCAAAATCAAAGTAATGCGCTGCCGCGCACACTTCGTCAGGCTTCAGCCTCTTCACGCTGAACGCCCCGTCCCTATTCCTGTACGCGATGGAATCACTCAGTAGATCCTGCTTATACACCGTGCATCCAACCCCTACACTGCAACGGTCTCCCACTGTTACGTCACCGATGATGGCAGCGCCCGCCGAAAGGAACAGCCCCCGCCCAAGCTTAACGGACTTTGTCCAGTCCCCGCTGCCCGTATTAACCGTTACATTCTGCATTACCACCAACCCATCCGAATAACAGGCGTTCCCCAACACAGTCCCAACGGGGTGGCTTAACAAAAAAACATCCGGCAAACAATTCTTGTATGACACCCAGAAGCCATGTAAAGTCTTATTCAGTAAAATCAGCCTGTCACAAAAATGGGGGGGGCGGCTGCCTGATACCTTCCAGAGGCTGTTTGCCAAAAACCATAAGAACGTAGCGTATTGGTCGCTGTGCAGGTGATAAAATCTCGCCTGACCTCCCTCGCGATAGCCCCTTACCCTGATATGACTGAAACACCGCTCCGTCCTCTCCAATGCCATATCCATAGCACGGCACACATCGTCTCCCTGAAATTCCTGCGAATCCGGGAACAAATTAACCAACTGTTTACCTATATACCTGGTCAACTCATCCTTACTCAGTGAACAAATCATATATCTCATCCCATATTCTATCTGGTTAATCATAAAATCGAACAGCTAAAGAAGATTTCAATCCATAGCGACCCTCCGGGTCAAAAGTCTTCTGTCCAAAATCATCGACAAAGGAACCCTCACTATGGAACATCCCCATTCTAGCACACTTCGAAACATTCGTAAATCAGGGAAACATCCCTCCCTTGACGAATGCACCATGACGCAAAGCAGCTGCAAACCAGTCCATTTGCCGCGCCAAATTGCAGCGGCCGCTAATTGCGTCCATGTCACGGCTCTTTACGATCTGCACCAGGGTAAATTACAGTGAACAGGCAATCATGGCCGCATACCTGAATATACAACCACACACAGTCAAACCGTCTATCGATAACATCTGTCTGCTTTTTATTTTATTCAATTGTTTATTGCAATTCACCCACGAAACTAAACATCGGAATTTTTTATTTCGATTTACTCATTTACATTGACTTTTTACAAATTTTAACTATACTAATGCTAACTTGATGTACGCATTTTGCTGCATGAGAAAAGGAGGGCTCATCATGGACGGCACAATTGTCAGAATTGAGAGTATTGAAATCAGAAACTTCAAAAACGTCGGCTATGGGCGCCTTGAGTTTGGACATTCTCAGAAGGGTGAAAAGGCAAGCATTCTTGGGCTGTATGGACAGAACGGCTCAGGAAAAACTGCGCTGATCGATGCCCTGGAGCTGCTTCGCCTTGCGCTTTGCGGCAGTCCGGTTCCACCTTGCTGTGCGGATTACATCAATGTAGACAGCGAATATGCGACACTAAAGTACGGCTTCACGATAAATAACCATAAACGGGGCTGTGTTTACTCCGTTTCTTATGAAGTAAGTTTTCGCCGCGAGCTTGACCATACCGGACATAACACTGGACAGCCAACGCCTGAGGGAAATTACAAAACGGTGCTGTTCGATGAAGTTCTTTCCTGTTCCTGCGAATTTGAGGGCAAAAAATTTAGATTTGCACCTGTCATTGATACGAGAACCTCTGAAGACGTTGTTTTTCTCCCAGCCTCCAAGTATCAAGCGATCATCGGCAAGGATGAGGAAGCCTTAAGGAATCTCTTGTTTGCGAAGCAGTTCACCCGTACTACATCCCGTTCTTTTATTTTTTCGAGCGAGCTGCTTAACATTGCCCGCCAAAACTGTACTGACGACCGCCATCTCTTTCTTATGGAAAGCCTTGTCTACTTCGGAAACTGCCGGTTCTTCGTAATTGGCACGGTTACTTCCGGTCTTATTAGCCTGAATGCTCTGCCACTTGCCTTTAACTATGCTGACAAGAGCCAGACGTCCACTGGCAATATCTTGCTGAAGCTTAATGAGCCATCGCTGATTCCGGAAAGAGCTTTTAATGTCGTCCACAAAGTTATAGATTGCATGAATGTTGTCTTACAGCAGCTCGTTCCCAAACTTACGATCAGTGTCAGAGATCTGGGGGCGGAGCTTTACCAAAATGGAACGGTTAGACGCCGCATCCAGCTTGTGTCCAATAAAAACAGCAGGGAAATCCCCTTGAGCTGTGAATCAGAGGGCATTAAAAAGCTCATTTCAATTTTGCAGCTTTTGATTGAAATATACAACAAGCCCACGATGACTGTTGCCATTGATGAATTGGATTCCGGTGTATTTGAATACCTGCTCGGTGAGTTACTGCGCATCATTGCAACAAAAGGCAAGGGACAGCTTGTCTTCACCTCCCATAATCTGCGCCCCCTGGAAGTATTGGATAAGCGCTTTATTGCCTTTACGACAACGAATCCGCAAAACCGGTATATCCGCCTGAGCAATGTGAAATCAACAAATAACCTTCGTGATTTCTATTATCGGGACATCGTGCTGGGGGAACAGAGCGAACCCGTGTACGACATGACAAATAACAGTGAAATCGCGATGGCGTTCAGAGAGGCAGGCGATCCTGATGCCTCGTAAGAAAATTGTATTTGTCATCGTTGAAGGGCCCTCGGATGAGGGAGCTATCGGCGTTCTCTTGGATAAATTCTACGACAGCAAAGTTGTCCATGTTGAAGTTATGCATTGCGACATTACCACCAAACTGGGTGTAGTGTCAGGCAATATCGTTGCCAAGATCGGCAATTTGGTCAAAAAATATGCCGGTCGGGTATTCAAGCCCGAAGATTTCAGTCAGATCATTCATATCGCGGATACGGACGGAGCGTTCATTCCGGACGATGCAGTTGTAAAGGATTCTACAGCTGCAAATCCTGTTTATTCCGTTACGGAAATCCGAACGCAAAGGAAAACAGGAATTGAAGCCCGGAATCGGCATAAGAGGGAAAATTTGGATAAGCTGTCCTCCACGCCTGCAATATGGAAAATACCTTATCGGATTTACTATATGTCCTGCAACCTTGATCATGTGCTTTATGGAAAACTGAACAGCCCTGACGAAGAGAAAGAAAATGACTCCTACGCCTTTGCGAAAAAATACCGGGATGATATTCCCGGCTTTATAAGGTTTATCAGCGAATCGGACTTCTCCGTTATGAACAACTACCGTCAATCATGGCAGTATATCCGTGAAGGACTGCATTCCCTTGAGCGGCACAGCAATTTCGGGCTCAGCTTTCAGACAGAGGACAGCGATGCGGAAATCGATCCGCAAAATAAAAAGTAACCAGTGAATATGGCACAAGCCCCGTTATCGCCCTGCGCATGAGAACATCTCATGCAGAGCAATAACGGGGCTTGTGATTTTTCAGTCAAAAATATTTCTTGCGCACGGCAAGGCAAACGGTAAAGGGAGCCTTTCAGTTGTTCATTTTCATTTTACAATCTACCGCCTGTCGGTTACACCACCATCCCAAACAGCACGTCATCAACGGCCGCTATCCGCCCGTTATACCCTTTTTGCCGCAGCTCTTCTTCAATTCGCTTATAATTCATAATATCCAACACAATTATTGCGTCAGTCGGTGTCTCAAGCTCCTGTCTTTCCATGGATTCCATTTCAACGACTTTGATATTACCGGCTGCCGGCTCCTGTACACGGGAACCTCCAGGAGCGATAATATACGCCAGCTTTCCATAGCCCCTCAAAATATCTACAAAGTCATCTCCAAGCTCTTCTTCGTAGAATAAAGCGATTGCTCCCATATCCAAACCGTCTCCTGGATTAAGTCCCTCTCTTATATTCTGTAAGTATTGTTTTAAAATATAATAATACATTCTATACTTAAATTCAGAATCCCTTATTCCGAAGTATGCTCTCGTGTCAAACACGCTCTTTTGACCGCAATTTTTGCAACCAATCTTAAAATGGTTTGAATACACGCGCTTTTTCTCAATTCGTTTGTATGTGGATACCCGTCCGCAATGAGCGCACCTCAATGTCATATCGACCATTTTGTCTTCGGTTTCATTTGCGGATATCCCTAAAACCTCGCCGTTATATCCGCAATCCTTGAACTCCTCCAACGCAACTATCGTGCGCATTGTCGAAAACTGGGCATCTGTGAGCTTTGTCATATTGATTATCGGGCAGCCATCAGCGATAAATTTCTCGCGATCACGTATCAGCCCGTTTTTTACAGCGTTTTTATATAATGCGGTTCCAGGATAGGTCTCAATGAACGCCAGATTCAGCATATACTTCCTATGTTCCCGCCACCAGCTAAGGGTCTCCTTAAAGGATTCCACCGTTTCCTCTTCATCGCCAAATATAAAATTCCCCTGAATAGTAATGCCGCACTCGTAAGTATCCTGCAAGGCTCTCGCTATCTCTTCCTGGGAAATTTTTTTCTTCATACTGGCCAAAACATCTCTGTTATAGCTTTCTATCCCGTAACTTATCGATGTGCAACCTGCCTTCTTCATCATCATAAGAAGCGGTTTATCCGCAATATTTACCCGAAGCTGAATGTGCCACCTCATGTTATATCCGGAAATTCTTTCGCAGAAGCGTTCTACATTTTCCTTATTCAGGCTGAATAACTCATCAAAAATTCCCAGCTCATTAACCTGATATTTTTGTAAAGCCTGATCCAGCTCCAGAAAGAAATTATCCATCGATCTCTGCCTGTATTTATTTCCTAAGGGATGGTAGCAAAATGTACACTGAAAAGGACAAGACCTTCCCAAATATATAGGAAGCATCCTCGGATAATCGTCTGCGTAGGTATAGTATTCATCGTAGGGCGTCTGAGCTTCCAGATATTTTTCCAGCTCCAATCCGTCATAATCAGGAAATGGAATGCTGTCAAGATCCGCGATGGGCGGTCTATCAGCATTCTTTATGTACTCCCCATCGCCATTTTTATAAACAATGCCCGCGCACCCTTCTACGCCGCTCCCGGCTACTATGGAATCCATCAATTCACATATGGTAACTTCACCCTCACCGATACAAGCGTAATCCGCTCCTGTCATTTTTGTAAACAAAATTGGTTCCGATGAGAACCCGCCACCCCCCCAATTTTTATAATCTCCCGCTTTACCCTTTTCGCTGCGTCAAACACAGATTTTATGATAGAGTAATGGGCTGACAGTCCGCCGCATAACACGATGCCGATATTGTTTTCCCTATAAAATTCCTCCAGTCTGCGTTCCACATTTTCCTCGCTGACATGGTTGAGGTTTATTCCGTAGACCTTGTACCCATGGTTTTTCAAAGCCCCTTTTATATAAGCGAGCCCTACGGGAAAATTATATCGGGTTTGTATACTATTATTATATTTGGGGATTACAATTCCAATTCCTGCGTCTTTCATTTTATTCTTTCCTTCCCTTTCACCATGATTTCTGCTCTATGCTGAATCTCCATTACACCAATTCTATTTTTCTCTTTTAACACCATATGTGTTCCATATCCATCCACGAAGCCTGTCAGCCCCACCCTGTCAAACTGCACAGGGATACCGCAGCTCACCAAAGCATCCGCAACGATACTGCCAAGTCCCCCGTCTGTACTATGCTCTTCTACAACAAGGATCCTGCCCGTTTCCTTCGCCGCCTCAATAACGGCCTCGCTGTCGAACGGCTTTATGGTATGTATGTTTATCACTCTGGCTCTTATGCCGTCCGCTTCCAACTGCCTGGCCGCCTCCAAAGCGTCGCTGACAATACTGCCCGTTGAAATTATCGTCAGGTCGCCGCCATCATGGACAGTAACAGCCTTTCCCACTTCAAAGGGATAATCCTTCGTATATATTTCTGCTTCCCGATTTGTCCCCAGCCTTATGTATACGGGCCCATTTATAGAATACGCAGCCTTCACAACCTGCTTTACCTCCATAGGGCTGGCCGGTGAAAATACCGTCAGGTTCGGCAGGGGCCGCAGGGCTGAAATATCGAATATAGTATGGTGGGAAGGACCCAGTAAACTGTACGCGCAGCCGGCGCCAATGCCCACCAGCTTTACATTCTGGTTTTGGAGGCAAACGTCATTCATTATAAATTCATAAGCCCGGTACGCCAAAAAAGCCCCGATTGTATAGGCAAACGGGATTTTACCCCTCCGGGCCAGCCCTGCCGCCATCCCGACCATATTTGCCTCAGATATTCCCGCATTTATGTACTGATTGGGAAAGCGGGCCCGATAATCGTCATAAACGATTGCTCCGTTATCAGAAATCATGGCCAGAACATTTTTATCCTTTGCCGCCAATTCAGATAATGTTTCTAAATAAGCACTTCTCATAAGTACCCAGCTCCTCTCTTGTCAGCTTCAGCTCTTTAAGGGCAATTTCCATCTCATCCTCATTCGGAATCCGGTAATGCCAGACAGGGACATTCTCCATAAAAGACAATCCTTTTCCCTTTATGGTATGCGCTATGACCGCCACCGGTTTATTCTCTTCCCGCATCATTAAAGCATCTTTAATTTCACTCAGATTATGACCGTCTATATCTACGGTCTTAAAGCCAAAGGCCGCAAATCTTTCCGAGAAGCTCCTTATCGACATTATGCTGTCGATGCTGTCCATTGCCTGTAATTTATTATAGTCAATAATCACCGTCATATTGTCCAATCCATGATGGGCGGCGGCCATTACCGCTTCCCAGACAGAGCCTTCCTGGCACTCGCCATCGCCCAATAAGACGTAAATGTGGTTATTTTTTTTATCCATCTTGCAAGCCAAAGCGATGCCTGTTGCAAACGACAGCCCGTGGCCGAGGGAGCCAGTCGTGGCCTCCACCCCCGGGACATGACCCATCCTGGCCAGGCTGCCGAGCTCTGAGCCGGGCATACAAAAAGAGTCCAGCTCCCGCCTGTCAAAATAACCGGCCAGACTAAGGGCTGAATAAAGCGCCAACGCCCCGTGCCCCTTGCTGAGGATAAAATAATCCCTGTCGATCCACTCAGGTTCTTTGGGATTGTACCGCAGGACATCATCGAAGAACAATACGGCTGCAATATCAGCCATTGAATACGCCGGCGCAATATGCCCCCCATTGGCCCTGACTGCCATTTTGAAAACATCTTGTCTGATTTTAAGGGAAATATCTTCCTTCATCGCGCACCTCAGATAAAATTTTTATGCTGAATCTCCGGTAATTTACTCTGTTCAACCTCGGTTACCTGTTTTTCCTTCAGTCCCCAAAGGATTTCGTTTGTTTTATGCTGCAGGCACAAGGTCCCGCAGTCCTTCCCTGCATCAAAAGCTTCAGAGGCAAGGCTGTTCATTACTTCCCAGTAACGCTCGCTTTTCCAAATATCCTTAAATCTTTTTTCCTTAATGTTCCCTATGTGATACTTCTTGTACCTTTCATTAAAGAACATTCCGCACGGCGCAACCAATCCAGACCCCGACAGCTGTAGTATAAAAGGGGCTCCATAACACTGTTTATAGCATTTGTTCCCATGACTCATGATTTTTGACCACTTTGCCGTGACCTGATAGCTTTCTGTTGAAAAGCTTTCGGCCTCTTTAAGCAGATCCGCCAGTTGCTCGTATTTGTCATAATCTATCCCCAGGGTATGATTTTCATCATCACTGCAATGCTTGATTACCAAATAATCTACTCCCAGTTCTTTTCCCAATTTTGTCAAGGGAATTACTTGCTCTCTCCCCCCCCCCCGAAAATCAGGCATTAACACCATTTGCAATCCTATTGTCACCGGCAATCCTTTATCCTGTTTAATGCGGACGGCTTTTTTTATCGTTTCTATCACCTTGTCATATGCCAGAACACTGCATCCATGAATATAAGCATATTCGTCCCGCTCTCCAGCAGATATATTAAAACGCAAGTATGTGAGACAAGGTAAAATTTCGGGCAAATCCTCATCCCTTAACATAAATCCATTTGTCCCCAGCGCCATATCCAATCCATTATTTTTTCCTCTAATTATTGCCTCCCTGAGGTGCGGGTTGCAGGTGCTCTCTCCATCGCTTACGAAGCTTACAGCTTTAACTCCAATCTCAGCCGCATCATCCAAAAAATCCATAATTACCTGCCTGTCAAGGCTGGGAAATTTGTTGATGGCCTGCATCTTTCCGTAGCAATACACGCATCTGTACGAGCACTGCGTAGTGAGCGCGCAATCAATGGTAACAGGCGCGATCCGTTCTCCCCTTAACCAGGCATTAACTCTGTCCGCATGATATAATAATTTACTGCCGTCAAGAATAAATCTTTCCGCCATTTTATAATCACTCCCCATATCAGATAAAATACATACACATTTATTGGATGTCCTTTTGAAAAAAGTTTTTCACCATCGTCTGAAAATTTACAGACGAAAAACCGTTTGCCAATGCATGAGAAACATTGATAGAAAACGGAATGATTCTGTTTTCTCTAACGACAATTTCAGATTTGGACCGCATTTCCTCCTTCAAAATGTTCATCATATCTATTATCCGTATCTTCTCCTCATTCCCCAAAACAAAAACATCATTATAGATAGAACGGGATATTATTGTTCGTATAAACTTTGCCAAATCTTCTATCGCTATAAAGTTATTATTTGCAAAACCTGCCGAATAAACCTCCACCGCATTATCCTGTGCCATATTGTTTATAGCTCTGGCCAGCCATGTGTTACTCATCCCTCTGCCAAACACGCCCGGTACTCGCAATATAACGTAGTTGACACGCCCGTTTTCCTGTAATAGCCTTTCCGCATAATACTTAGAGATACCATATTCCGTATTTTCGTCCAAAATTTTTTCCGTATTTTCGTCCAAAATTTTTTCCGTATTTTTTCTACCATATATGTCCATAGTAGACAAGTAAATAATCAGGCTTACTTTTTTTCTGGCGGCAATTTTCAGTAAACGTTCCATCGCATCAATATTATCGCGCTTATATTCACCAGCCGATACGCCTGCCGATGGTACTCTGCCCGCGGCGTGTACGATAATATCGCCGTTCCATTCCACATCTACGGCCTCCGCCAGGTCAGCTGACACTACCGGGTAAGTTTTTTTCGCCGGGGTAAAATTTCCACGTACAAGACCCGTAACGCCATACCCATGACACTGCAAATCCTCCGCTAAATAGCTGCCGACAAATCCGCCTGCACCGGTGACCAAAATCCTTTCCATAGCAAAAACCTCAATCAAAGAAAATAAAACTGTACTCGCCGGTGTATCCGCATTGTTTATAAATCCATTCCCATTCCTTTACCTCGAAGAAGCACTCGCATGTAAGCTGCCAATACAACATGTTTACACGTTCTTCCTCTGTACGGTACGATTCCACTACTATGTAGCTGTTCCTGGCAATACGCTGAATATCGCCAATCGCCTTCATCAGATCATATATGTAAAGATTGTGAAGCGTATTCAGCGAAAGCACCAAATCGAAGCTTTTATCTGCAAACTGTAAATCCTGCGCTTTTCCCTCTGAAAGATACGGCTGTATTTCAGGCAAGGTGTGTGTAATCGCATACTTGGAAATATCTATTCCGCGCACATGCAACCCCGGCACCATTCGCATAAGCTCATATAATAAATGAGCCTTTCCGCAGCCTACATCGAGGACGGACTGCCCTGCCTTTAAATTATAATGCTCTACTAAACGTTCAGCGACACCACGCCACCTGCCGTCATACTTGTACCCTCCGTAACCATATTTTCTCTCACCATCAAAAAAATCGTAATCAAACTTCTTTGCGATTTTGGCGCATTCTGCCTTTGAGGCTTCATTAACCCGCCCCAAATAATCCCGCTTAGTGGCCTTGTGCAAATCTGATATAAAGTCTATATATGCCATTGTTTCAACCTCTCCCCAACTGTGCCGCGTGAAACATCAGAGCCTGTGCCATTTGTACTTTCACCTCAGCATACATTCTGTATCCTGCCGGGAAATTACGCGACTATATTGTTTTACAGAATCTGCTGCTTCTCCGTACTGAGAGCAATTACCTCTGGCACTGCCGCCCCTATTCCTCCAATTATATTATGAGCCTTCACTTAATAAGTCCTTCCTTAAATAAAATTCACATGATTTCTGTCCATCGCTAAAAAGGCATTTATCATTTCATTCCTGCTGTCGTAGACGCAATGCTGCTTGCAGATTGCCTTTGCGTCAAAGCCGGCAAATTTTCTATCGGTTTCCTCTGAAAACCAAAGGTCTTTGAATCTTCCCTTGTTCAAATCGCATACCACGCCGTCGCTGAGGTACGCCTTATCGTGACAATAATACACCTTGGCGTTGGCCCCAATCACGCAGATAAACTCCTTTATGGGGCACTTGCTGTACTGTCTTTCAAACACTACGCTATTGGAAAAATCTCCTGTGTAGAGATTGACTACCCTAAATCCATCTCCATCAAAATCCTTTGCGGCTCTCGCCAATTCGTCGGTAACAAACTGAACAAAATCCCTGTGATACCCTATAGTATCATTCAATATCACCGGCGCGTATTTCACATGATTTACGCCGAGGCTCTTCATCAGGCGGGCCATCTCGTATACGTCTTTATGATTCTCCCTTGACACCACCATATTGACGCCAAATTCACAGGTATTGTTCTTTATGCGGGCAAAGGCTTCAATATTTTTGCAGAGATTGTCAAAGGATCCCTGCTTAATGCCCCGAATCTTACAATATTCATCATCCCGGACTGATTCCAAAGAAATCCTGACCCATTTTGCCTTGGCCAACAATTCAGCCCGTTTACCACTTAGCAGGGAGCCATTCGTTATTATCGACAGATCGATCCCCGCGTCTATCACCGCCTGCATGGTTTCTTCAATGTACGGATAGAGCAGCGGCTCGCCTCCGCCGGAAAAAGTAACCGCCCTGGTGCCCATTTCTTTCATATCTGCCACGATTTCCAGCATTTTGTCCCTGGGGATTTCATCGGACGGATTATATTCGTCCAAATCCAGATAAGAATGCCTGTAATGACAGTAAACGCAGTTGTGATTGCATTTATTTGTCGGCTTTATCCGTATATACACCGGCTGGCAGCGTTTCCCCTCGAGCAAATTCTGTATGACGTCCTGATGGCAAAATACCTTCATCTGGCTGTATGGCGTGCTGTTGCGATCCATTTTTTGTCTCCTCAAATAAAATTCACGTGATATCCCGGATGCCTCAATTCACACAAATATTTATTCATTTCATCCAGGCGGCAATTCTTGCGGCAATTTTTCCTGATGAAGCTTTCATCGAAGATATTTCTTATTTTCCCGGCCCTTTCTGATTCCCAGATTTCATCAAAGGTGTTGTCATTGATATTGCCATATATATATTCATCCTTTCCCATGAAAACGATGCAGGGGAATACCCGGCCCGAGGCGTCCATATATGCCATAAAATTTACGCCGCAGCATTTATCATAGGGCTTTTCCATGCCCAGATTTTCAATTGAACGGGAGCGGAAATAAATCTTAAAATCCTCTGTTTCGCATTCCTTTAATTCCGCGCCAATGTCTTCCGCTTCCGAATAGTCCACCTGCAATTGCGCCTTGCTTTGGGGATGCTGGGAAAAGGGCTTTACCGTAAAATAATCAAAGCCAATTTCCCGCATCGTTTTTGCCAGCTGAACAACCTCCGACTTATTCTCGGGCAATAGTAACAGCTGCGCCCCCAGTGTTGTCTTCAGATTATCAGCCCGCTTAACCGCTACCGCGTCCTGCATATTCTGATAAACCTTCTGCAAATCTCCCTGCCTGCACTGATGTATTTTTTCATACGTCGCGTCCGTCGCTCCCGCTATGCTAAAGCGGATCCAGGAAAGGGATTTCATGCAGTATTCGGCTTTTTCTCTGGTAAACAGCACTCCATTGGTGGACATGGCGGCGTCTATCCCGCTGGACTTCGTTTGATTGATGATTTCCGGAGCCTCCGGATTGACTAAAGGCTCCCCTTCCCCGGCATAAATAATGCTTTTTACGCCCTTCTGTCCCATAATCCTCAGATTTGGAACGAGCACCTCTGCCTTCAGCAGCCGCGGCTTATACTCCATGTAGTCCACAGCGCAGAAAATGCACCGGTGGTTACAGGCGCCGCTGAGCCCCACTTCCATTTCTATCGGGTAGATAAGCCTGCCCTCCAGCCACTCAGCCACCCGGCGGGGATGAAACAGCAGCTTATGTGAATCCATTCTTATGCTGTCTGACATTACAAAACCTCCTGCTCCTCTAACAGCCATTCATTTTCCCTGAGATACCCGGCGCATAACCGCCAATTTGACGGTACGCTGTCGCCCAAACCGGCATTTTTTATAATTTCCAAATACCGCCTGTACAGCGCTTTATCGGCTTCTGTTTCAACGTATGTCCCGTTTATCCGCTCATTCATTTCCCGAACTGCCTGGGCGATTTCAGCCGGGCTGTTTTCTATCGCTTCAATTCCCTCATCCGCATACAGCCTGAAAATTCCATTGGGGAAAACTGAGTCGACCTCCTTACCCTTCTGTTCATGCTGCAATATTTCCTTCAGGCTCAGGTAACGCTTCTTCTCTTTACTCCAAAATTTTTTTATTATCGCAAAATCCCGCTTTGGCGAAAAGCATGGCACGGCGTCGCATCTGGTGGTCAACAGGGCCGCGTTGACTATCAGTACAGGTTTTGCCAGCAGTGTCGGGAAAACCGTTATCCCAGACAGATTGCACACAAAGAATTTGCAGTGCTCCGTCAAATACACGTCCATGAAATCACTGTATCCCAGGTTCGCGTAATCGATCGCTCCTTCTGCCTCAAAGGGTTTGGTAACGCCGGCTCCCATCCGGACGGCAAGCACTCCCTGACCGCGGAGATATTCTACTGCCTCATGGTAATTGTCAATACTGGCATTTCTAAATCTGCCGATAAACGCCTCGGTTGGCCTGTACCCTGCATTGTCAAGCCAGTATCCGGAATCCCTGCATGAGAAGCAAATATACTTGCCCGCTATGCCCAGGCGATTCGCCTGAATACGCCCTTGCCGTTCTTCAGCCTCCGTCAATTCTATAAGAGGGCTATCCACTCCTTCAAAATCTGATTCAGCTACATTACCAAAACCGGCTGCCAGGAACTGATCATCCCAAATAATTCTTTCGGGATATTGTCTTATCACCAGCCGCCAGAAATCAACCGTGTCCCTGCTTATGACGGATATACCGCGGGCCTTCATCTTACTCAGAAGAAAGTCGTTTGGCGACGACAGGGGCCTGCCCACACCTACCGGGTAGTACAGATGGTAAACACCATCATTACCGCGTTGCGCCCTTTCGTCACAGTAAAATTTCCAGGAGCCCATAGGCCCCAGACTTCTTACGTCCATATTCCTTATCAGGATACTGTCATACTCTGACAGCAGCTTCTCTATTTGCTCCTGACAGTCACGTCCCCGTTCATCAGTCTCCCCTTGCGCTTCTGTCAGCACCGACAACCGCTTTTCATTTATCAGCCATTCATTCATCCGGGCCAAAGTGACCGCTGGAAGCGGCAGAATCCGCTGCTCTGAAATGCCTGATTCCTTCAGGCTGTTTGTCACTTCCTCCTGAAACCGCTCTGACAGGCTCAAAAGGACGATGAAGGAGGCCGGCCAATTAACGCTGTGCAGCTCATATACAGGGATCCCATAAATCACCTTATCCTGCGTTCCGTACGATGACACGATGAATCCGTCAACCGGTACCTTGTTTGCCTTGAGGTATTCCGCCGCGGTTCTCCCATGGACGGAAGCGCCATACAGGAACACATGCCCGGCGGACAGGCACTGCCGTATAAGTTCGTTCATTTCCATAGCTGTCGTCACACATTCAGAATTGTACTTACAAATTTCAACAAATCAACCTTGTCCACGGGCCGGGAATTTCCCACCAAATTGGTTTTTATTGCCCCGGCCACATTTGCCACGAGGGTGGCAATATCTACCGGCAATTCTTTAACTGCCCCCAATGAAGCCAGAGAGTAAAAGGCGTCCCCTGCCCCCACCGTATCCTTCACATGCAGCGTCACGGCCGGGATATGGATCTTTTCCGTTTTATTCAAGCCCATTGCGCCGTCAGCCCCCAGGGTCACCCAGGCAACGGCGCTCTTTAGTTTACCGCTCAATTCACCCAGCAGCGCGTCATTCTCTTCGGTTGTCTGGCCAAAGGGAAGCCTGAGCTCCCGTTCATCCACCACGAATGCGTCTGCCCGATGATATTTTGAAATTACATTCATCCCGTTGTTGGAGGAATTCGTCTGGCAATTAACGGCCAGATATTTGGCCCCGCCCTCAATTATTCTGATGGCTTTATCGTCCAGCAAGCCGTGGCCATAATCGCAGACCACCACCAGGTCGTGTTTGGGCAATTCATCCTGTAATTGACTGTAAAATTGACTGTAGTCGACCTGCTTTATACCTTCTACATCCAATAATTTATTGACGGAAAACAGCTTCTCGTATTCCTGCCTCAGCGGATGCTGTTTTATATATCTTCGCTTTACCGGGGTAATAAAGCGGGAATCCCTTACCAGCTTACAGTCAATCGACCCCCCCCCCATTTTTTCATTGATAAGCCTCTCAATATCAGGCTCTCCCCCGGTCATGGACAACAGGGACACCTTCCCGGCAAAGCCCGCCAGATGCCGGGCAATGGCCAAAGAGCCCCCTGCGTACCGCTCCATATAATCAAAGCGGGTTGACATGGCCGCGTCTTTGGTGGTAAGCCCCTGAACCTTGCAAAATACGTAATCGTCTATGATAACGTCGCCGATTACCAGTACGTTCAAAGCCCCGAAGCTGTCAACCATTTTGCGAATCTGTTCCGCCAGGTCGTTTCCATACTTTTTTCTAAGGCCCCGCGCCGTTTCCAGAACCTCTTCCGGCAGCGCTCCAAAGAAATTATTCAGCAGCTTTGTAGAGCTGTAAACTTCCCCATGGGTAAAATATATTCTTCCGCCGTATTTCTCCACGATTTCCCGCTCGGGGCCGATATTTCCCGTAACGTCATTTTCCGCCGCCGCGTATTCCTGCCCCTTTACATAAACGTCAGGCTGGACAATTTTCACGATTTCATGAACGGTAACCGCCTCGCTGAGCAGCACATAGTCCACGCATTCCAGATTTGCCAGGAAGTTCATTCTCTGCTGGTCGTTAAAATATGGCCGGCCGGGGCCCTTGTTGACGAATTTTGCCGCCGTTACCGAAACTGCCAAAACATCACCCTGCGCTTTTGCCTCCTGCAAGTGCTCGATGTGGCCGTAATGCAGTAAATCAAACACGCCGTGACAAAGGACGGCTTTTTTATTTTCCCTTCGCAGGCTCTCTCTTATTTTCGCAAACTCTTCCCGTGAAACAATTTTCTTCTCCATATACAGCTTCCTTTTATCTGCTCAAGTATTTGAACCAATCTGCCGTGGCTTCCTTAATAGTGTCCGGCGTCCAAACCGGCGCTTTCCGCCAGTAATCGATATTGTCGAGGATATGCTGCACGCCTTCCTCCAGGGTTACCCTGGGGCGCCAATTCAACATGGCGTTGATTTTCGTTGTGTCCGCCCAGGTGCAGTCCGGTTCTCCCGGCCGCTTGGGAATATGGACTATCGTGTCTTCCGTCCCGCCTAATAACTCAACCAGGCGATTGACCGAATACGTATGCTCGCTCCCCACGTTGAATCTTTCTCCGGCCACATCGGATTTTGCGGCGGTTATGAAGGCGTCCACGATGTCCGTCACATAAGTAAAGTCCCGTGTCTGCTCCCCTGTTCCTACTACCGTAAAGGGCTTTCCCGCCAGCTTCTGGCCCAGGAAGACCCCGAAAACCGCCCCATAGGTTCCCGACGTTCTGGAGCGGGGTCCGTAAACATTAAAAAGGCAGAGCGATACTACCGGAAGCTTGTATACCTTGGCCCAGTGCAGCGCCAGCTCTTCGCCGAGCCGCTTTGTCAGGGCATAGGGATACTCCGGTCGAATGTCTGCCTTTTCGTCTGTTGGATATTTGTCGGGAATGCCGTAGCAGGAGGATGAGGCCGTGTACAGGAACCGTTTTACATTAGCCGCTGTCGCCGCCTGCAATACGGAAAACGTCCCGTCCACATTTGAATGAAAATATTCCTGGGGCTTTTGAATGGACGGCACAATATCCGCCAGGGCCGCCAGATGAAATACCCAATCGACCCCTGCAAAGAGCGGGGCGATGGTCTCATAATCGCAAATATCTGCCTGCACTATTTTCAGCTTGTCGTTGCCCTTCTGATGGTCGAGATTTTCCAGCCGTCCGGTACTGCAATTATCGATTACGATTACTTCATGACCTTCAGCTAAAAGCCGGTCCACAATATGGGAGCCGATAAACCCGCAGCCGCCTGTTACAAGAGATTTCATTTTTCGTTCTCCTTATCCATCGCCATTATTTCATCCACAATCTGCTGCAATATCAGGTTGTGAATCGATTCTACGATTCCATACTCCATCGAAGGAACGTAAATATTACAATCGCCCAAAGGCCGGAGCTTATTATCCGGCTTAAATCCGGACAGGGTAATCACCTTACAGCCTTTTTCCTTCGCTATCCGCACCGCTTCAAGGATATTAGGGGAATTTCCCGAGCTGGATATTGCGACAAGCAGATCGCCTTTTTCCGCCACTATCTCCAGTTGTTTACTAAAGACATATTCGTATCCGTAGTCGTTCCCCAGACAGGTAAGGGTGGGCGCGTCGTGCATACTATGGGTTTTCATTCTGCCGTTCTTGAGGAAATCCGCCGTCATGTGCATGGCGATTCCCGCGCTGCCCCCATTGCCTATGAAGTAAACGTTGCCCCGGTTTTCCCTGCAGGCTTCAAATCCATCCACAAGCCGCCGCAGGAGAAAATCGTCAAGAAGCTTTTCATTTAACATTGTATTCTGTAATGCCGCCATCAACCGTTCTCTGTACATAATCACACCTTCTTCCTGAACTCAGCTTACAAAAAATCGGCCTGTGCCTTTTCGAAATCTTCCAGCCTTCCGATATCCATCCAATATTCTCTGATCGGAAAGATTAAAGCCTTTTCCTTCCGCTCAATCATATCATTAAACAGGTCTGTCATATCATAATATCTATCCGGAGGCACCAGCTTAATCATATCCGGGGAAACAACATATATTCCGGCATTCACAAATTCCGTATAACCCGGCTTCTCCCTGAGCCCGGTAATATTCCATCCATCAAATTTCACCACCCCGTATGGTAAGCGGTAGCTGTACTCTCTCACGCACATAGTCGCCTGCCCGTGCCGGTTATAGTGAAACTCCAGCAATTGATGGAAATCTACCTTTGTCAGCAGATCTCCATTCATCACGATCACCGGCTCTTTTATCGTGTCCGGCAGCAGGCTTAACGCGCCGGCCGTGCCTAACCGCTTGTTCTCCTCTAAATAGGTGACGTTTACTCCAAAGCCTTCCCCCGCGCCAAAGTATTCCTTTATCACCTCGGCCTTATAATTGACAGAGAAATAGAAATCCCTGAACCCTTCCTCTATAAAGCTTTCCAGTATTATCTGAAGTATCGGCTTGGAGCCGAGCTTCAACATGGGCTTGGGGCAGGTATCAGTGAGCGGGCGGAGCCTTGTCCCCAGCCCGCCTGCCATTATCAATACCGGATTTGTCCGCGCGCTGGTGATCTCAAAATCAGCAGGCACTTTCAAATCAACAACCACGCCATCATCAACGACAGGCAGCTGCTTCACCTTCCACTCCCGCATTTTGGCCAAAACCGTCTGCGGGTCCCGTTCCCCTGCCAGAAATTTCGGCGCTCTATTCATGATCCGGTCAACGGGAGAATCCATGCTTACTCCATTAAGTATGGCCTGCCGCACATCGTAATCGGTAACCGTCCCCAACAGTTTGCCGTCTCCGCCAACGACTATCGCAATTCTGGCGATTGTAGAATCTATGACTCTGACGGCCTCCGTAATGTTCTGTTCCTGCGTCACCAGGCATTTTTTCCATTCCTGCATTTTACCGCCTCCCCGAAATCCATTCAGACGTTCAGTTATGCAGAGCATCCCTTGGCGAGCTTCAAAACTTCAACAGCGTGACTGATCGTTGAATCGTTTGCAATTTTCCCGTCAGCTATATCCATAAAGTGCCGCAGCTCTCTTTTTTGAGCGTCGTCCCTTTCACCGGGCAGCTGGACTGTTTCGCCCGATTTCTTCCAGCGGATACATCCATTTAATATATCCGCGTCTATTACATCGTCGTTTGTATATAACCTCAAAAGCCTTTCGCTGCTTCGCCCAAAATAATCCAAATGCAGCTCCACAACCTTATCTTCATATCCGGCAATATATACCGCCAGATCGTCGCTGTTTATATCGAGTCTTGAAAACGTACCGCCAATATAGCTGACACCCTTCGGCATTCCAAACAGGAAAGTCAGGTAGTCCCACTCGTGAATCAGATCGATTGCCACGCCGCCGCCCATTTCCGCGCGGGCGCTGTAGGTTTTGCGGTAGTCGGTACCGGGGCGCCAGTCCGGCAGATAGCTGGAGGATATTGCTCTCACCGATATTACTTCATCAGCAGGGATATTGCTCTTCACGTACTGTAAGACTCGATTATACCTTAGAGGGCAGGCAACATAACACTGTACATGCTCAGGTATGGCCAGGGCTCTGACATCGTACCCGACACCGTCAAACACAGGCTTCTCTATGAACAGCGCGCGAGCCTGCGGCGCGCATTTCCTAATTGTCTCATAGTGAAGCAACGTGGGGTTCGTAATAAAAACATAATCGTATGCTTCCCTGCCCCATTCGTCCGCAACGAAGCTATTGCGGATAAGGTCCTTTATATCATGTTCGGTAATTTCCTGCGCCCTGTGCCTGTATATATCGATTGTAAAACCTTCGCCCCGCTCCGCCAGTACCGCCTTCAGGTTTCTTATATGGCGCTTTGCAATAGAGCCCAATCCCCAAAAAGCTATTTTTACTCCGCTCATACCATTTCCTCAGTCTCGTTCAATTTTATCTATAACTGACAATATGTAAGCGTCATCCTCAAATCCGTATTCAGATTTTTCTCTTCCCTCTATCTCGCCTAAAAATATCTCCAATTCTTTTTTGTAAGCATTTTCCACAACATACTCCGCATATCCTGGCTGGTGGAGGGCATCAGCCGCCTCGTACAAATTCACCGCGGACAGCTGCTTCGTCTCTATATCATACCGCTTCAGGCCAAAAGGCGTCCCGTCCCACGAAATATACAGATCCTCGCCGAACACTTCAAAAGCCCTGGTGGCCTTTCGAGTAACGACATCTGCAATAATCGAACCCTGCACACCGGACGTATGCTCTACCAACAAAACATAACTATCGTTGTAGGTTGTCTTAAGCGACGTCTTTTTCCCCTTTTTTACCGAAACGGATCTAAACTGGCCAAAGGTTTTATAGAGCCAGGGAAAATCTATCGCCATTATTTCCCTGCAGCCGTTCGTCCGGCTGTCGCCGACAAAATATTCCGTGTAGTTTTCCCACGGATGCCAATCCGGCAGATATTGTCCGACGTGATAGCTATACGTCAGGTCTGACCTGCTCTCCGCCACCTTTTGCCGAATATAGTTTATTTCGTCCCTGTACAGAAAGGTGGACGACAAAAATAACACTCTCCCCTGTTCTGCCGCCAAACTGATATTTTCATCGTATTGGTCCGTCACAAGGTTTAATTCGGTGAATACGTGCAAGCCCTGCCGCAGGCACTTATCAATAAGCACTGCGTGAGAAAGCGGCGATGTTGAGATAACCGCGCAGTCGCAGCCCCTGTCGAATGCAGTCTGCAAGTCTCCGCAGACTGCAATCCCGTAAAGGTTCTCCGCTTCATGCCTGCGGTCATCTCTGGTATCGACGCCGGTAATCTCTATTGTTTCATCTATCTGTTTAAGAAGCCGGATCCGCCGCTTGCCCATGGAACCAAGCCCGATAACAACGATGCGCAAAATACCTCTCTCCCATCTTCCTGTGAAGGTCATCTAATGTCATAAAATGTCTTTTTCAAATCGACTCTGTTTTCTACAAAGGTCTTTTTTATTACATCTATGATTTTTTCAGTTGTATTACCATCACCGTATGGATTGACAACCGGTTCTCCTTCCTGATGAAAATCCTTCGACATTGCCTTTTTGACAGCCTCACTGACAGCCGCGGTTTCCGGCACGCAGTTCAATACGCTTTCAGCTTGCAGCCGTCCCTTCTGCCTGTCTCCGATATTTATTGTCGGTATATTGAAAGACGGAGCCTCGATTATTCCGCTGGATGAATTTCCAATGACCAGGGCCGCATACTTCAACGCGCTTAAATATCTGACCTTTCCCAAAGAGTCAAAGGAAACAGCATTTTTGTGTTTCGCGGTAAACTCATCAGTCATTTGATTTATAACGCGCCCGTCCCGGTCGGCATTTGCCTTTGTGATGATATACTGCAATTCAGGATGCGCTTCAAAGGCTTTCAGTACCTCCGCATACTGATCTCCCGCGGTTTCCTGTTCCAGCGTTACCGGATGGAACGTCACCACCGCATAAGGCTTATCAAGCGGAAGGTTCAGGCTCTTTTCCAAATCCTCCCTGCCAAGAAGCCTGGTTTTCAGGGCATTCTCTACCCCTATAGCCCCGACGTTAAACACCCTGTCAGGACTTTCCCCCAGCTGGATGACCCTTCGTCTGTATTCCTCAGTACTGGTAAAGTGAAGGTAGCTCATTTTTGTAATAGCGTGACGGATGGCCTCATCAACCGCCCCTTCGGTCGTTTCTCCGCCGTACAGGTGAATTATCGGTATACATTCGTTCATGGCCGCGCAGCATACCGCCAAGGTTTCATAACGGTCACCCAGTACCATCAACGCATCAGGCCGGTTCTCGGAGAAGTAATCGGCAAAGCCAATCATCGCCAGTCCCATGCTCTTGGAAATGGCCGCCGGCGTATCCCCGCTGAGAAGGGTCTCTATTTTCCTGTCAATCTTCACTTTGTCCTTTTCAATTTCCCTGAAGGTCAGCCCAAATTCCGGAGATAAATGGGCTCCGGTAACAATGACTCGAACGTCAAAAGCATCACCGTCTTGAAGTCCTTTGATAATCGGGCTGAGGAGTCCATATTCAGCCCGCGTTGCGGTAAGCACTGCAATTTTTTTCATAATTTAATCAAGTCGTCTTCCCTGTAATCCCTGTCGGCAGTTTTTCCTAATACATCGCGCCATTTCATTGGCGATATTCCAGTCCCGGGTCTCTTCGTGGTGATATTTTCCCCGGTAAAAATATCGCCTTTTTTTATTGCCTTTAGCGCCACTATGCTCTTTCTTGCTATCGTCAGATTATCTTTTTCAGATTCTGTAACCTGCTTTACTCCATCGCCCATTGCCTTTTCAATGTTGCGGATGGCCTCGACCATTGCTTTCAGCTCCGCAGGCTCGAGACTTGCTTTATGGTCAGGGCCCGGCATATTTTTATCCAGAGTGAAGTGCTTCTCTATGACTGCTGCCCCCATTGCAGCCGCGGCTATTGGAACCTCAATTCCCTTTGTGTGGTCAGAATACCCGATTTCCAGCCCCGTTGCCTTACGCATGGTATCCATGGCCCTCAGGTTTACGTCCTCGTATGGGGTTGGATATTGTGTAGTGCAGTGAAGCAGCTTTATTGCCCCTGCGCCATTTTCCCGCAGTACTGATACGGCCTCCAGGATTTCCCTCATCTCGCACATCCCGGTAGACATAATTACCGGCTTTCCTGTACGGGCTATTTTTACAAGATACGGATAGTTCGTTATTTCCCCGGATGGTATCTTCCAAAAGGGCATTTCCAGCCCATTCAGAAAATCTATACTTTCAAAGTCAAAGGGCGTCGAACAGAATGCTATTCCCCTGCCCCTGCAATAATTACAAAGCTCAACAAAGTTACCTTCAGTCAAGGCCAGCCTTCTCAGCATACTTTGCTGGCTTTCTTCCTTTGCTGTGGTCATTTTCTGGTACTCAGCCTTTTCTGCTGAATCAGTAACCACCATCTGCGGATTGAATGTCTGGAACTTCACCACATCCGCTCCGGCATTTTTTGCTTCATCTACCAGCCTGAACGCCAGTCCCAGATCCCCGTTGTGATTTACTCCAGCCTCGGCAATTATCAACACCCTGTTCATCACTAACTCCTCTTTGCCGCCACGCCTACGACCTGTTCTCCAGCCGGCACAGCCTTTACCACTACGCTTCCCGCTCCAACGATAGCATCGTTTCCTATCGTTACACATTGAATTATCGTAGCGTTTGCCCCTATCAGCGTTCTGCTCCCAACCTTTGTCTGCCCGCAAACCACGGCTCCAACCGCAACGTGAGAGAAATCGCCAATACTGCATTCATGCTCAACTATAGCCCCGGAGTTAATTATGCACATTTTTCCAATCACCGCGTCAGCATTGACAATCGCCCCTCTGCCTACATACGTTCCTTCACCTGTTACAGCGCTTTGCGCTACCACGGCGGTATCATCGATAATCACCGGAAGCTCATACCCCAGCTCCTTCAGCTGCTTGTATATATTTTCTCTTAACGCCGATCTCCCTAAAAATCCTATACCCACAACCGCCGCCGATATTCCCCTGGCAAAGAGCTTCGGCAAATCATCGTCATGGGCGCTGACCCGGTATCCTCTGTATATTTCTGTTCCTATGTCTTCCGGCGCCACTATGCCGCAGATTTCATAGACACCCTGCCTCTCAATTGTGTCAATAACCGTTTTTGCATGGCCGCCGGCGCCAACTATTATCAGCTTTTCCATTTCCCAGCTCCCGGCGCGTTCTACACCGCCATTTTCTCTATAGCATCCTTTATCTTACCGGCAGCGTAACACACGTCATCCTCCGTAAGCTGAGTGCTGCAAGGTATATTCAATATCCGCTCGCTGTAGAATTTCGCTTTCTCTATCTTATACGCCAACGCCTCCCGATAGGGCTTCTGTTCATGTATCAAGCCCCAAACGGCCCGGGTCTGAATTCCTTCGGCTTCAAGCCCTGTAATGATTGTCCTCATGCCGCAGGCAAGCTTTTCCATCGGTATTTCCAGGGAGAAAAACCACTTGTTGGAATATACCCTCTCTCTAAAAGCAAGCAGCTTACCATATTCATAGTTCTCAAACAGCTCTTTATATTTGCCGTACAATCTATGCTTCGTTTCAATAAAGCCCGGTAATTCCTCCAACTGAGCTACGCCCAGCGCTGCCTGCAGGTTCGTCATTCGATAGTTATACCCGATTTCATCGTGTACATAGTAATGGGGGTCGGTCTTTGCCTGGGTAGAGAGGAACCGGATATGTTCTACCATTTGTTCGCTCTTCGCCATTACGGCTCCGCCGCCGCCAGTCGTGATAATTTTATTGCCATTAAAGGAATACGCTCCGAAATCCCCGATAGTACCCGCATATCTGCCGGCATATTTTCCCTCGGTATAACGAGTGCCCAATGCTTCGGTGGCGTCTTCAACCACCTTCAGGCTATACCGTCCGGCCGTGTCCATTATGCTTTCCATGTCAGCCATGTTGCCAAACACGTGAACGACAATAACCGCCTTTATATGCTTACCGCTTTGATTATGAATGAGCTTATCCCCGTCTACGCGGCATTCCTCCCGGCAAAATTCCTCCAGCTTCATCGGGTCCATGCAGAGGGAGTCATCGCAATCCATGAAAACCGGTTCGGCAAACTGATACCTTACGGGATTTACCGCCGCAATAAAGGTAAGCGTGGGAACAATGACCATATCGCCGGGCATTACCCCGCACTCCAGCAGGGCCAGGTGTAATGCCGCAGTCCCGCTCTGACAGGCCGCGAGCCTGTGACAGTTCATATACCTCCCGAGATTTTGCTCCAGAGAAGTGATATACGCGCCGCCAGTGGAAACCCACCCCTGTTCTATCGCGTCCGTAATATATTTCTTTTCATTGCCTGCAAAGTTGGGAATTGACAAGGGAATAAATCGTGACATGACTCTGTTCCTCTTTCCGTATCGTGGTAAAAGTGTTTTACATTTTGCCGTCCAAGGATTTGCCTGTCTCTATGTGGTCGAAGTTTGGCAGGTACTCTCCAATTATTCTGACAATATCTGCCTTTGTTGATTCATCACCGGCAAAAGCCGCGTTGAGCTTATCCAGCAGCACCGCCATTTTCTTCCGGTCGCAAATCTGTTTATCGGTAATCACTCCCAGCGATTTGAACCGGGACATATCTACCGTTTCATTGTCAGTGTAAAACTCTTCGTATTGTTTTTCTCCTGATGTATCTGATTTCTCATAATGAACCGGATACTGTTTACTTCCTGACTTGAGATTTGCAGCCCTGTCTATCGCCTCCTCATCGGAAGAGCATTCCAGGACCTCGTATCCGCACTCATGGAGCAAATTCGTCGCGATAGAGTCAAATGTCATCATCTGCTCCTGAACAAGCTTCGGAAAAAATATGGCTCTATTCTCCCCTAACATACAGGCCAGCATACATATCTGTCCGCTTTCCTCCATAGAGACAAAATACCTTTTCACATCAGACGGAGCGCTAAGCGGCTGAAGCTTGGCTATCCGCTGCAGAAATCCTGCCGGCAGCGAGCCGTTGGAAAACGCTACATTTGCGAATCGGGCCGTTTTTACAGGGAATTTATCAGAATAGCTGAAAATCAGGTCTTCCATAAGGCGCTTGCTGGCGCCCATTATATTAACCGGATTTGCCGCCTTGTCCGTAGATACGCAAAAATATTCCTCCGGCGGATATTCAGCCAAAAGGTCAAGGAGGCCCCGGGCGTGGAGCACATTATTCTGAATAAGCGCCTCTACGGAGTATATATCCTTCTCGCTGCGAACATGTTTATGCGCTGAAAAATTTCCGACAATATGGAAACCGTTATATCTGCGAAACATCTTTTGAAAAACCGGCGATGCAAAATCCATAGGGTACGTTATGTATTCATCAGGTACAAACATTCCCTTTGTGCTGCGAAGATCGCGAGTCAGCTCCGCCAGAGCGTTTTCATTTATATCTACCACAACAAGCGATGAAGGCTTGAAGGGCAAAATCGCTTTTATAAATGAACTGCCAATACTTCCCGCTCCTCCAATGACCAGGACTTTTTTATTCAAAATCCTGCCCGATAACGTATCTCTGTTCGCACAGATATCCTCCCCAAACATACTTTTTTCACGTTTTGTCACATACCTGCCTACAAAAAAATCAACATTTACCACGCTTCTGCACTCCCATATTTACCGCGCCAAAATACTATTTCCATTTCCCCGGCTCGTAGTACCTGTACTTTTCAAAAATTTCCGGTGGAAGCGGCGGCGCCAATTCATCTAAAGGCGCGGACACTATTTCGCCGCTTTCCAACTGTTTGCTCGTCGTCTTAAAGGCCGGGCCCTGGGTTGAGTCTTCCTCCAGCTCACAGATTCCATACCCCGGCGCGTTCAGGAAGTCCATTAACTGCTCCTTAACTTCCTTCATGGTTTTCAATTTAATGTGCGGAATATTATACGCTTCGGCAATTTTTCCGAAATCAGGGCAATCCAGCCCTGATTCCGGAGTACAACCGGTCAACCGCCCGTCAAAAAAGTTCTGTTGAGTACGGACGATTCCCATGTATCCATTGTTATTATAAATAATAATCTTCAGGGGAATATTATTGCAAACCACCGTCTGCAGCTCCTGGAGGTTCATCTGCACACTGCCGTCACCCGTGAGGCAAATTACAGGTTTTCCGGAAGCAATCTCTGCCCCCATGGCGGCCGGCAGATCCCAGCCCATGCTGCCGCAGTTCAGGTTACTGAACAATCGCTGCCCTTCCTTCGTAGTGCCGCAGTGCAGAGCCATTACCGCTCCGGAGCTGTTCCCTGTAACCACAATGCCATCCACGGATAAATTCTCCATCAGATAGTACGCAAAAGCATACGGATTCACCCCGCTGCCCGAGCTTTCATTTGGCACTATGGGAAATTCGTTTTTCAAAATCCCTGCATATTCGAGCCACTCAGCTTTGGGCTCCAGAAATTCCGGAATATTCTCATTCATGATGGTCAGGACTTCTCTGAGATCTCCGACAACGGGCAAATCTATCCTGAGGGTCTCTTTTTTCAGTTCTTCTTCATCTATGTCAATCATTATTTTACAGGCGTCCGGGGCAAATTCTTCGTAATTAAAACCGATCTGTTTTAACGACCCCCTGCATCCCATCATAAGAATAACATCCGCGTTCTGAACCAAAAAATTCCCGCATCTTCCTCCTGCAACGCCGAAGTTTCCGTAATACAGGGCGTGATTAACCGGCATAAGATCAGCAAAGCAGGTTGCTGCCAAAACCGGAATATTCAATCTGTCAACCAATTTTCTGAACACATCGTACGCCCCGGAACGGCGAATAGACGCGCCGGCTAAAATCAATGGTTTTTTCGCGTCTCTCAGCTTCTTAAATATCTCTTCTATTTGTCCATTGTCTGCAATTTTTTCTTTTGGAGCGGTATATCCCTTCAAATTCCCGGTTTCGATTGTTGCGCCCTGAATATTTAACGGCACGTCTACCCAAACAGGCCCTCGCCTGCCCGCTGTCGCAAGGTAATACGCCTTTTCCAGGACCTGACGGACCTCTGACGCATCCTTTATCATATACGCATATTTTGTCATTGGTTCAACCGAACGGACAATGTAATATTCCTGTTCGCCGAACTGTCGCAGATTTAATCCCGAATTTTCAACCGTCGTGCCATACCTTACCTGCCCGGAAATGACAATCACAGGTATATTATCCTGCCAGGCGCCTAATACTCCCGTAAGCGCGTTTGTTCCACCAGGCCCGGTAGTTACGCAAACGGCAGCCGGCGCTTCCTTTATCCTGGCGTATCCTTCCGCTGCCATTGCACAGGCTTGTTCATGGTGATTGTGTATTACTCGCAGCCTGTCGCATTTTCCAAAGGCATCATTCAGATGCATTGCTCCGCCGCCTACTACCGTGAAAACAGTGTCTATTCCCCTTGACACCAGAAAATCCGCTATATAATCAGCCACCCGCTGTTTCACTATTATCTACCTCACTGTGCCCAAATTTTCCAGGAAGCGCGGCCTGTCCTCCACAATTTTTCCAATATCTGTTTTTCCCTGAGATTGTCCATGCATTGCCAGAAGCCGTCGTGCTGATAGCTCATAAGCTGTTCATTGGCGGCTAACCTTTCCAGGGGCGCTGCCTCAAATACAGTATCGTCGCCTTTTATATATTCTAATACCTCCGGCTCCAACACCATGTATCCGGCATTTATCAGAGCGCCGTCACCGATAGATTTCTCCCGGAAAGCCCTTACGCTGTTATCATCGGCGATATCCAACACGCCCTTCTGCTGTTTCTGCCGGACGGTCGTAAGGGTGGCCAGCTTGCCGTGCTGCCGGTGGAAGGCCAGCAAATCCGAAATATTGACGTCGCACACCCCATCGCCGTAGGTCATCATAAAGGTTTCATCATCGATATATTTTGCGACCCTTTTTATCCGGCCGCCGGTCATAGTTCCCTCTCCGGTATCCACCACCGTTACCTTCCAGGGCTCGGCGTGCCGGTCATGGATGATCATCCTGCGATCATTGTCCTGGGTAAAATCAAAGGTAATATCCGACGTGTGCAGGAAATAATCCGCAAACCATTCCTTTATCATGTGCTGCTTATAGCCGGCACAGATAATAAACTCATTAAATCCGTAGTGGCTGTATTCCTTCATGATGTGCCAGAGGATGGGCATTCCGCCAATCTCCACCATGGGCTTGGGTCTCGCTTCTGACTCTTCCATTATACGGGTTCCCAGGCCGCCGGCCAGCAGTACTACTTTCATATCCACACATCCTCGCCGTTTTTTTTCGCCATTGCCTGCGAAAATGCCCGCAGGCATTTTCTTTCTATTTGCGGGTAAGGGCATACCATCTCCATCCTGTCAGCTAATAGGTCGCCTGCCACCTATCGGATTAAAGTGGAAGCACCCTTTGACCGCTATGTAAAAATTTTGTCTTTTTACTCCTGTTACAGCATCGCCTGTTTCCTGAATAATTCTTCGGAAAGACCGGCTCGCTTTGCCGCATCCTTGATCGTCAATATTCCATCCCGAACCAGTTCCTTGAGCATTTCAATCTTGCCTTCAGCCTTGCCTTCAGCTTTACCTTCAGCTCTACCTTCAGCTTTACCTTCAGCCCATTTTTTATCCATTTCCAGTGCCAGCGTCATATATTCCCGCCTCCATTCTTCCCGGTTCT
>CAJTSO010000015.1:0-23472 GCA_910579115.1 uncultured Selenomonadaceae bacterium
TTCGTCCTGAGCCAGGATCAAACTCTCCATTGTATGAAGTAGCCTGTTTGGCTCTCTTTTCGAATTACTTTTTTGCCTTTAAGCTAAATGCCTGAAGGCTTTTCAAATCAATTTGACTTAAATTGACTCGCACATCTGGCTTGAATCCTTTTTTCAAAGTGATTCATGTTTGCTGCATTGTTCAGTTTTCAGAGAACACCCGGCTCTTGTTCGAACCTGTCTGCTCACTCACTTGCGTGAGTCAGCTTGTACATAATAACTCATGCCTTCGATTTTGTCAACAAGTTTTTGTATTTTTTATTCATAATTTTTCAACCGCCTTCATTATGGGATATTACCCGCTACTTCCGCAAGGCTTTAGGCTTTATCGGGCCTTCTGTAGGCCCAGCTGTCCAGCTTATCGGTATTCGAGCTGTTTATAGTCTCCGTTTCAGCCGGCGTGGTAATAGTCTCCTCCCCAATCGTTCCATCGCCGGTCAGGCCGGGTTTTATCCCATTGCTTAAGGATTCTCCCACATCGGCAATGGCGTCCTTTACCACTCTGCCTGCCTCATCAATAGCGGTATTAGCCACCTCCCCGATTGTGTCTGCTCCATGGGAAACTATATCAGTACCAAGCTGGGTTGCCTGGCGGCCTGCTTCCATGGCGGCCGCGGCGACAAATTTCCCGCCAAGCTCCTGAGCTTTATCTCCCACGGCCTCCACCAGAGAGGTCCCCTCGTTTGCCTTTTGGACTGTTTCCGCCGCGGTACCGCCGTCAGTAACCGCCGCCGCTATCGGTCGGACTGTCTGGCCGACCGCATCGGTCACGGCGTCGGGAATCAGCGTGTCTGGAATAAGGGCATCAATAACTGATTCCATAATGGAGAGCCGGACAAAGGGAAGAACAAAGGCGATGATGATTAATGGGGTAATGCCCATAATACCGTATGCCCGGTTGGTGTCGTAGCCGCTGCGGTACAGCCAGTAAATCAGGCCGTGGAGGATCACGGTAGCGGCCGCCACAGCCGGCAGGAAATATGGTTCATATCCAGCCAGCCGCTCCATCTCCGGCAGATAAAGCAAAAGAAGGTAGCTTCCGTAGGCGTAAAGGCCGGTAAATATCGCCCGCCGGTTCCGCCAGATGAATCTTATTTTCAGCAGTATCCCCACGATGGCGATCAGCATGGCAAAGGGAGCCAGTATGGGAAAAACAGCGCAGAGAAGCACCACTGCCGCAATCCCGATAATCAGCCATTTCAAATAGCTCCAGGTGGTAAAGAGGAAAAACACGACCAGGGCCAAGAGCCCCCACTTTGGTTCCCGGTAATGAATGGCTATCCCCAAGCTTACACCCCAGATGAGCAAGCCGAGATAATGTTTCACATAGCTTATGTTCCTCATTGCCGCGCCTCCTTCAATCTTTACAGCGCTCCGGATGTCCCTCAGCGTCCTCTAAATCGCCCGCCTTCAATTTCCCGAACGGAATTTATCGTGAGGAAAGCATTTTCGTCAATGCCCTTCACCCTGGTCTTGAGGCTCCCCAGCTCCAGACGGTTCACTACGCAGTATATAATCTCCCGGGGATCTCCCAAGTACCCGCCGCAGCCATGGAGCAGGGTGACACCGCCGCCCATATCCATCAGCGCCTTTGAGACCTCCTCATGCTTCTGGGAGATAATGAAGACCGCGTAGTTGTCGTTTAATCCCTTGATCACTACATCGACCATCCTCGCGGTAACAAAGTAGTTCACCAGGGAATACATAGCCGTGTCCCAGCTGTAGACAATCCCGGCGCTGCCGAGAATTATCAGATTGAAGAACATGATGATCTCGCCTACGGAAAAGGAAATGCGCCGGTTCATAATAATGGCCACGATTTCGGTGCCGTCAAGGGAGCCTCCGTTGCGAATGATGAGACCGCTGCCCAGCCCGGTTACGACGCCGCCGAATATCGCCGACAGGAAAGGATCCCGGGTGACCGCTTCCGGATTATGGTACCACTGAGAAAAAACCGATACGGCAGTAACCGCAAAAGCGGTGGACAGGACAAACTGCCACCCCATGCTCCGCCAGCCCATCAGGACAAAGGGCAGGTTTATCACCACGAACCAAAAAGAAAAGGGCAGGCTCGTCAGACTGTCAGCCATCAAGGCAATGCCCACCACGCCTCCGTCAATGAGCTCGTTGGGCACCAGGAGCATTTCCAGCCCATAGGCGTACAGCCATGCCCCCAGGAGCAGGAAAGAAACTGTCTCCGCAATTTCTATGATTCTTTTTTTCGTCGCAATCTTCTGAAAAATCATCCACACACCCTTTCTTTCCGTCAATTCTACCGAAGATATAAGGCAAAATCAAGCTGTTTTCCCCGAAACCGCCTTGAATGACCGCTTATGTTTGGAATATGCCTTGCAATTTCCCAAAAGACTGCATTATAATCAAGTGAAACATAGCGCCCTTCTTCAAAAAATGCGCCGGGGAAGTTCTTCCCCTTCGAGCCAGCGGCCAAGTATCTGCCCCCCCGCCGCCGTCCCCAAAGGGAAGCCGCCCCGCCTGATTGAAGCGGGGAACATCTTTTGAACATCGTATGGAAGATTGTATGAACTTGAACTCACGGGAAACATTCAAAAATATACTGGTCATAAACCTGATGCACATCGGGGATCTGATGATCGTTACCCCGGTGCTCCGCACCCTGCGCCACGCCTATCCCCAGGCCAGGCTGTCCCTGCTGGCGGATAAAAAGCTGGCCGATCTGGTCTGCTGCAATCCCCACCTGGACGAATGCCTCCTTATCGATAAAAAAGGAGCCGACGACAGGCTGCCAGCCTTTATCAAATACATCGGCTATGTGCGGAGCAAGAAATTTGATCTGGTAATTAACCTCCACCGAAACGAGCGTGCCTCGGCCCTGGCCGCCTTCTCCGGCGCCGGGAGGATCGTGGGCTACGCCAAGCCCGGCTTTTCCTGGTTCTTCGACAAGGTGGTGGACAATAATCACTGGACCCAGCACCAGGTGCTTGCCCACTTTGAGGCGCTCACCGCCACCGGCGTCATCGGCAAGGAGGACATCGACGACGGGGGGCTGGAGATGGTCCTCCCCCCGGGAGCAGAAGAAAGCGCGGCGGCCATCTGGCAAAAGGCCTACCCCCACCCTCTCAGGGAGAAAAAAGTTGTAGCCTTCAATATCGGGGCCAGCTGGCCCACAAAGCGATGGCTCCCTGATTATTTTGCCCAGGTGGCGGACAGCCTTATCGTGGACGGCTGTCTCATCGCCTTTTTCGGCGGCCCCATGGATAGGTCAATGGTGGATGAGTGCATAAGCTTCATGAAGCATCGGGAAAACCAACAGGATGAAAATAAAAATCCTCTCATAACCCGGTTCACCGGAAAGGTCAGCCTCGGGGAGCTGGCCGCCCTGCTGAAGCGCTGCGCCCTGATGATTACCACCGACTCCGGCCCCATGCACGTAGGCGTCGCCATGCACATACCGATAGTCACCATGTTTGGAGCCAGCCCGGTACCCGGCTTCTACCCCTATGACGGCAAGGACATTCTCATAAAAACCCCGGCCCCCTGCCATCCCTGCGGCATTCACAACTGCCCTAAACAGGGTGAGGAGCACTTCATGTGCATGAAGCTCATTCCGCCGGAAGCCGTCCTTTCCGCCGCCCGGGAGCAGCTGGACAAATACGGCGGCCTGGCAGGCAGCGCCCCCTATCCCAAAGGACAGTATACCTGCAAAGTAATCGAGCTGTGATCATATTCAAGGAGGACTATTATGCCCGATAAAAAAATGCTGCGGAGCTTTGTTGAAACGAGAACCCAGTCCCTGAAAATAATGGTTGTAGGCGATGTAATGCTGGACAAATATTATTACGGCAGCGTTACCCGAATCAGCCCCGAGGCTCCCGTCCCCATCAACCGGATAACCGTCCAGAAGGAAACCCTGGGCGGCGCGGCCAACGTAGCCCACAACCTGGCCCTGTTGGGAGCCATAACCTCCATCGGCGGCTATGTGGGAGACGACTATCACGGCCAGACCCTCTTTGACAAATTCACCGCCCGGGGCATCGACTTCCGGGGACTTGTCCACAACGGCGCGCCTACCACTACCAAACTGCGCATCATCGGCGGTCATCAGCAGATGCTCCGCCTGGACTTTGAAGAGTCCTCCCCGGTAGCCGGTCAGTACGCCGCCCGGCTCATGAGCTACATCGACCAGCGGATCGAGGAAGGTCTGAATGCCATCATCCTCTCCGACTACAACAAGGGAGCCCTGACCCCGGAGCTTATAAGGCCTACCATCACCGCCGCTCACAATGCCGGGATCCCCGTCATCATCGACCCCAAGGGAATTGACTGGGCCAAATACAGCGGGGCTGATTACCTGACCCCGAATCTACGGGAGATCCAACGGATTCTGCCCTTTGAAATTCAAAATAACGACGAGGATGTCGTCAAGGCTGGTCACTATGCCATGGAAAAATTCAGCCTGAAAAATATGATCATCACCCGCTCCGAGGCCGGACTTTCTCTCATCACGGCCGATAACGCCGTCCACATTCCCACTATCGCCCGGGAGGTCTTTGACGTTTCCGGCGCTGGGGATACGGTAATCGCCGTCACGGCCCTCGCTCTGGCCGGAGGCCTCACCCCGGAGGACGGCGCCTACCTGGCCAACATTGCCGCCGGCGTCGTCGTAGGCAAGCTGGGCACCTACGCGGTAAGCCGTCAGGAGCTGAGCCAGGCTATCGGCGAAGCCGAATAAAACAAAAAATTGGGTTGTGAAAGTGCCTGAGCATCATCACAGCCCAATTTTTTATTTTTCAGGGATTCCAGTTCAAGCGCAAACTATTTACCCCGGCAAATAACTGTTTGGCGCGTTCCGTCAATATATGGTATATTGTTGCATATACTCTTCGCAATCTGTAATACAGTCTGAACTTAAATGCTCAAAAATTCAAAAGCTTTTCTCACAGGAGGAATTATCATGATTATCGTTACCGGCGGAGCCGGATTTATCGGCAGCAACATCGTAAAGGAGCTGAACCGTCAGGGACGGAGCGACATTCTCATCGTGGACGACCTGAAGGACGGACAGAACTACAAAAACCTCCGGGGCCTGAAATTCTTTGACTATCACCACAAGGACCGGTTTGCCGGCGACATCCGGGGAGACGTGTACAGCGGCACTGAAATAGACGCCATTTTCCACGAAGGCGCCTGCTCCGACACGATGGAATACGACGTAAACTACATGATGGAGACAAATTACGAATACAGTAAAATGCTGCTCCACTTTGCTATCGACCACCGGGTTCCCCTGCTGTACGCCTCCAGCGCCTCCACCTACGGAAACGGCGACCGGGGCTTCATTGAAGGGGATGAATACGAAGATGCCCTAAACCCCTACGCCTACAGCAAGCTGGCTTTTGACCGCTATGTCCGCCAGGTTCTGCCAGAGGCAAAGAGCCAGATCGTCGGCCTCCGCTACTTTAACGTCTACGGCCCCCAGGAACACCACAAGGGGAAAATGGCCTCCATCTTCTACCAGCTCTACAACCAGCTAAAGTCCGATGGCGTCTGCAAGCTCTTTAAGGGCTACGGCGGCTACGGCGACGGCGGGCACCGCCGGGACTTCGTCTACGTGAAGGACGTGGTGAAGGTCAACCTCTGGTTCTGGCAGCAGGACGGCCCCTCCGGCATCTACAACTGCGGCACCGGCCAGGCCCACACCTACAACGAAACAGCGGAAGCGGTCATCGCCGCCCTGGGACGGGGCCGCTACGAATACCGGGACTTCCCGGAGGTTCTGAAGGGTAAATATCAGTGCTATACCCAGGCCGACACGGCCAATCTCCTGGCCGCCGGCTATGACGGGGGCTTTACCGACATGAAAACCGCCGTAAAGGAATACGTGGACTTCCTGGAAGCGGGAGGCTACTTCAAATATGTGGAATAAGGCGGTTTTCTTCGACCGGGACGGCACCCTAAACGTGAATACAGATTACCTGTACAAAAAGGAAGATTTCCGCTGGATGCCCCAGGCCGTGGAAGCCGTAAAATACGCCAACGACCGCGGCTATCTGGTCATTGTAGTAACGAACCAGTCCGGCATTGCCCGAGGTTACTACACGGAGGAGGACGTGAAGCTCCTCCACCAGTGGATGAATGAGGAGCTAAATAAAAAAGACGCCCGTATCGACGCCTTTTATTACTGCCCCTACCACATTTCCGGCAGCGTACCTGAATACGCCCGGGACTCCGAAGACAGAAAGCCACGGCCGGGCATGGTGCTGAAAGCCATGGCAGATTTCCACATCGATCCCCAGCAAAGCATTATGATCGGCGACAAGCCCCTTGATGTGGAGTGCGCTGCTAACGCAGGGATAAAAGGGGTACTGTACGACGGAAAGTCCTTATTAAAATGTCTGTCCAGCTACATCAAATAAAGCATAGCAAAGCGGCGTCTTCTAACCGAAGACGCCGCTTTGATTTTATTATTTATTTTACCCTCTTACATCAAGAAATTTTGCATAGCCATGAAGGAAAAACTCAGCTGATTCTGCCGGAACGAAGATACAGTCACCCTTATAGAACTTAAACATTTCATCTTCCCAGCTGACGCTTCCACAGCCATTGACGCACAGCAGCACCCGGAAACCGAATTCATCGGCCCGGTAGCTTACTACCTGCCGTCGCTCCGTATTTACGATCAGGCGGTACACTTCAAAATATTTACAGCGGCAGAGCAGCTCCAGCGCGGCTCCCCGCCGGTACTTAAGGACCCGCAGGGGCTGTCTTGGCTTTGCCGAACTGCGAAAGTCGGCCACCTGCATGGCTTTGTCGATATGCAGCGGCCGCTTCTTCCCGTCCTTGTCCTCCCGGTCATAATCGTAAAGCCGGTAGGTAAGATTGCTGTTTTCCTGAATCTCTGCCACCAGCGCCCCCGCCCCGAGAGCATGAACTGTCCCCGCTTCGATAAAAAACATATCATCCTTGTTTATGGGAACGGTTCGCAAATGATTCAGCAGTCCCCCCTCTGCGATGGCTTTTCTTATCGTTTCCTCATCTGTATCGTGATTAAATCCATAAATAAGCCTTGTGCCCTTTTGCGCGTCCAGCACATACCACATTTCGGTTTTGCCCAGCTGCCCGTTCTCCTGCTCTCTGGCGTATTCATCGGTGGGATGTACCTGCACGGAAAGGTCTGCCTTGGCATCAATAAACTTAATGAGGATCGGAAGCGTGTTCCAGCCCTGATACCGGCTTCCCAGATAATCCGGCCGGCTTCTTATGACCTCCGCCAGGCTCCGTCCCTGATGCTTCCCGGTTACCACAAAGCTGGGGCCATCCGGATGGGTGCTGCACTCCCAGGTCTCCGCCAAGGGCGATAGATCTATCCCCTTGGCAAATTCGTCGTTTAATCTCTTTCCGCCCCAGAGGTAGTCTTTTCCCGTGGGTCTTAACAAAAATGGCTGATTAAGTCCGCTATCCACTTTTATCCCCTTTCCCCCTGTTGGCTTCTTCCCTTTGACGGCCGGCTCTCCGGTCTAACAGTCCAGCTGATAGGTTTCCTTATCGGCAACATTGATCGCTTTCCCTAACTGAACCTCGACTATTTTCAGCTCGCTTACCGCAACCACCGTATGCCTGCACCCTGCATTGATAGTAATGACGTCCCCGGCCTTTACGGTCTGTTCATAGCCGTCCACAATTGTCCTTCCCTCGCCGCAGATAACTACCCAAACTTCATCCCGCAGCTTGTGGCTGTGGTAGCTCATGGAATGACCCGGCTTCAGGGTTACCTTTATCGTTAGGGAGCCGGTCTCAACATCCATGACCTTGTATCTGCCCCAGGACTTTTCCGCAAACATTATCTCCTGATCAAACTTATCCACGAAGGGCTTGATATGGGCGCTCTCCTCCTTGTCGGAGACGAGAATCCCCTCCGGCGAGGCGGAAATAACCACATCATGGAGTCCCATGGCCAGCACGGGAACATCCATCTCGTTCAGGATGTGAACATTTTCACAGGAACTATTCATGACCCCTTTGCCGATAACGTTATCCTTCATGGCCTCGGTGAGGGTATTCCAGGTTCCCAGGTCTTTCCATGAACCGGCGAAACGCTGTACCTGAATATTTTCCTCATGCTCAACCACTGCGTAGTCAAAGGAAATACTGGTCAGGGTATCATATTTTGCATACAGATCCTGATAGTCCGCAAAATCAATCAGCTCATGAGCTCTTTCCAAAACATATTTCAGCTTACAGGCAAAGACCCCGCCGTTCCAAAGAGCCCCTTCTTTTATATAGGCACTGGCAACGTCCGCCGTGGGCTTCTCTCTGAAAGTCTTTACCCTGGCCGTATGATTGGCGGTGTCGGGGATGATGTAGCCGTACTTCTCACTGGGATAGGTGGGCTCTATTCCCATGAGAACCAGATTAGCCTCTCCCTTGTCCACCTGTTTGGCCAAATCTTTCAGGGCGACAAAATAATCGTCTTCTACATAGGGATCTACCGGGCAAACAACCACCGCTTCTTCCGGACTGACCTTCAGCACGTCTGTCAGATAGGCCGAGGCAAGAACGATGGCCGGAAATGTATCACGGCGGCAGGGCTCCACGGAAATGCCAACGCTGTCTCCCAGCTGATTGACGAGGTCAGACACCTGATTTTCGCTGGTGGCCACTGTCACAACCGCCTCCCGGTCTGCCCGTTTGATCTGCTGGTAAACCCGCTGAACCATAGATTCATAGACTTCATCAGCCGTAGTATTGTTAGTTTCTTCTTTTTTGAAAATCTTTATAAACTGCTTGGATCTGATATCATTTGAAAGGGGCCACAGCCTTTTGCCGGAGCCACCGGATAACAGCACGATATTCATAAAAAATCACCTTTCCGCTCTCATGGGATTGTTCAGAAAGTCCTCATAGGACAGTCTGATGCCATCTCCCTGCAAGTAACCAAAGCCAACCCCTGTAATTCCCTTCGTGAAGTCACAAAAAACTCCTTGAGAACACCTCATTTATCACTTCTCAAATGTTACCCATTTTCATCAGTATTCTTCACCGCCATTATTATGCAGTCGTTGTCGGCTTTGCTACACTTTCCTGAGCTATTAGCAAATCACTTAGAATTTTATCCAATTCCTGTATCGACCTTGGCATAAATACTTTATTCGGTTTATGTCTTTTCATATTCAAAAAAAATTCATACTTAGCATCCTCAATTTCAAATTCTTGGCGATATATATCAAATAAAAAAATATACTTGTTGTTATTATTACTGTTATTAAATATCTCAGTTGTACACGCAGCAGTTGAACCTACGGTTACACATATATTATTATCGTTTTCCGAATTTAATAATTGGACTTCCCAAGGTGTCTTATAAATCTGCATTTGTTTAATCTGGTTCTTCCAATCATATTCATCTGTATCGAAACTAGCAGGATGGTATTTAATAAATTTTTCTGTTCTTGTCTTATAATTTCCTATGTATGATATCAACATTTCCTGATGGTCAAATTGAATCGAATCCCTTAAATGCTTTTTGTACGAGTTATACAAAATTTTTCTTAATATTTTACAACCCACCCCCCCAAAAAAATACTTTGGCATTCTTCTATATGGCTGCTCAAATATAACAATGCTGTTATTTATGCTTCTAACTTCATTATCCCAACCAAATACATGTACCACTGCTTTTTTTATGTCCGGATTTTCAATTTTAGGCAAAGTATATAGCTTTTTTATTCCGCTTGTACATAAAACAGGTTCATATAAATATGCGCTGTCTGCCACAGTACCAAAACTTCCCCAATCAGCGACAACATAGGAATTTACCCCTTCGTCCAGTATCGCTAATTCACATTTATTTTTATCTTCTTTTACTAGTCTATATATTGTATTAACAATCTCTGTTCCACAATTCGCTAAAATTTTACTGTATTGTTTATAGTCGCCTTTACTGTATCCATCGACTAATTCTACCAATAAATCGTCTTCTTTTTTCGCATTGATACTGCTGCATACATCTAAAAAAGTATTCTTGATAACCTCACACAGACCAGCATCATTCTTTTTCCCTGACACAATATTTTTCAGATACGCATGAACATTCACCTTTTTCTGCTTTACTCTCAATACCTTATTAAAAATATTGAGTTCCCTTATTCGTTCTGTTAAGCGATTGATATCTTCAGCTTCACTTATACAGATAAAATCCACGCAATCATCAACAAACAAAGTCATTTTTGCATTAATCGCATTTAGAATTTGGTACCTCGTATTACACAACATCAATACTCTCATGTTTGATTATCCCCATACTTTATTACTGCTCTTATTAAGCCAATCTAAATATCCTGACGATATTCTCTATCAAGTTTTTATGACTGTATTTCTCATTCGCCCCAAGGAGTCCGACCTTGTATTCTTCCGCCTTTTCCCTAAAAGCATTCACGAAGTTTTCCAGTTGGCCGGAGAAAGTTTCTATGCTGTCTAGCTTTACTGCCTCCCCGATATTAAATTCTCTCAACACCTCTGGGTTAATCTCCGCTGACTGAAGGATTGGCTTGTGAAAGCCAATCGCAGTAAAAAGCATAGCACTCCAATGATAACGATATCGCTCCGCTCCATAAGGCATCAAAAGTATGTCGCTATCCATCAGGTACTGCTGCCATTCTATCCCAATCAGGTTTTTATGCAAAAATCGTATGTCCTTGTTAAACCCGTACTTCTTCGCCAATCTCTCAAATTCTGCCGAATCTGCCGGAGTGGGAGTTGCCCCCTGAACCAGTAAGTGAACCGGCACCACAAAATTGGCTTTGCAAAAAGCCTTAAGCAAAAACTCCAAATTTTTCTCTTTGCGATACTGACCAAAAAAGCCCAGTCGCAAGGGATTATGTACCTCAAACTCAGGAGAAATATTCAGGTCAAAAGGAAGGTATACAGGCGGCAGTATTGTATGCAGATTTGGGCAATCCGCTAATTCCGAGAACTCAGTCTGTAACCCTAAGACCGCAATATGGATATTCCGATACTCCTTTACGGAACGCACCGCTTTTATAAAGTTGCCCCGTTCTCCCGGATTTATTCCATGAAATATGAACAGCACGGGAATTTTGGAATCTCTCAAAGGACTATGACGCACCGCCCTCATGTTTCGCCAAGTTGCCGTCGGTATCAATATAGCATCCCATTTGTTTTCCGATTCCCTTGAAAATGCGCTACTGTACCAAGCCAGCCTCCGCCACTCCCTGACGATTGTCAGGAAAAGCTTCTTCAGCTTGCTCACTCCTGCGTAACTAACTGCTCTCCCCCCCTCCAGATATTCGACCTTTGTCTTGTAATCCAACTTAAAAGGGAAGTCCTCCGGCACCAGCATAATCGGCTCATGCCCCTGCTTTTTGAACCCCTCCACCAGTATCCGGTCAAATTCCACCTCATGCCCCGCCGGCATGACGATTGATTCCAATATCGCAATTCGCATATTGATAGCCACCTAAAATTTCTTACAGATATATTTTTTAACGATATACCGATAGCTAAGTAACACAAAGGCATTTCATTGAAAGAGCCTTGCTCCGTCGTTCCTTATACTAACAGGTACCTACCCATACGGAAACCTGATAGTTGTTTTCGTCCTCAGCCAGCCTCAAAAATAATCCTCTATTTCAGACTTCTTAATAGACTATCCCACTTATTCCAAATTACCTCCGGGGCATACTCAGCCATGTCTTTCCTGGCGTTCCGTCCCAGCTCAACCCTTAAGTCTCTGCTGCCCATCAATTTATCCATAGCTTCCGCCAGCGGTGGTACACCATCTCCTACCAGAAAACCATTCTTGCCATCCTTTATCAACTCGTTGACGGCCTCACAGCTTCGGTAACCGATGACGGGCAGTCCCATGCTCATTGCCTCTGCCAATGACATACCAAAGCCTTCGCTGGCGCTGGTAAACACAAATATATCTCCGCTTTGCAACACGCTTGGCACATTCTGCGTCGGCCCCATGACCTTAACACTGTCAGTAAGCTTTAGTTCAGTGATTTTATCAAGCAAAAATTTCTTATAAATTTTGTTATCTTCCTTGCCCCAAATTTCCACTTGCCAATCGGGATATTTTTTCGCTAGGGTAGCAAACGCCTCGACTAATAGGTGCGGTCTTTTTCTCCCCTTATTAAGCGCTCCCACAAAAAGTATTTTGTAAGTTTGTTTTTCCTGGGACAAATCGGCGGATACGGAAAATTGCGGAACCGCATTGCCAATTGTCTCCACTCTGATCCCGGGGTATCTGTCCCTCAATACTTTCTCATAAGATTTCATGAGTACTTGACAAACGGTGCTTTTAGGCAATGCGACTAACTCCGCCTTGGGATAATTTACAAAATAGTCCGCCGGGTCACCGTGTGACAGGGTTACAATTGGTTCCTTTACCTTAATATCCAAGGCCAATATCTTCGTAGATGCCGGCTGGTGAACGACAATAACATCCGGCTTTATCATGTTATATAAATGTTGAATATTCCCAACCAGATACTTCTCATTGAACCAGCTGTTCACTTCACTGGCTGGCTGACGCCAGTATAACCTGAATATTTCCCTAATGACCCGCAAATATGCTGGCATCTTAATGAAATTTCCGCCGTTGTCCAGCTTAATATTATACACCTCGACCCGCTCATCTATCGGAAAAAAGAATTTCCCGTCTCTTTCATCTGCGTGAAGAAGGCTCACTTCATGACCACGCTCTGCCATTGCATTTGAAAGAGCGCAGGCCACCTTGGCCAGACCGCCGGTATCTTCCACCATCCTTGCCAGATTTACAAACATTATCTTCATCCATGAAAGCTCCCTAATTCCTAAACAGACATTAAATCAACCAACTGTCTGTAACCAAACATTCCATTAGCAGAATTCACATACAAAAATTTCCCTAATCAGCCAACGCTTTAGACGCAGCTCTATCATGAGCGTAATCTTAAAAATGGCCTCCTACAGTTTCCCGCCGGTTCTCTCCAAGTGATACAGTCGTACATATTTTGTCATGGTATAGAAGTAGTGATTCACGGAAAAAATCCAGCCCAGCTTGCCATCCAGGAAGCCTCCGTTCATAAAGTAAATTTTTATGAATGCCCAAAGGGGTCTCAGTACTATGTCCTTCAAAAAAGTCGCATGTTTTCCCTGCTCTCGTGACTTCTCAGCGGCCAGCCTTGTATAGTTGTTGAACTTCCCGAAATATTGATCCCAATTGTCATAAGTATAATGGTAAATCGGGCCGGTCAAGTGTTTCAAAGAATACGGCGTAATCACAGTTTCGTGAACTCTGCCCTCAACCAGGCTCCCTTCCTTGGGAAACAACCGGGAAACCCGATCCGGGCGAAGGATTCCATGAGTTGCCTTATGGTACCGAAATCGGTTTTCCCGGTGCATATCATAAGTGTACTTTTCCCCGGCGGAAACAGCTGCGACAATTTCTCTTGCCAATGGCTCAGATATGCGCTCATCCGCATCCAGCAGCAATACCCAGTCATTGGTTGCATTATCCATAGCAAAATTTTTCTGCTGTCCCCAATCCCCATTAAGGGGATGAGACAGCACCTTTGCTCCCAACCGCTCGCTTATGGGCACAGTTTCATCGGTGCTTCCATCGTCTATTACCAGGACTTCATCAGCAAAGTCAATCACGCTCTCAATGCAGTCCTTGATGTTTCGTTCTTCGTTCCTCGTCAGGATTATTACTGACACGCCAACCTTTGTCATCTTATCCCTTTCAAAATTTGCGCAGATTTCTCCTGTAATATTGTACAGTCTACCACAAAAGCAGGCTTATTTCCATTGAAACTTCATTTATAGCTAACGCCGAATAAAAGCACTTATACAGTTTCCCATCCTTATAATGCCGTATTGTAACCGGAGGATGATCGTAATAGAATGACCTCGTCTAAAAAAGCTGCTATGAGGGATATACAATGATAAAATACAAAAACATTTTAGTACACGCTCTTGTTAATTTGGGAGATGTAGTTCTGTCAACAAGTGCCATCGCCCTTCTAAAAAAGGTTTATCCAGGAGCCAGAATTACCATGCTCATTCGCCCCGAAGTCATGGATGTTGTCTGTCACAATCCCGTTATTGACGACATAATCGCTTTCGACTACCGATCGAAGCACAATTCTCTCGGTTATATGCTGACAGTTCTCCGGGAAATAAAAAGCCGCCGCTTTGACCTTGCTATCTCGTTCGACCAGAAACAGCGTCCCGCGCCTATCTGCTGGCTGGCTCGCATCCCCACCCGTGTATGCAGCGATATTATCTTTGATGGCAACCCAAGCAGGATTGCTTGGTTCTACAACAAAGTAGTCTGCATTGACAAGGAATTTCTTCACAACAATCCTCAAGCTGAATCATTTCAGGAAATTGTCCGCCAATTATCAAATGATAACCGGCACGATGTCCCTGTCATCCCTGCTCCTACTGCCCAAAGCCAGGAGACCGCCCGCACTCTGTTATCCGTCTTCCCGCAAAACACAAAGAAAATTGCCCTGTGCGTCAAAGGCACCTTTCCCTTAAAAACCTGGCCAAAGGAATCCTTTGCAGACCTGGTTCATCGTCTCTCCCATAAGTATAAAGCTTCTTTCTTCGTAATAGGCGCTCCCGGCGACAGCGCTTATGCGGATGAAGTCATTGCTGCCATCGGCAATATGGGGGGGAGGGTACTAAACTTTTGCGGGAAAACATCTATCAATGAACTGACTACCCTGTTTGGCATGACCGATTTATTCGTTTCCGTAGATACCGGTTCTGTGCATATTGCCTCAACCACAGGGATTCCCATGGTCACAATGATTGGTTGCGGCAACCCGAAGCGTTGGCCTCCATTAAACAAAAATGCCAGGCTTATTGTTGCCGATATTCCCTGCCGCCCCTGCTCTTGTCCCCCAGAAGGCTGTCCAACTTGGCCAAAGCCAGAGTGCCAGCAACTCATTACAGTAAACAATGTCTTCAAAAATTGTTGTGAACTCCTCGGCGAAAGCTAACACTGTCTGTATCAAAAAGGCTCACTGCACTGGCAGTGAGCCTTTTAACTTTCCCGTCAATGGTGGAACAGCCTGATTCGGGTGAAGGCCATGGCGATACCGTATTTATCCGCCGTTTCGATAACGTTATCATCCCGGATGGAGCCGCCGGTCTGAGCGATATAGCTGACGCCGGACTTGGCGGCTCTCTCCACGTTGTCCCCGAAGGGGAAGAAGGCATCGCTGGCCACGGAGCGGCCGGCGGCCGTTGCCAGCCACTCTTTCTTTTCTTCGCGGGTAAGGGGGTCAACCTTTTCCGTGAATACCCGCTGCCAGCTTCCGTCGGCCAGCACATCCTCCGGGGTTTCCCCGAGATATACGTCGATGGCGTTATCCCGGTCGGGACGGCGGACATCATCCCTAAAGGGCAGGGCCAAAACTCTGGGATGCTGGCGGAGGTACCAGATATCCGCCTTTGCCCCGGCCAAGCGGGTGCAATGAACCCGGGACTGCTGCCCGGCCCCGATGCCGATGGCCTGACCGCCGAAGGCATAGCAGACAGAATTTGACTGGGTGTACTTCAATGTAATCAGAGCAATAAGGAGGTCGCGCTTAGCGGCGGCAGGAATTTCCTTGTTGATGGTGGGACGCTCCTCCAGACAGCTTTCGTCAATGACGATCTCGTTTCGTTCCTGTTCAAAGGTGACACCGAATACCTGCTTTTTCTCGAGCTTTTCCGGGCGATAGACCGGATCCATCTGAAGAACCAGATATGTCCCCTTGCGCTTTTTCCGCAGGATCTCCAGGGCCGCCTGGCTGTAAGAGGGAGCGATAATGCCGTCGGACACCTCCCGGGACAGGAAGCCCGCCGTCTGCTCATCGCATTCATCGGACAGGGCCACAAAATCACCGTAGCTGGACATCCGGTCGGCTCCCCGGGCCCGGATGTAGGCAGTAGCCACCGGCGAGAGCTTCACGCCTTCCACAAAATAAATTTTCTCCAATGTCTTATCCAACGGCACCGCCACCGCCGCCCCCGCCGGAGACACGTGCTTGAAGCTGGCGGCGGCAGGCAGTCCCGTTGCCTGCTTCAGCTCCGTTACCAGCTGCCAGCCGTTCAGGGCATCCAACAGATTTATATAGCCCGGCCGGCCGTTCAAAACGGTAAAGGGCAGCTTCTCTCCTTCCACCGAAACCTTCGCCGACTTCTGATTGGGGTTGACCCCGTATTTCAATTCAATTTCCGCCATGCTGCTATCTCCTATACTGTAACCGTCAGACCACTTGGATCAATAAATTATCTGAGTGATTTGTCATTTCACTCCTCAGTCACCTTCGGTGACAGCTCCTACAAACTACTAAGCTCTGCCATCGCTACGCTCAGCAATCGCTAAGTAGTTTGCATGGCTCGCACTAGAGCCCCCTTCAGGGACCAAGTGCTCATGCCAACCTACAGGGGAGCCTGCGGATTCTACTTTACCACCAACCGCCCTGCCGGTCAAGGCAAACACCGCCCCAGCTTTTCCGAAATCTCCTTCTCAAGTAAATATTTCTTGCTTTTTTATTTTTTGCATGATAGTATATTCGAGTAATTCTCTGCAAGGAGGTGAAATCTGTGCCAAATATTAAAGCTTCTGTCCTCAGCGTAAGAAAGGATGCAAAGCGCCACGCCAAGAATGTTGCGGAAAAGGATGCCGTAAAGGCTGCCATCCGCAAGGTCAATGCGGCTGTTACCGCCGGTAACGCTGACGAGGCGAAGGCTGCCCTCAATCTGGCTGCCAAGACCATCGACAAGGCGGCTTCTAACAACACCATTCACGAGAATGCTGCCGCCCGCAAGAAGTCCACTCTCGCCAAAAAGGTAAACGCTATGGCGTAAGCACCCCGCATTATTACATATAGGCTGCTCATCGGTTTGTTCGATACGGTTTGCCTTTAAGGCAAGGTCGCGACGGGGCGATGAAGAGTAATTGTTGCTTGGATGCTTAATGCGCAAAAGCAGCCGAGTACAAAGTTGCTCCCGTATGCCCGTGTCTCTGGGGCCCAACTTTCGTACCGCCAGGCTAGTGACTTCGACATTTTAATTTACCGGTAAATTAAAACCCGGCTTCTTTGGAAGCCGGGCTTTTTATTTGCCTTATGTGTCGCCAAACATCTCCCCTAAAGGGATCCACAACTCAAAGCCTCCCCTTTAGGGGAGGTGCCCGAAGGGCGGAGGGGTGACAGATTAACCGAACAGCTCGTCATATCACCCCTCAGTCAGCTTCGCTGACAGCTCCCCTAAATGGGAGTCCATGAGACCGATTAAGCTACTACTTTCAGCGGCTTAAGCGCTCATGCCACCTAAAGGGGAGCCTGCCAGCTTGATTATATCGGCATATCATTGCCCGATGATACAAAGTACAAATCAGCCTCACTACCTGGGAGTCACCACAATACCGCTGCCCACCGGGCGCTCACTGCCATCCGAGGGAGAGTTAATGATGCTGCCCTTGACCACCATTTCCGAGGAGCCGCCGCCGTCAAGATTTACGGCGCTTTTGGCCCCATACTTCACCATGAGCTCCGCCAGCTCCTCCAGGGTCATTCCTATGGAATTTGCCTGACGGCCATCTACCACCACCAGCAGCCAGGAGCCGTCCTCCCTTATCCCAATCGCCGTCCGTGGAGCGCGGCCTTTGGCGATATCCGCCGGAAACTGTTCCTCCTCCTTGGTGACAGCCGCCTTGCCTCCGGCCACCAGCTGGGGCCCTGCTCCGAGAATATCCGGGATATTTTTCCAGTCTATTATCTGCTGTCCCCAGTCGGCCCTGCCTGTCCCCGTGGCCGCCGAGCCGGTGGAAACCGACTCGTAGAAGGTGACTGCATCTCCCTTCCGCACCAGGCTGTAGGCGTCCCGGCACTTCCCGGACACGGATATTACATAGCCGTTTTCCGGAATTGGAGAGTCGTTCTGCCGGATGTCCGTCACCCTGTTATCTACCACGGTGAATTCCCGGCCGTTTTTATCCGTGGCCGTTTTCTTCCCATGGTATGAATTATAGATAACAAGGCTGTTATTCTCCCTTGGGGTATTAACGCCGTATACAGGGACCATTGCCGAGTGGATCGTCACCCGGCCGGTGTATTCCACCGGGCCAATTACTCCGGTGCCATCACTTCTAAAGCCAACGGCAGTCCTTCGCTGATAGCCTGTTCCGGCCAGCTTTCCTCCGATGCGAAGCATACCGAGGATCGTTCCGTCCCAGTCGAAATAGCCGCCGTTGATGGCGGCCACTGCTCCGTATTCCCTGGCCATGGCGCTGACGGTGGTCCGTCCGGGAACAACATTTCCGGCCAGCACCGGGTCAAGCCGGTAAAGCTCCGGGTCAACGGTCAGAATATAGCCGCGGACAGCGCCAGCCAAGGTTCGCTTAACGTAGTCGCTGCGGCGGATTCCCGCCGCCACCATCACTGTCTTGTCCTTTTCCGACAGAGGGTAAAAATCCACCACCAGTCTCGCCGGGTTTCTCAGGGTGATTATTTCCTGAGCCGCCGCTTCCTTCAGATCAATGGTGATTATATGACTGGCAGCCGTCTTCCGGAAGCTTACTTTCCTGACAAGCTTGCCCTTGACCGAAGGCATTTTCCCCTTGCGCCGGCTTACGCCCTTCAGCTCAAGAATGTACCGTCTCCCCTCCAGATCCTGACTGATGGTGTATTCCGGTATCTGTCCCAGCTCGATAACCAATCTCTCCCGCTGGTCATTCGCCCCAAAGCGGACAGCATTTATCTGGGTAACGGCGATTCTTTTTCCGGTTCCTCCGGAGGCAACTGCTGCCGAAGAGGCCGTCGGAAAAAGAAACAGGATATGCAGGAAAAAGAAAAGAGCCGCGATGGACGCCGCTCTCATAGATGTCAAAAATTTTCTCATAAAAGTGTTCCCTTTACACAGGTAAAACCCCTGTCAATGTCAAATCTGCTTGCGCAGGGTCAGCTGTTTATAAATCATGTTGGCCAGGCCAACGCCGCCGGCCTTGGAGACCTCCTCCATCAGGGAGTCGTCCAGCATGGACTGCCAGATTTTCTGACTGTTGCTATTGCCAAAGAGGGTATTGTCCGGCACCGTGGCCCTCATCTGACGGTACATCATGGACAGGAACATGGTCTCGAACCCCCGGCAGGCTTCCCTTACCTTTGCCTCGTACCGTTTCTGCTCCTGAGCTTTCCGCAGCTGCTGGGCCTCCACAGCATTTTTCACGGCTCCGTTTGCCCGATCCATAATGCTGGCCGTGCCGCTGGCCAAATCATTCAACAGCTCCGCCGAATTACCCCCGGTCATCGCGGAACTGCCTGCCTCCGGCTGGGGATTCACCATAGCCCTGGCCATTTTGCTCTCGGCCAAAGCTTTGGCGATCTCCATATCCGCCGTGGCAGCCGTCGCTTTATCCTCTACTGACTGAGCTGCCTCCAATACCCGGCTGAAGGATTCCGCCTGGTTGATTTCCCGCTGGGCAATATTGTTTTTATTCTCAATTCCATTAGCTCCTAAAGGGAAAATATTCATATCAGCTGCATTTATCATATCGACACCTATCGGGAAATGGCTCTGCTCAAAAAGAACCATTTCCCCATTAAAAATTCTTAAATTATTTCCAGCTCCGCATGAAGAGCCCCGGAGGCTTTCATGGCCTGAAGAATGGAGATAATATCCCGGGGGGTTGCCCCTACAGCATTAAGGGCTCCCACTATATCCTCCACATCAGCCGTTGAGGGCAGGACGATAGACTGTGCCGTAGCTTCTTCTACCTCTGTCTCTTCATTCCTCACCCGACCGGTACGGCCATAGCTGAAGGGCGGAGGCTGAATCACTTCTTCCTCAGAGCTTATCTTCACCGTAAGACCTCCCTGAGTGATAGCCACATCCCCAACGGAAATATCGCCGCCCATGACGATTGTTCCGGTCCGCTCGTTAATGACCACCTTCGCCGCCGTATCCGGACTGATAGCCAGTTCTTCCAGAGTGGCCACAAAGGATACCACGTTATTTCGGTAGTAAGGGGGAACGGTTATATCGATCCGTCCGGGATTGGCGGCTCTGGCAACGCCGCCGTAGCGGGAATTTACCGCCTCGGCGATCCGGCTGGCGGTGGTAAAATCCGCCTTGGCCAAAGACAGGGACAGCGTACTCATATTCCCCAGATCATCCTCCACTGACCGCTCAACAATGGCCCCATTGGGAGAAGTCCCCACTGTGGGGAAGTTCTTTTGGGCCCCGCTGTTGCGGTTACCGGCAGTAAAGCCGCCGGTGGAAACTGCCCCCTGGGCCACCGCGTAGACAACGCCGTCCCCTGCCTGAAGAGGGGTTTGAACAAGGGTTCCCCCCTGAATACTCTTGGCATCACCCATGGAGGATACGGTGATGTCAATAGTGTCCCCCTCCCGGACAAAGGGCGGTAAGGTGGCGGTGACGATTACCGCCGCCACATTCTTCGGTTTCAGGGAACTCTGGCTGATGGTTATCCCAAAATTCTTCATTATGTTTACTACCGACTGGAGGGTTTCCGTAGACTTGGTAGAGTCCCCGGTACCGTTCAGGCCCACCACCAGCCCGTAGCCTACCAGCTGGTTTGAGCGGACCCCCTGTACCTTTGCCAGATCCTTTATCCTGACGGGAACCGTCTCTGCAAAGGCTGTCGGCGCAGTCAGCAGCACAAAAGCCGCAAGGGCCCCTGTCACAGCCTTCTTCCAGCCGCATTTCCTAAAATTGCCATTCATAGGGATTTGACCTCCCGCAATAATGCAGACATTCAGGGAACTGCCCGGCAATTCCCGCCTGTCAACCTTCAACGGCGCTGCCGTTATAATCATCAGAAAAGGAAGTTGAATATCTGGGTAAGGATGCCCTGACGCTGCTTGGCGTTCAAGGGGCCCTTGCCGTCAAACCTCATGGTGGTGTCCGCCACCTTGGTAGAGAGGATCGTGTTGTTGGAGGATATATCATCCCGGCGGATAATGCCCCGCAGGGTGATTTTATGCTCGTTCTTTCCCTGCCAGATGGACTGGACACCCTCCACTACCAGATTATCGTTGGGCAGCACTTCGGTAACGGTAACGGTAACCTGGGCGTTCACCCGGTTGGAAGCCGTGGCCGAACCGTCAGCCTGGAAGCTGTCGCTGCCGCTGGCGCTGGCTGCCCGCAGGAAATCAAAAATTCCAATGCCCGCGCTGAGATTGGTGGAGCCTGACTTGGAATTGGAGGTGGACTTGTTGGTGCTCTGGGTAGTGGACTCATTGATGACGATGGTCACTATATCCCCTACATTGCGGGCCTTTCGGTCAGAAACAATGTTCCCGGGTCCATGGTCGCTCCAGAGAGACTTGGCCCCGGCCATCGGCACGGCTGCCGCCGCTGTCATGATTATCGCCAGAAGCAGCGCCAGGCAAAATTTATTGTATTGGGAACGAAAGCCTTTCATATTCTTTCCCCCTCTTCGTTTCAATGATTTCTAATGGTCTCCACGGTAACGGCATCCACTACCCGGGCATCAATTACCTTCCGGGTAGCTGTATTCTGGACTTTGATAACAGAACCCTCGCGGCCCGCCTGCATTGCCTTGCCCTCCGCCCTGATCTCAATACCGTTGTACCGGGAAATGATGACAACTATTGTCCCAGAGGGCATTATCACCGGATTTTTCACCATACCGGCGGTAAAAATCGTCCCTTCCCGCACCAGGCGGTTCAGCTCCCGGCCAATAACTTTCTCCAGATCCGTCAGGTAATGGGCGGCAGTAAGGCTGACATCCCGTTCCTCCAGCTTCACGTCCTTTGCCTGAAGGATCCGCCGGGGCTGGAGATTACGGGCGGCTACCGCCACCTTATCATAGACCTTTACCTTAAAGGAGCAGGAAAGCTGGCGATAGGGCTGTCCGTCTACGGACACCGTCACATAGACAGGCACCGTAAGGCCGTAGCGAATACCGCTGGGAGCTACCGCATCCAGGGCGATCTCTCCCGCCGGCACCTTCATATTCTTCGGCTGTCTTACGGTCACTATTTCGTAGCGGCGCCCTTCCCCATCCTCGTTCAACTCTGACACAAGCCTCTCTCTGGCCGCCGCTTCCACGGCCTCATGGGAGAGAACCGCTTTCGACTCCCTCACCGGAGCCAGGGGAGTACCGGCAACCGCCTCAGCCCTGCCTCCCACAAGGAGGCACCAAAAAGCCAGCGCCACCAGCCACCCCAGACCTTTGACCACTCCCATGACCTATTATCAGCGCTTCAGCCCGTTGGCAATCTCCAGCATTGAATCACTGGTGGTAATCGCCTTTGCATCAGATTCGTAGGCACGCTGGGCAACGATCATGTTGACCATTTCCTCCACGACCTGCACATTGGACATCTCAATGACATTCTGAACGAGAGTACCGGCTCCGTCCTCACCGGGGTTTCCTTCCAATGCCTCGCCGGAAGCGTCGGTAACGGTAAAGAGGTTCTTGCCTCTCGCATGGAGACCGGCAGGATTTACAAACCGCGCCAGGGTAATCTGCCCGGCTACGGTAGCCGCCGTATCACCAGCGGGAGTATTGGAAACCTGCCCATCAGCCGCGATGACGATGCTGTCAAGGGGGGCATTCTCATCAATGGTGATGCCGTCCGCCAGGGGATAACCGTCAGAGGTTACCAGACGGCGCTGCTCATCCAACTTGAAGGAGCCGTCCCGGGTGTAGGCAATAGTGCCGTCCGGCATCTCTACCCGGAAGAAACCCTCACCTTCAATCGCCACGTCCAACGGATTTTCCGTGGACTGGAGGTTGCCCTGGGTGAAAAGTCTCTGGGTGGCCGCCACCTTTACGCCGAGACCCACCTGCAAGGCCGTGGGATAACGGGAATCCGCTCCGCTTTCGGCTCCGGCATTGCGCAGGGTCTGATAGAGAAGATCCTGGAACTCTGCCCGGACCTTCTTATTGCCGAAGGTATTAACGTTTGCCAGATTATGAGCTACAACATCCATGTTGGTCTGCTGAGCCTTCATACCGGAGGCGGCTGACCACAGCGATCTCATCATGATACAAAACTCCTTTAGTTCTATCAAAATCTCTTTTATTATTTTGAATCCTTCGATTATCTATTTTCTGATAATATCAAGCCTGCCCTAAAAGGCTGCTACAGCCGTTCTTCTTACAACCTGCCCACCTGATTTACCGAGTGGTCAAGCATTGTATCCTGGGTGGTTACCGCCCGGGAATTTGCCTCGTATATGCGGTAGTTGTCAATCAACTCCACCATCTCGTTGATGACGTTGGCATTCGACATTTCCAGAACCCCCTGCTCCACGGAGCCGGTAGCCTGCTGCGGTCTTGCGCCGGGTCTGGCCACATAGTGATTATCCCCTTCCTTTACCGCCGCTCTGGGGTCGTCAAATTCTACCAGCTGAAGGGTACCAAGCTCCTCCCCGTCGGCAAAAACCGTCCCATCA
>CAJTSO010000015.1:23482-44794 GCA_910579115.1 uncultured Selenomonadaceae bacterium
CCGCAATCCGCACGGCCTCTTCAGGAATATTTATCGCCCGGCCCTGCCGGTTCAGGACCCTTTCGCCCCGATGGTTCGTAATATCCCCGTTTGCCGCCCGGATGAAGCTGCCGTCCCGGGTATAGCGCACCCCCTGAGGGGTAGCCACCGCGAAGAAGCCGCTGCCGGCAATCGCCAGATCCAGCTGATTGCCCGTATCCTGCATGCTCCCCTGACTCAAATCGGTGACGATTTCGGCTGTCCTGGCCCCCAGACCGAGATCTCCTACCACCGGGGGAATGGTATCCCCCACGTGGAACTGCTTTATCCGGGTGATATCCCCATTGGGATCACCGTCATTGATCCTGCGGATAAGCATCGGGCCAAACTCCTCATCTACAACTCTGTCCCGCTTGAAGCCTGATGTCGCCGCATTTGCCAGATTATTGGCAATAACCGACGTGCGGTTCATCTGGGTCATCATGCCAATGCCCGCTGTATACAATCCACGCCACATATTATCCCACCTCGAAATTAAAAACAGATTAAATATATCTTCATCTATGCTTAAGGCAGAGGGAAATGGGAACGCCATCATCCATCTGCCCCATGTATTCAAGGGCCTTACCTGTACCGATGGCCACGCAGGAAAGAGGATCCTCCGCCACGAATACCGGCACCCTGGTTTCATAGGCTATCCGCTTATCCAGGCCGTAGAGCAGCGCGCCGCCGCCGGTGAGAACGATACCCCTTTCTGCAATATCGCTGGCCAGCTCCGGGGGAGTTTTCTCCAGGACGCTCCTGACCTCATCGATGATAGATTGCACCAGCTCGGAGATCGCCTCGCTGGCCTGAGCGGTTGTCACCTGTAATATCCTCGGCAGACCGGTGAGCAGATCCCGGCCCTTGACCTCCAGCACGGCATTTCTGGCCTCCGGATACGCCGCCGCCACATTGAACTTGATCTCCTCGGCGGTGCGCTCGCCGATGAGGACGCTGTGCACCCGGCGGATATAGCTCATAATGGCCTCGTCAAATTTATCCCCGGCCACCCGGAGGCTGGCTTTCGTGACAATGCCCCCCAGGCTGATGACGGCGATGTCAGTAGTGCCGCCCCCAATATCCACCACCATTGACCCGGTAGCGTCACTCACCGGCAAACCGGCGCCGATAGCGGCCGCCATCGGCTCCTCGATGAGCTGAGTGTGCCGGGCCCCTGCCTGTTCGGCAGCCTCCTGAACGGCCCGCTGCTCCACCATGGTTACCCCGGAGGGAACGCAGATCATAATCCGGGGGCGGAACACGATTCGCCGGCTCACCACCCGCTCAATAAAATACCGGAGCATGACCTCGGTGATATTATAATCGGCGATAACGCCATCCTGCAGTGGACGGATTGCCTGAATGCTGCCTGGGGTGCGGCCGATCATCCGCTTTGCCTCATCGCCAACGGCAAGAATTTCCTTCGTATCCCGGTTAATAGCCACTACCGAAGGCTCCCGGAGGACTATACCTTTACCCCGAACGTAGACGAGAACATTTGCCGTCCCCAAATCCACGCCGATATCCATATTCATGCCAAACATTTCCCAAAACCTTCCAACTACTTCGAAATTACAGACCAACGTCCGCCTATTACTATATTACAAAAAATAAGCTTTGGCAATAGAAATCAGGGTCAAACAATATTGCTTTTATCCCCTTTGGCAGTTACAATATGAAAGAATCGAAAGGAAGCTTGCCATGACTGACGAAAAAAAACGAATAATTATCGGCATTACCGGAGCCTCCGGGGTCATCATGGGCTGCCGTCTGCTGGAAACCCTGAAGGAATTTCCCCGGATAGAAACCCATCTCGTAATGACGGGCAGCTCCCTGCTCACCCTCAGGAACGAAACGGATTTAACCGTAGAAAATCTCCGCTCTCTGGCGGACTTCAGCTATGACATCGACGACTTCACCGCCCCCATCGCCAGCGGTTCTTTTGTGACTGACGGCATGATAATCCTTCCCTGCAGCATGAAAACCCTGGCCGGTATCACCAATGGCTTCAGCGGCAATCTCCTGCTCAGGGCCGCCGACGTCTGCCTGAAGGAGGGGCGCCCGCTCCTTCTCTCTCCCCGGGAATCGCCCCTGTCCCTCATCCACCTGAAAAATCTTCTGGCCTGCAAGGAAGCCGGAGCGTCAATCGTCCCTCCCATGCTCACCTTTTACAGCGGAGCAGTCACCACGGACCAGCAGATAACCGCCCACCTTGGCGCTCTGCTCCGCCAGTTGGGCCTTACCCCGAAGGAATATAAACCCTGGAAATGAGAAGGCTGTCATGAAAACTCCTGGAAAAATACTGCCGCTTATCGCCGCCGCCCTGCTGTACACCTCAGCGGCCTGCGCCGCCACCGTCACGGACTCGGTGAACATATACTCCGCCGACGGCTCCCTGATCTCTACCTGCGCCTTTTCCCCGCCGGAAATAAAGGAAAATGATCCCCTGGCCCAGGTCAGCGCCCTTTATCTGAATATGAAGCACCGCCGCTTCCTCCAGCGGTGCAAATCTCTGGAAACCGATATGAACCTCATCTACGAGGCCTGGAAAGCCGGGGCTGGAGAAAATGACAGCTTTGGAAAATCCGGCAGTCGGAACAGCCCCTCCGCCGGAGGAAAAAGCCTTCAAAGCTCCGGCAGCAGCTACTCCATGACTACTGAGCTTTTCCGGTCTCCCCTCAGGAAAACCGCTTCTCTTGTCACAAAAGAAATCTCCTCTATTATCGGCCAGAGAAACGTCACTACCTACGCCGCCACCTTCGACGCCGCCACCGGCCGCCGCCTGTCCCTGGCGGATGCCTTTGGCGGAGATAAGGCTGTCGCCGATAAAATTGCCGTGTACGTCCAGCGGTACCTTGTAGCTTCTCCCTACAAGGACAATCTTGCTCCCGATTACAACAGTCACGTTTACGACTTCTGCACCGGAACCGTAGAGGACGGCTGGTATATTGACGGGGACAATCTCACCGTCATTTATCCAGCCTCCGCCATCACAAAAAACCACGACTCTGAACTGCTCGTCACCCTTCCCCTGAAGGAACTGATAAAAATATAGGACAGCAAAGGGCTCCTGCCCAAAACGGCAGGAGCCCTTTTATTTTCCCCTATACGCGCCCTCCACCGGGACGCGTTTATCCACACAAAGCGGCAGGCTAAATCCCCTGCCACCCGAAAATCCCGTAAGCCTCTAATCAGTCACTCGCCGGATATCTGCACCCAGACCCACCAGCTTTTCCACCAGCCGGTCATAGCCCCGGTCAATATGATGGATATAGCCCACCTGAGTAATCCCCTTGGCGACCAACCCCGCCAAAACCATGGCGGCCCCGGCCCGCAAATCAGTTGCCTTCACTTGGCAGCCCGCCAGAGAATCCACTCCCTCCACCAAGGAGGCCGCCCCGGATGCAGGCACATTTTCCCCGTACCCGGATATCGGCCCCCATTTTCACAAGCTCGGGCACAATTCGGAATCGGTTCTCAAAAACCGTCTCCGTTACCATGCCTACCCCTTCGGACACCGTCAGCATCGCCATGAACTGAGCCTGCATATCAGTGGGAAATCCCGGATAGGGCATCGTCTTGATATCCACCGCCTTCAGGCGCCTGTCCGCCCGCACCCGGACCACATCCACATCCTCTTCAATGATGGCTCCCGCTTCCTTCAGCTTGGCAACTACCGGCTTCAGATGCTCGCAGATAGCATTTTCGATATAGACGTCACCGCCGGTCATGGCCGCCGCCACCATGTAGGTTCCTGCCTCAATTCGATCGGGAATGACCGTATAAACAGCCCCCTTCAGCTGGTTCACCCCCTCGATCTTGATGAGGTTGGTACCGGCGCCCCGAATCTTCGCCCCCATTACATTCAAAAAATTGGCCAGGTCGATGATCTCCGGCTCCTGGGCCGGGTTTTCCAAAATGGTGGTTCCCTCGGCCAGAGACGCCGCCATCATGATATTCTCGGTAGCGCCAACGCTGGGGAAATCAAGGTAGATCCGGGCGCCCTTCAGCCCATTCGGCGCAGAAGCGTCAATGAAACCGTGGCCGATCTCGATCCTTGCCCCCAAGGCTTCAAACCCCTTCAAATGCAAATCGATGGGACGGGTGCCGATAGCGCAGCCCCCCGGCAGGGAAATCCGGGAATGGCCCAAACGGGCCAGCAGCGGTCCCATGATAAGAAACGAAGCCCGCATCTTCCGCACCAGCTCATAGGGAGCCTCCCAGCAGTTGAGTTCAGTGGCATCAATGGTAAGGGTGTGTTCCTCCTCATTGAACTGAGTTTTGATGCCCATTGCCTCAACCACCCGGGAAATTGTATGTACATCCTCCAGGTTCGGGACCTCTTCCAGGCGGCTTGGCTGTCCCTTTCCCAGCAAAGTCGCGGCGATAATCGGCAGGACGGCGTTCTTTGCCCCGGAGATTTTCACCCGGCCCTCCAGCCGTTTCCCGCCGTTTATTACAAGTCTTTCCATGTTATATAAATTCCCCTCGTTAGTGGAATCAAATATCTGCAACCCATCATATAATCAGCTACATGATAGCATGGAAAATCCAAACCTGCAATATCTAATCCCCATATTCCCGCCCGTCGCCCCTGTCGGGAACATCCGCTAAAATATCAGGCCCCGGTTCAGTTCAAGGGGGAGGACAATCTCAGTTTTCTACTCCCCGGCGGGCCGCCACGCCTTTTGTATAGTAGTGCTTTATCTCCTTCATCTCCGTCACCAGATCAGCCCGCTCCACCAGCCAGTCCGGAGCGTTCCGGCCGGTAATCACCAGCTCCGTGTCCGCCGGCAGGCTGTCGATGAAGGCTTCCACGCTCTCCCGCCGGGCCAGTCCAAAGAACAGGGAAACATTCAGCTCATCAAGGATCACCAGCCCGAATTTCTCCCGGGCGACAGCTTCCCGGGCCTCCTTCAGCCCTGCCTCCACCATGGCCACATAGTCGGAGGGCGGCTCCCCCGGGGGGAAGATCACCACATCCTCTCCCCAGGCTTTCTTTTCCTCCTCGCTGAGCATTCCCTCCGCCGCGATGAAGAAAGGCTTGCCGGTAGTTTTCAGGATAAGCTGGGGCGCAAAGCCCTGCAGCGCCTTCTGTTCACTGTAGGCCAGGCTCTTCATAAACTGCATAATGTAGACCCGGCGGCCCGCTCCCAGCATCCGGACGGCCAGGCCGATGGCCGCGGTGGTTTTTCCCTTCCCGCCGCCGGTGTAAATCTGAAGCATATTTACCTCCTCCTCATCGGTTGTCCACTTTCTCCGGCCCGTTGGCATCGTGCATCGCCAGCCTGTCCCAGGCCAGCTTTTCAAATTTCGTCCCCGGTTTGCCATAATTTGTATAGGGATCAATGGAAATGCCCCCTCGGGGCAGGAACTTTCCCCACACCTCAATATAGCGGGGCTCCATCAGCTTTATCAGGTCCTTCATGATAATGTTCACCACATCTTCATGGAAATCGCCGTGATTGCGGAAGCTGAAAAGATACAGCTTCAGGGACTTGCTCTCCACCATGCGCTCCTCGGGGATATAGGAAATATATATGGCGGCAAAATCAGGCTGTCCCGTGATGGGGCAAAGGCTCGTAAACTCCGGGCAGTTGAACTTCACCCAGTAATCCCGGTCGGGATGGCGGTTCTGAAAAGTCTCCAGCACCGACGGGTCGTATTCAAAGGCGTACTTAGCCCCCCGACTTCCCAGCAGAGTCAGATTTTCGGCGGACTTATCTCTCTCTGACATATCAGTCACCCTTTCATGACAAGCAGTTTCATCTGACATTTTAACTGGAATTTGCCTCACTGACAAGGAGCCGGCGGAAATTGCCTTGCAATTTCCGTGGAAGTGGCATTATAATATCTCCCGTGGATTGAAGAATACATTATGGAAACTTTATCTTGAAATACATCCTTGAAAAAACTGTTGCATGGATAGTCGAATGAGAACGCGTTTCTGTCGGAATGTATTTCCCGGAGTTATGATTGCAGGGAGGTGTCTCCAGCGAAAAAGCTATATCATCTATCGGTTCTCCTCCTTCTCCTGTGGGCAGTCCCTCTGCCCTCCACCGCCTTTGCCATGCTTCCCCAGGCTCTCTACGAGGCTGACCTGCGCTTTGTGGACGCCAAAGAAGCTACCGGCTACTATGTAGACATGAATTCCGCCTCCGTCACAAAGGAGCTCATCTATGCCAAGGTCGCTATAATCCAGGCGGACAAAAACCGAATCCTCCTTTACTCCATGCGCTTTCATCCTTCAAAAAAAACATACGGCTTTGACAATGTCCAGATGTTTACCTACGACGAGAAAAAGCCCCTGGGATTTACCAGGCTGAAAGCAGGCCCCTTCAATATCGCCCCCGGCTCTCCCATTGAAGGCATTATCGACTACATCCACCACCCGGATAAATCAGACCTGATGCAGGGGCTGTGATAAATGAGCGATCATTTTTCACAGCCCCTGCCTGACACCATATCCCTTTAATAAAAATATAACTCAATCTACAGGCTATTTCCATCCCCAAACCTTAACATAAATCGCGGAGAAGTATATGCGCCTTACAGTAATCGCCAGCGGCAGCAGCGGAAACTGCTCCCTGCTGGAAATCGGCAGCGTCCGCCTCCTCCTGGACTGCGGCATCAGCTGCAAGCGGATCAGGACGGCTATCCTACCCCTGGGACTCCCCCCGGATGATCTGGACGGGATCCTCATTACCCATGAGCATACCGACCACACCACCGGCCTCCGGACAATGCTGAACCACCATCCCATGCCGGTGTATACCCGGCCCAAAACAATGACCGCCATCAGCCGGATATGTCCCAATATCGGCGACGCCTTTTCCCCTCTTTTTGATAAGGTAACCATCGGGGACGTTACTGTGGAAGCCTTCCCCACCTCCCATGACGCCGCTGACCCCATCGGCTTCTCCGTGTCCTGCGGAGAAAAATTCTCTCTGGCCACTGACCTGGGCATTGTGACCAACAGCGTCCTCTCTAGCATTGCCGATGCCGACGTTCTCCTGTTGGAGGCAAACCACGACCGCCAGCTCCTGCAAAAAGGAAGCTACCCTCAAACTCTGAAGCGCCGGATACTCTCCCCCCGGGGCCATCTGGACAACCGGACGGCCGGAGATACTCTCTGCCGCCTGGTAAAACGCCCTGACCATGTTGTCCTGGGCCATATGTCAGAAGAAAACAACCGCCCCCTGCTGGCCCGCCAAACGGTGGAAGCAGTCATCAGCGAGGCGGGCATGATCCCGACCAGCTTCAATATTACCGTGCTGAATCAGGGTGAAGGAGCCACCGTTACTACCTGAGGCAAATTATTTTATTTCAATATATCCGAAACAGTTTAAGGAGCGATAATTATGAGTTTTAGCCGAAAAAACCGTTCCCATCAGCTTCGCACCGCCATCTGCGGCCTTCTGGTAGGCTTCGCCGCCTTCGCCGCCGGCTGCACCCTCTCCGGCACCCCGAAGGACGCCGTGGCCGCTCCTCAGCAGGCCGTCACCACCGGTTCCGGGGCAAAGCTCTCCCCGGCCCGGGATACCCCCGTAGTCCGCGCCGCCCGCGCCGTTGGCCCGGCGGTAGTGGGCATCACCAACAAGGCCGTCGCCCGGGACTGGTTCAACAATCAGATCCAGGTGGAGCAGGGAGTAGGCTCCGGCGTTATCTTCAAGGCTGACGGGTACATCGTCACCAACAACCACGTTATAGACGGCGCCAAAGAAATAATCGTCTCCCTGTCTGACGGCCGCACCGTAAACGGCAAGCTCATCGGCGCCGACCCCCTCACGGATATTGCCGTGGTAAAGATCGACGCCAAAGACCTCACTGCCGCCCCCTTCGGCAACAGTGACGAAATCGTGGTGGGTGAACCGGCCATCGCCATCGGCAACCCCCTGGGACTTGAATTTCAGGGCAGCGTCACCACCGGCGTTATCAGCGCCCTGAACCGCACCCTCGATATAAGCGACAAACGGCTGAAGCTCATTCAGACCGACGCCGCCATCAGCCCCGGTAATTCCGGCGGCGCCCTGGTGAATGCCGACGGCGAAGTCATCGGCATAAACAGCGCCAAAATGGCCGCCAGCGGCGTGGAAGGCATGGGCTTTGCCATCCCCATCAACACCGTTCAGGAAATCATCGGCCAGCTGCTGGACAAGGGCTATGTGATCCGCCCCTACCTGGGGGTATCGGTCTTCGATAAGGCCTCCGCCGCCCGTCAGGGCTACCGCCTGAATGCCGAGCACGGCGTGTACGTCCAGGCTGTCACCCTCCGGGGCCCCGCCGACCTGGCCGGTATCCAGCATGGCGACCTGATCCTCTCCATCGACGGAACGGCTACCGACACCTTCACCGATCTCCGCAACGCCATTTCCGAGCACAAGGTAGGGGATATCATAAAAATCACCATTGACCGGAATGGAAACAAGCTGGAGCTGGAAGCAAAGCTGGAAGAGATCCCGAGAAATGATTAAAATCACCGTCCTGGCTATCGGCAAAATCAAGGAGCCGTACATCAACGCCGCCATCGACGAGTACAGGAAGCGGCTTTTACCCCGCGCCAGGCTGGAATTTATCGAGCTGCCCGAGGAAAAGACCCCCGACAGCCCATCGGAGTCCCAGCGGCAGGCGGCGGTAAAGGAAGAAGGCAAACGTCTCCTGAAGCGGATCCCCGGCGGAGCCTGTACCTTCCTGCTGGACCTTCACGGAAAGGAAATATCCAGCGAGGAGCTGGCCGCCAAGCTGGCCGGACTTCAAACCGCTGGCAGCAGCCATTTCTGCTTCATCATCGGCGGTCCCTTCGGTGTTTCTGATGAGCTGCGTTCCGTCGGCGACTGCCTCTCCTTCTCCCGCCTCACCTTTACCCACCAGATGATCCGACTGCTCCTCATAGAGCAGCTATACCGGGCCTGCAAAATAAACCGGGGCGAAAAATACCACTGGTGAAGATCGATTCATTTCTTCCGGCCCAAAAATTACGCATCAAAAAAACCTGATCTCCAGCGAGACCAGGTTTTTCTTTTTTTAGTAGGTAAAGAAAGTATATACCGAGAAGGCCGACAGCAGCATTATTTCCAAAATCAATATCGGCTTTAAGGTCTTGAAAAAGTCCGACCTGAAGTAATCAATCGTTACCAGCAGGCACATATGAGTCGGAGTCAGCATCTGCCCCGCAATGCCAAAGGCCATGGCGATACCGGCCAGATTCAGGCTCCCCGGCTCCAACGCCGCCACGATGGGCATGATGATGGCCACATGGCCCTGGCTCATCCCCGTCAGCACCCCGATGATAAAGGAAACCCCCGCGACGATTACCGGCACCGGCAGAGGCGAAGCCCGGAAAGCCACCACGATTTCCTCCAGCACCCGGGTGGCAGTCAAAATCTGGATAAAGTAAAGGATCGTCGCCACATTGAGCAGCATCTTCCAATCCAATGCCCCGACAAACACATTCTTCACATTTATCCGGCGGCCGGTCATATACAGCACCGGTATCAGCCCTACAACCACCGCCAGCATGGCGGCCGAAGCGTCGAACCCGCAGAAAACCGCCAAAGCGAAATTCACTATAACCGGAGACAGGGACAGGAGCAGGTCTACGTTGTAGCGGCGCCGTTCCCGCTCGCTCCGGGCCTCCCCCGCAATGTCCGAATCAGCCTTAATCGGCCGGATCAGGACAAACCAGCCGCAGGCAAAGGCCATGACCGTCAGCCAGCCCAGGTGCAGGATGAAATCACTGTAGCGCAGCCCGGCGATGCTCACTGCCATTATCATTCCCGGAATAATGGGATTGGAAAACTCAAAGATGTGGCGGAACCAAAAATTTATCGCCGCCTTATGGTCAGCATCAATATTCGTCTCCTTTGCCGCAGTCTCCACGATAGGCGCGGAAAACCGTGCTCCTCCCAGAGAGGGAAGCATACCGAGGAAGGCCGGCATAATCGCCAGAGTCACCCGGGCGCTGGAAAAAATCCGGTGCAGGGCCTTTACCATACCGTCAAGGCAGCCGCTGGTCCTAAGCTCGATCTCCAGACACATGACCAGGTACAGGGCCGCAATCAGGTCAAACGTCCGCCGCATCGTTACAGTTTCCTTCGCCGCTGTAAGCAGATAATGAACCTCCGGCGCCTTTACGGCCCAGATAAACAGACCGCCTGTGAGAATCGCCGGACCGATAGGAACCTTCCGCTTCAGCAATATCAGAATGATTCCCATTGCCAAAGCCAGTACCACAAATATATTCATGGATCAAATCACCGCTGTTTCTAAAAAATCACGGGACGCCGAAGCGTCCCGCCTCACTATGCACTTTATTATAACGGCAGCGCCTCCCTGCCAAGAGAGGTGGCCGTCAGGCCGGTGGGGTGATAACCAAGCCGAGAGGTTGGTCATCCGCCACCTTCGCTGCCTCCTTCACAGAAAGCCTGCTAAGCCGCCTTGTCCCTTTACTTCTTATGTAGCCAGTCCGGAATGCTGATACTGTTTTGGAAATTCATGATGGGCTGCTGGGGAGCCTGCGGCTGGGGCTGCGCCGCCTGGGCCTCCGGCTGTACCGGAGCAGCCGGCTGGTCAGCCGGCGCCATCGCCGGATACACATCCTGCGGCACACTGTTTCCCGGCGGAACATGATCAAAGCCCGTCGCCACCACGGTGACCCGGACGATATCCCCCATAGAGTCATCAATCCTGGCTCCAAAGATGATGTTTGCTTCGGGGTCTGCCGCCTCGGCAATTATCCCCATCGCCTCATTAACTTCAAAAATAGAAAGGTTCTCGGAGGAACCGGTAACATTGATAAGCACGCCCCGGGCTCCATCAATTGTGGTTTCCAGCAGCGGGGAATCAATGGCATTTTTCGCCGCGATAATAGGGGCATTTTCGCCGGAGCCCTCCCCGATACCCATCAGGGCGGAACCGGCATCGCTCATTATATTCTTTACATCGGCAAAATCCAGATTTACCAGACCGTCAGTGGCGATGGTATCAGTGATCCCCTGTACCCCCTGACGGAGTACATCGTCGGCAATGCGGAACGCTTCGGTAAGGGAAGTTTTCTTATCTACCACCTGAAGGATCCGGTCATTGGGGATAACGAGGATCGTATCCACGTGCTGGCGGAGCTTAACCAGACCCAGCTCAGCCTTCTTCTGGCGGCTTTTTCCTTCAAAACCGAAGGGGCGGGTGACGACCGCCACCGTCAGCGCCCCCTTCTCCCGGGCGCACTCCGCCACCACCGCCGCCGCGCCGGTACCGGTGCCGCCGCCCATCCCGGCCGTAATGAACACCATATCGGCGCCGCTTACCGCCTCCAGAATATCGTCGCGGCTCTCATTGGCGGACTCCTCGCCAACGTTTGGCAGCGAGCCTGCCCCCAGGCCCCGGGTGCGCTTCACACCGATCTGCATGTGGACGGGAGCCGCCGACTTCTCCAGCGCCTGAGCATCAGTATTCATTGCGATGAACTCAACGCCCCGGACATTTGCCTCTATCATTCGGTTGACGGCATTGCCGCCGCCGCCGCCGACACCGATAACCTTAATCTTTGCCGGCACATCATACTCATCAGAAACAATGCTGCCGACACGGCTCACACTACCCAAACCGTCAAACACAAAAACCCCTCCAATTGCCAAGCTTGTATCTGCTAACGGGATTCCGTCCAATCGCAAAAACACTACACCCGTATTCTATCATCAATTAGCAAAATTTACCATAAAATTTTTAAGGCAAATTGTAAAATGAACTCAATCAGATAAAAAATTCACGGCGAATCCTTTGGGAGAGAATAAAGTTATCACCGGATTGATTCCCTCCGGGAGAGCTGTCAGGGTCGCTGACAGATAACAAACCTCTCAGCTAATCCATCACCCCCGCCTTGCGGCTTTTTGCAACGACCAAAACGCCGCCGCTTTTAAGTTATTGCTTACAGCTTACGATAACCATGTAAAGGATTGTTTCCGGGATGAGGTATCCCGTTTTCCAAGGAGGTAAAAGCCATGAAGATTAACCCAATCGGCAGCATTTTTGGCAGCCGCGGCACCATGTTTGCCAACACCACCTGCGGCCTGAGCACGGCCGAAAAAAAGAGCCCCGCCCAGCACACCGCCAGCTATATGAAGGGCCTGTCTCAAACCGGTAAGGACAAAGACCCCGACGCGGAAAAACTCCAGAAGATCCTGGACAAGGCAAAAGCGGGAAAAAAGCTCACCCAGGAAGAGCTGGACTTCCTGCGGGAAAAGAGTCCGGAGAACTATCGGAAAATCGTGGCTGCCATGCAGGAAAGGGAAATGCTCCGCCAACAGATGGAAGCCGCCAAAAGCCGCATGGAAGCCGAACGGATATACATGAGCCATATGTCCGCCGCCCAGGAGGCCAAGGACGAAATCGCCCTTGCCCAGCTGAAAGGCGGTCACGACGAAGCCGTCGCCGCCGATGAATACGCCGCCAAGCCCCTTACCGCCGAAGAGGAACAGGCCTTGCCGGAGGCCGAAAAGAAAAAACGGAAAAAACACCACCACGCCCCGGTGGGCCCGCTGGTTTCCCCCCGCTCCGCCTCCACCATCGTCGGCGGCCTCATCGACATAAAGAAATAATTTCACTCCATATATCACGACAGAAGGGACGGTAAAATTCCTAGAGGAATTTTACCGTCCCTTCTGTCAGTCCTTCATCAGCAAAAAGCAGCTCCCGCGCCCCAGCTGACAACGGAAAGTGATAGCGATAACCCCGCTGTTCATATATGGCCTTATCCACAGCGATCAAAAGGGAAAACTGACAGCCCTCCTGCCTGAGCTTATCCTCCACAAAGGACATCACTCTGTCCATATAGCCCCGGCCCCGCTGTCGTTCGGCAGTTCCGATACACAGCAGATACCCGAAGGAAATTTTTGCCAGCGGCTCCACCTTCAGCCGGGGAAGGACATACCTCTCTACATCCGCCGCCACCTCCGGCGGAAAATCCATTGTCATATTTCTCACATGAACCATGGAGAGGATCTCTCCCTCATCCTCCAGCACTGCTACCCGGCCGCTGTATACCGCCCCTCTGCCTCTATCTCCATAATACGTCCGGCAGAAATCCCTGTCCTCGCCGAAGCACTCCACAAAGAGGGGCAATGTCCTGCTGTATTCCTCAGCCGGCAAAAATCTTACCGTCTCACTCATAAACTTCCCTGCCGCAGGGTATACTTTTTCTCCTGCATCAACGGAAAATAAGAAAGCTTCGCCTTGCGCAGATTCTCCTGCCCCGCGTCATCCTCCCGGTTTACCAGCAATGCCTCAGGAAATTCATGGACGATAAACTCCCGGTTGATGATCTGATAAATCCCCGGGATACTGTCGTCTGCCTTTTCCACATTTACCACCGCCAGCTTGTCCAAGGGATTGTAATCCCCGATGGCAAAAGCCTTCAGCTCCCCATACAAAAAAATCCCCCCCACGTGCAGATGTTCCATCAGCGCTTCACTCTTCAGGACATTTCTCACTCCGATATATTCCACGATCGTCTCCCGCACATCCTCCGGATAATGTTCCGGCTCCATGACGTCATTTCCTTCAAACTCAGGAATGATGCTCTTCATCCAGAAATCGAGCAGCCCAGCCACCGACTCCGAATCCTGATAGAACAGCCGCCGGTATTCCCAGTGACCGGCAAAGAGCTGCAGGAACTTGTTTATGTGATTGCGCTTCTTGCTGAACTTTCTCCCCGCAAGGGTCCTCAGGGACTCCCCCTCATAGATGTAATCGCTGTACTGGGGCTCCTCCCGGCAATCATACCCATCAAGGCGCCCAGCCGCCCGAAGAATTTCATAGCCCTCCTCATCAGCCAGCGCCACCAACAGCGGCCGCTTCAGCTCCCGGTTGAAATAATTCTCCAGGACGCGGAAATATTCCGGCAGTTTTTCCTCCCGGCAGTAAGGCAGGAACGCCCCCATCTCCCCCCGGTGGGTGTAGGTAAGCAGCAGCCCATCCTCCAGGCAGGCATACTTCAGCGGATAATAGGAATTGTACAGATACCCCATTATGGAAACGCTGTAACTTCCCTTGTTGGGCCGCAGGGAAAAATAAGGCGCCTTATCTATCACATCGGCGGCGGAAAACTCAACGAACTCCAATTTCTTCATAACCTCCCTCTGTATACGGTATGTGTCATTTACCTGGTTATCCCTATTGAGTTTTATTATACCACCCTTTTATCATATTTTGCTGAAAAGGAACCGACCATACTAAAATCATCTGCAACTAATCCTTGCTATCTTACCTGACAATTTTTACCTGCGGAAAAATCCTCACCAGTTTCCCCCAGCACTCTCAACAAAAATACGCTCTCCCTATCGTGGACAACGACGTTTAACGATCACAAAAATCTGTCCCCACCGCTACCTAAAAATCCCCGCCAGCCCTGAATTTTAAGACCTGCGAGGATTTTTTCACTTGATAGATTGTAAAATGTAGTTGACCAAACAAAAGACTCACAGCGAATCCTTTGATAGAGTTGAGTCACCACAACAAGCCTATACTACAGGGAAATTATCATTCCTAAATTTGAACAAAATGTTGAGAATAATCACTTATTGACATATCTTGCTCCAATGCATTCACATTTCCAAAAGTAACTCTTTTGTTTTGAAACAATCCTCTACAAATTTCAGATATTTTTCGCAATCCACTTGATTTCTTTTCATTCTCTTGGCTGTACACTCCCACACAATAAGACACTTAATTCCTTTGTCCCGTAACTCCATTCTGACGACATTATCCCTTACCAATAAGACTGTTTGTTTCTGTGGGGCTGATTCCAAAGTTATCAAGAAATTCTTCTATTTCTTCATCTATTTCCAGAAAATAACCGCTGCAATTAACCTTCGTCTGTTGGGTAAATACAAATAACGCCCCTGTCTGCTCAGGCCTTAAAAATGGGAATTCTCTTCCAAACCACGTAATTCTCAATTCGTTTTTACTTTCGTAGTATGTAAAACAACTTTCTGTTTCAAAATCATCCTGCCAACTGATCTTCACTGTTCTTTTAGGGATTCCAGTCTGTTCAAGTCACGGACAAGTCCGTTTCAAAAGCATCTTCTTCATCTACGAATAATCTCATCTTCTCACCACAACAGACACATTCAACCTCATAGCTAATATCAGGATACCCCGCCCCTGCGTAATTCACGAATGACACTTCTGCTTCGTGCACCTTTTGATCCATATCGCAATACCAGTAAATTGTATCTCCAATCTTAAATTTTGTTTCCATATTCATTCAAATACCTCACTTGTTAAATATATGGTCACGATGCCATTTCAAAAAATCTCTATTAGCAGTATATTTTTTTGTATCAGCTAATGGTCTTTGGTAAATGGGGCGAAAATATTCATCATAATACGCCTTATCCATGTTATTTAGCAACGATGTGGAAAAAATGACCTTTCGATCTTCATCGAATCCTATAAGCCCCCGATCAAACGCCTTATCAAAAAGCGATGATAAACATATTCCATTTTCTGGATTAAGTCGCTCTTTTTTATTTTCTGCCCACGGAACTATATGACTAGCCACAAGCAATTCTGGAATGTCAATACCTGTGATAGCGCACTTGCATTCATAGTTTGCAAGTACAATCTGACGGAATACGAATTGATTCACTCGTGTCTTGATCTGCATAATCCTTGTTTCACCAGTTATATCTTCTGAAATTTCTTTTAATTCTTCTTCATATTTCTTTTCAACAGATGTATTTTCATATTTTGCTAATATGCGTTCGCTTTCAAAAAGAAGTTTCTCACGGTCGTTGAAAAACTCTTCCCAGCATTTCCCCACATTTTTCCCTCCATGGGACATCCCCGAAACTCCCCTTTGCTTGAGTTGAGGATCGTAAGAAGCGTAATTAGCAAGACGGAATGCGACTGCGTCCGGTGTTCGCCCAATCATTTGTGCCATTCTAATAACATCTTGATTTCCTTTGTGCATCTTTCCAAATGGCATTTTAAGATACAGATTAAGCACCAATATCATTTCATCCCTCGTCCAAATTGCATTTTTCATAACACAAATGATCCTCTTATCAAAGGTAGATTGTAAAATGAAATTGAACAAATCTACCTATCCCTTTCCTTAACTGCTACCAATAATCTCCCCTTTCCTCAAGCTGCACCATCGCATTGAGCAATTGTTTCTGAAGCTCCCTTTTATAAAGGCTGTTTACATACCTTCTCCGTTTTTTATAATGTTGACGCTCCCGCTCTTCCTCCTCAGCCTCCCACTCTTCCACTTCCTTTAGAAAATTCTCCGCAGCTTCAGGCTCTGCCGTAAAATACAGCGCTATCATATGCTTGCACACAACACGCCTTCCCTCCGCAAAGGGGAAATTGCAAAAAGATTTTCTTGGGTGTCCTGTATTTTGATATGTACTGTATACACATTATCTTCGTTGCCAGAAACTATTCCCTCATAAACGCCTTTTTCAAGGATTTTCCATGAAACGACTTTTTTGTTTTTATAATAATCCATTCCCCGCCAAACAGAATTGTTACTGGCTATTTCGATCAATCCCATACAGATTTCTCTCTTTTTCGCTTGAGTATAAAATTTCTATCAGATTTTGCAAAATAGGAACCCAGCTAAGCCATTGCTGACAGTTATATAAACTAACTGTCATTTATGATACCACGCGAAAAACAATCGTCACTCGAACCCGGCGTGTTCTTTATCGTTCTTAACTGTTTTTGTTTAGGTTTTGTACAAATACACGCCCATTTTTACATCAATTACATCATTTATTATGACTTACTGATTTTCTTTTGCCATTGTTTTTGCATTTATATGCAACAATAGCAGCCTTTCCCTTTCCAGGATCCCTTTTTATTTCATATTTTTTTGGAAAAGCTCCTAGCAAATCTGTTAATTTTATATATCCAAATGTTCTGACATCAAAATCAGGCTTTGCCCGTTTTATAAATGATCCAGCAGAACTTACAGTAACATATCCTTCATCATCTTGATACTTATCGAATGCAATCTTAAGTAAATTATGTATAATATCTATACTTTCGTTTTTTTCTTCATCTTCAGTGTCTCCGCTCTCTGTCTTACCATCTAAATTATCTTGTACTTGAATAGTTGATAATTCTTTTTCTCCAGCAATATTCTCTAGGAAAACAAACTCATCACAACTATTTCTAAAAGATTCTGGCGTTTTCTTTTCTCCTACTCCTATTACATATACTCCCGATTCATGCAAATTTATCGCAAGCGGAGTATAATCGCTATCGCTTGCTACAATCACAAAAGCGTCATAGATTTCCTTATGCAACAAATTGATTGCATCGATTACTAACGCCATATCTGTCGCATTTTTACCCGACACATAATCAAACTGTTGTTCAGCTTTAATTGCTAATCGTTTTAATTCATTTTCCCAGTTTTTTAAGGTCTCTTTCTTCCAATTTCCATATGCTCTTTTGACTACTATACGCCCATGGGTAGAAACTTCTTGTATCACGTTTCCAATCTTTGATAATTGGGTATTGTCTGCATCGATTAAAAGTACAATATTTCTTAAATTATCCATAGAACTCCTCCCTTTATATTAAATTTGTACTTGTACATGGCAACAAATACTTTCCTAAATATACCGATTCTGCATAAAGTCAAGGATATTTATCAAAATAATATACTCTCTACTATTCGAATTCAATCGTCGCCGGGGGCTTAGTCGTGCAATCGTACAGGACGCGGTTGACGCCGGGGACTTCGTTGACGATGCGGTTTGTGACCTTTGCCAGCACCTCCCAGGGGAGCTGAGCCGCTTCCGCCGTCATGAAGTCGCTGGTCAGCACAGCCCGCAGGGCGATGGCGTAATCATAGGTACGGCCGTCTCCCATGACCCCTACGGAGCGCATATTGGTGAGGGCGGCAAAATACTGGCCCAGCTCCTTGTCGGCTCCTGCCCTGGCCACTTCCTCCCGATAGATGTAGTCGGCATCCTGAACGATCTTTATCTTCTCTCTGGTAACCTCGCCGATGATGCGGATGCCCAGGCCCGGTCCCGGGAAGGGCTGCCGGCGGACGAGATGTTCCGGGATCCCCAGGGCGCTGCCCACCTTTCGGACTTCATCCTTAAAGAGAAGCCGGAGAGGCTCCACGATTTCCTTGAAGTCCACGTAGTCAGGGAGGCCGCCTACGTTGTGGTGGGATTTGATCACCGCCGATTTACCCAGGCCGCTTTCGATAACGTCCGGGTAGATGGTTCCCTGAACGAGGAAGTCGACCGCCCCGATTTTTTTTGCTTCGGCTTCAAATACCCGGATAAATTCTTCGCCGATTATCTTCCGCTTCGCTTCCGGGTCGGTGACCCCGGCCAGCTTCTTCAAGAAGCTTTCCGAGGCGTCCACCCTGATGAAGTTCAGGTCGTAGTGCCCCTTCTCCCCGAATACTGCCTCTACTTCTTCACTCTCGTTCTTCCGCAGGAGGCCGTGGTCAACGAAAACGCAGGTAAGGTTTTTGCCGATGGCTTTGGAAAGGAGGACGGCGGCCACGGAGGAGTCAACCCCGCCGGAAAGGGCGCAGAGGGCCTTGCCGTCACCGATTTTTACTTTCAGCTTAGCGACAGTATCCTCGATAAAGGAGTCCATCTGCCAGTCGCAGGCGGCGTGGCAAATGTCAAGAACGAAGTTTGACAGGAGCTTCGTTCCCTCTACGGTGTGCATTACCTCCGGATGGAATTGGACGGCGTAGAGGTTCTCCCGGGCTATTTCAAAGGCGGCTATCGGACAGACGGGGGTATGGGCGGTGATCGCCGCCCCACGAGGAACCTCCGAAATGTAGTCGGTGTGGCTCATCCAGCAGACAGTATTGGCGGAAATCCCTTTGAAAAGGGCGGAATCTCCCTCGACGGCCACCTCGGTACGGCCGTATTCGCTGACCGGGGCGGTCTCTACCCTGCCGCCCATAAGGTAGGCCATCAGCTGAGCCCCGTAGCAGATACCAAGGACGGGAATACCCAGCTGAAGGATCTCCCTGTCATACCGGGCGGCATCGCTGGCGTACACGCTGTTTGGGCCGCCGGTAAAGATGATGCCGATGGGATTCATTTCCTTGATAGCTTCAAGGGGCATCGTATGCGGATGAACCTCGCAATACACGTGAAGCTCCCGAACCCGGCGGGCGATAAGCTGATTGTACTGTCCTCCGAAGTCAAGGACCAATATTTTTTCGTTTTTCAAGGGTGCTGCCTCCTCTGCGTTTGTTTTCATTGTCTATTAAATACAAATTATATCGGATTTACCGCTTTTGTTCCAGCAGAAAATCTCCTATCCCCCGGTTTGCAGTATTTCGGTCGCCACCTGGCGGCAGACCCGGTCGGAAAAGCCCCGGCGATAGAGAAAAGCGGCGATGGTCTGCCAGTCAGGCCGCCGGTTCTTTCCTTTCCCGGTTTCTTCCTGCCCCGGTTCATCCTCTGGCACCACTTCCGCCAGCCGTCCGCCGAACCTTGCCCTGGCCAGCCGCTCTGCCACCAGCCTGTCCCGCTCGGTCAGGGCTTCGTCATCGTAATCAGATGTTATCTCGCTGACAACATCAGCGGCGAAGCCCTTTTCCCGGAGCTTTTGGATTATGCGGCTCACGGAGTACCTGTGGCCTTCATAGTGAAACCGCCAAAAATTTTTCGCCACCCGCCGGTCGTCCAGATAGCCCCATTCCAGGACTTTTTCTATCGCTGACTCGACTTCTTCCCGGTCGTAGCCCTTGGACTGAAGCTTTTCCGTCAGCTGGCGAGTGCTGTAATCCCTTTTTGCCAGTTCGTCTACCATAAACTGAACGGCTGATTTCTTCGGTCGGAAATTTCCTCCGGCTTTTTTTATAAATCCCATATTGAACCTGCTTTTCCATTCTCGCAAAAATTTTCCTATACCTTCTCAAACACGCAAGCTTTTAGCCAGGAGTAGTTTAACGCTGTAAATATTTTAAGTCTAACTTAAATCTAAATGGCTTGGAAGAAACATTTTTAATAATCGCATTTTCCGGAAGCCGCTCTATTTTGCTTCGAGTGGTTTTTGCAGTTTTACCTATTGTAACAGCTATTTCTTCAGCCGTAGCGCCATCATTAGAAAATATTGCCGCCTGCAAAAGAACATTACAAAGGTTCTTTGTTGCAGTGTCCTTATCCCTTAGTTTGCTGATTAACCTGCCGTATAATATTTCATAACTGGCGATCTTTTCCTTTAGAACAGCAGCAGTGCTTTCTACCGCTGATAAGAGAAGCTCCAAGGAACCGATAATGAAGGGCGTAAGGTCACCGCGATTATAAATATTATTTGTAATTTCAAACGAATTGTAGTAGCGCTTTTTCTGGATTTTGATTAGAAGTGAAAGGCGGAAAGCTATTGCCGGATGGATTTCCTTAGCTATGTAATACGATGTAATAAATCTTGACATTCGGCCGTTGCCATCGTAAAAAGGGTGGATGTATCCAAACATATAATGGAAAATACTGATTCTTATGAACATGGGTATCTGTTCATCGTGCAATATCGCTATGGCTTTTTCCATAGCTTGGATAATTTTGTCTTCTGGAAATATTCCCTGATGAAGCACTTTCTGGGTGCCTGTAACGATATCTACACTGTCTTTTCTAAAAATTTTACCGTCAGGAAGATTAGTGGGATTGTCCCGGCGTATCTCAAAAGCTATAAAATTGTCATATAGTTTGCGTATGTCCGCTGGTGTTTCCAAAGGGATAGCTTCACCCTGTATGATTTTTTTATATTTGTTGGCGATTCCCCAGTATCTGACATATTCCTTGGGCGTTATTTCCATGGAATACGCTTTAATTATGTCTTTGCGGAAGCTATGTACGCCTTCAATGGCATTGCTGGCTTTTATTTCGTCAACTAAGCAAGATTCGATAAATTGTCTAATGGCAACGCCGGGAATTTGTCCGGCGCATTTCAAAAAATCTATCGAAGCAGCGGCTATTTTATTGACTAACAGGAGCATTTCCTCGTTGTAACAATAAAACAATTTGTAAGTATCAGCCCTGTTGTATTGTTTAACTTCAAAATCGATATGTCTGCTGCTAATGCTGTTATATCTGTGCTGATAAATTTCGGCCCATTGTTCGTTATCGGTATAATATAATTTTGTCAAGGGTTTATATTCCATAATATCCTCCATAGAGCTTGCCGTGATGTGGAAAGAAGCGCCATTTTTTCCATATGCCTTGCTATGATGTGGAAAGAAACGCCATTTTTTCCATATGCCTTGCTATGATGTGGAAAAAAACGCCATTTTTTCCA
>CAJTSO010000016.1 GCA_910579115.1 uncultured Selenomonadaceae bacterium
CACCTCTTACAAACTACTAAGTTCAGCTTTCACTGCGTTCAGCTTCTCTAAGTAGTTTGCATGGCTCGCACTAAAAACTGCTTTCAGCAGTTTAAGTGCTCATGCCAACCCAGAGGGAGAGGCAAGGACGCTCGTGGATATTTACCTCTACCTCCCTGGCTCCCCCTCTGGGGAAGCTGTCAGCAAAGCTGACTGAGAGGTAACCTATAATCCGGCTCATAGGCTCCCCTCTAGGGGAGCTGTCAGCGAAGCTGACTGAGGGGTGATACGACAAGCCACTGTTAATTTATCACCCCTCCGGCCTGACGGCCACCTCCCCTAAAGGGGAGGCAGGGACGCTCGTGGATATTTACCTATACCTCCCTGGCTCCCCCTCTGGGAGAGCTGTCAGCGAAGCTGACTGAGAGGGTTCTCGGCTCCGCCGTCACCCCCTTGTCTCTCCCTCTGGGAGAGCTGGCAGTCCGTCAGGACTGACTGAGAGGGGAAAAATTCAGTAGCTTGTCACGGTAGTATTCGTACTGTTTTTGCCGGGCGGTAATCTCGGCGGGCAGGCCAATATTGAGGTCAGAACAGATGGCATCGAAGTTGTCGAGAACATGAACAATGCGCTGCTGTATTTCTATTGGCGGTATGGCAATTTCAAATTTCCGGATTTTTTCCATCGGTATATTTTTCATCGAGGATGATTGCAACAATCGGGTGATTTGTTTATCCCAAAATTGCCCACTCTGAAAATAATAACGCATATATTCCGGCACTATAATACTTGTATCGCATCGAATCAATGCCACATTAGGCGCAAGATAATATCTATCTTCTTCATCAACCAATGCAACCTGACCGATTGTACCAACATAAGTAAATAGCATATCGCCAACATGGAGCTTGCTTCTGGACAACTTTGATAAATCGCTCTCGTCAATGTATTTTACATCCTCAAGATTCAGTCTCCCATTTTTAACATTCAAACCTCGAAGAGCAATAATTTTTCCTGTATCCGAATAAGTTACATACTTTGTAAACTCAAATCCAGCCAGCTTTGTAACAAGAGCAACCTCTCCAATCGTCCGCCATACAACATCACTTGCCCCCCCCTCGTGGGCATCAAAGGTCAGCAGCTTGTCCCGGTAGTATTCATACTGCTTCTTCCTCGCTGTAAGCTCTGCTGTAAGCTCTGCTGTAAGCTCTGCTGTAAGCTCTGTGAAATTGTCCAATATACGGACAATTTCACGCTGCACCTCCAAAGGTGGTACAGGAACAGTTATTGCTTTTAGCGTGTCTGGCGTAACTTCCATTACCTTTGTTCCATGAACAAGTTTTCGCTTCTGTGCGGCAAACATCTCTGTATGGAAAAAGTAAGTCAAGTATTTGGCATTTTGACTGTGGTGGATGATGGCGGTATGTCCACTGACTGCAACGGCCTCATTCCCTAACCAGGCCACACATTTACATACATCTTCAATATTTTCACTTGTAACAGCCATAACAACATCATGAGGATAGGCCATCTTTTGTTTTCTGGCGCAGTCTTGACTGATAAAAGTGAAAGTTTTATTGGCGAACAGACCATATTTTGTGTAGATTTGTCCATAGTGGATGCAGGGAATGCCGTCTGAGCAGAAATCCTTCTTTTGAAGATTTCCACCTCTTGAGATAGTCGCAATTTCCCCTAATTTCTTATACTCCACCCCATCCGGACAATATTCCTGAATCAGCTCATCCAGTTTACTCATTTCCGTTCACCGCCCGTTCTGTGTCGATAGCCGTGGCTGCCGTTTTGTAATCAGGCTTTTCTCCCTCCAGCATAAACCTGTCAAAATCACTGACATAGATATGATCCTGTACAATTCTATATTTTTCAAATTCTGTTTCTGCGTGGAGCCGCGCCATTTCCGCTGATATTTTTCCTGCATCCTGCAAAACTTCGCGATCCCACATCGTCAGAAATCCATTCAGCCGCTGTTCCCAATCGGCCATAGTCATAGGTATCTTCCGTTCCGCCTGCATTTCCGCCAAATCAAGGTAAGCGGACACTAAACGGGACAGCTGGCGTAATTCCTGCTCTGTCAGGTAATTTTTTGCAACCGTTACATCTGATTTATGAATTTTCCCGCCAGGATATCCGTCCCAGCTTGTCAACCCCATATTTCTTTTCTCAGAATCCGCGCGGTTATAAATCACCTCAGCCGCGGTCTGTCCATGGACACTGTAGTGAAGTTTGTTCTGAACCGCCGCAAAAAAACGATGGGTTGCCTTGGCATTGGGATCATAATCCAAAGCCGTAGCGTAAATATCCGTAATCTTCTGATAAAATTTTCGTTCAGAGAGACGGATTTCCCGTATTTTTTCCAGCTGCTTCTCAAAATATTTTTCTGTCAGAAGCGTCCCGCCATTTTTCAGGCGTTCATCATCCATAGCCCAACCCTGAATAGTATAATCCTTCACCACGGCATTGGCCCATTTGCGAAATTGTACAGCTCTCTCATTGTTGACCTTAAACCCGACCGCGATAATCATTTGCAGGCTGTAGTGCGCAAGCTCACGGGACACCTGTCTCGCGCCTTCAATCTGAACAGTTCGGAATTTCCTAACGGTTGATTTCTCCGTCAATTCCCGGTCGTAGAATACTTTTTTAATATGCTCGCTAATGGTGGGCACTGTGACGTCATATAACGCCGCCATCATCCTTTGAGTCAGCCATATATTTTCGTCTTCGTACCTCATTTCAAAGCTCTCTTTTGTATCGCCGGTAGCGGCAACAAATGTGAGGTATTCCGCCGCGGAGGAGCGAACAGTGTTAATTTCTCTTTTTCCCTTTTTCATTCTCCTGCCTCGATTTCCGCAATAATCCTGTCGATTTCATCCCTCAGGGTCTGCTGTCGGGCCACGATTTCCCGGAGCTCCCCGTTGAGCTTCACGATGTCGATTTTCTCTCTGGTGTCCTCGGCCTCCACATAGGTGGACACGGACAGGTTATAATCGTTTCCGGCGATCTCATCGTATGGGACACAGCGGGCAAAGTAATCCACGTCCTCCCGGGACGCAAACGACCCAACGATTTTTGCAATGTTCTCCTCCGTCAGCTTGTTGTTGTTCGTGACCTTCACGCACTCCCCGGAGGCGTCGATGAACAGGGTGCGGTTATCGGATTTGCCGCGCTTCAGGACCATGATGCAGGTGGCAATGGGGGTTCCAAAAAACAGGTTGCCGGGCAGCTGGATAATGCAGTCGATGAAATTGTTGTCAATCAGATACTGGCGGATTTTCTTCTCGGCCCCGCCCCGGTACATGATGCCGGGGAAGCAGACGATTGCCGCCGTCCCGCTGGCGGCCAGCCAGGCAAGGGAGTGCATGATGAAGGCAAGGTCGGCCTTGGACTTCGGGGCCAGCACCCCGGCCGGAGAGAACCGGGGGTCATTGCTCAGAACCGGGTTGTCATTCCCCTCCCACTTGATGGAGTAGGGAGGATTGGAAACTATCACCTCAAAGGGTTCGTCATCCCAATGCCGGGGCGACGTCAGCGTGTCTTCGTGGGCGATATCAAACTTGTCATAGTCTATATCGTGCAGGAACATATTGATGCGGCAGAGGTTGTATGTAGTCAGGTTGATTTCCTGACCAAAGAAGCCCTGACGGACATTCTCCTTGCCGAGAATCTTCGCGGCCTTCAGCAGAAGGGAGCCGGAGCCGCAGGCGGGATCATAGACCTTGTTGACCTCGGTTTTGTTCCCGACGGCAATTCTGGTCAGCAGCTCGGAGACTTCCTGCGGAGTGAAAAATTCGCCGCCGCTTTTCCCGGCGTTGGAGGCGTACATACTCATGAGGTACTCGTAGGCATCGCCAAAGGCATCGATGGAATTGTCCCTGTAATCGCCCAGGCCCATGTTTGCCACGCCCTCAAGCAGCTTCACAAGGTTTGCGTTGCGCCTGGCAACGGTAGACCCCAGCTTGTTGCTGTTGACGTCGATATCATCGAACAGTCCGGAAAAATTATCCTCGCTTTCACTGCCCTTTGCGGATTCTTCGATATGGCGGAACACAGCTTCGAGGGTCATGTTCAGATTTTCATCGTTTGCCGCCCGCTTTCTGACATTACAAAAAAGTTCGGACGGAAGAATAAAAAAACCTTTTGTTTTGACTAAATCTTCACGAGCCTGTTCGGCATCCTCATCGGACAACCGGGCATAATCGAAGCCCGCTTCTCCGGCTTCAATCTCCCCTTCGTTTATATAATTGGTCAGGTTCTCGGAGATATAGCGGTAGAACATCATGCCCAGCACATAGGATTTGAAATCCCACCCGTCTACGCTCCCGCGCAGTTCGTCGGCGATCGCCCATATAGACCGGTGGAGTTCGCCCCGCTCCTGTTCTTTCCTGATATCAGCCATCTTGGTCGTTTTCCTTTCTCCCCTGTTTCCATATCTTTGGTTACCCATATTGCGGGCAAATCGTAAAATCGCTCAAATAAAGCCTGGCGGCGAATCCTTTGATATAATTAAGGTATCAGGCAAAGCCCGTCAAAGGAGAAGCGCCACGAGACATAACAATTCTATCACTATTACGCTCAGTTATGAAAGAGGCCAGCGCCGGAAATTTGCCGGCAGGATATATTCACCTGATAGAACCCAGGCGGCTTCATTCAATCTGTTATTGCGATTTACAAAGGAAAATGAAATCCTGTATCGAATATATATTGCAGAATATGAGAGGCAGGTGGCTATCGAATGGCGCGATTTTGCACAAATTGCGGAGCAAGGCTGGAGGCCAGCGCCCGCTTTTGCGGAAGCTGCGGCGCGCTCTGTTCCGCTGGCGGAAGCAGGCAGCCGGTACGGAGCGGTGATACCGTGCGGCGAAGCGGCTCAAAAGGTTCCAGCGGATGGTGGAAATTTTTTGCCGGGGTAGCTGCCGGCACGTTCTTCGCGCGCCTCTTTGGCGGTTCCCCTTCGGCTACGGCCTCAGCTCATGCGGAAAGGACGGAAAATTTTCACCATACGGTGATTTACCGTAATGACGATGATGATTTCTATTTTTCATCAAATTCATCCAGGGAAGATTCAGAAGATTCAAATGAGCTTTACGATGAGGACGACAGAGATTCAGCCTTTGACGGGGATGACAACGATGCTTTTCCAGACAGCGAAGATTTCGAGGCAGATGACGGCGGCTTCGATGACGACTGCGATGATTATGATGAATGCGATGACGACTGCGGCGATTACGATGACTATGATGATTATGATGACGATTAAGCGGTAACTGCTGATCGATCTCATAGACTACCCTCCAGGTTGGCGTGAGCACTTAATAAGCGAAGCGGCAACCTCTAATTGGTCTAGTGGCTACCTTCCAGTGGAGCTGTCGCTGAAGGCGACTGAGGGGTGAAAAGACAACCCATCTTCCCCATCTGATCTTAGATATTTTGTCCGGCCTCATAATATGATACAATGTCGTCTAAAAGCACTTGCCCTCCCTCCCATCCACAATCCCCTTTCCATTGCCAGGGCAAATTCAACGAATCTTCCTTTCATCCTCCTGGCGTGGGCGGAAGGTTCAGTTTCCTTCAAAAATTTTCACTTTCGAGGTTCGTATGCTCCAGCAGATTTTTGAAATATTGGGCACCATCGCTTTCTCCCTTTCCGGAGCCTTCGTGGGCATGGACAAAAAGATGGACATTCTGGGAATCGCCACCATGTCCGTAATGACCGCCACCGGCGGCGGCGTAATCAGGGACCTGCTCATCGGGATCACCCCGCCCACGGCCTTCCGCAATCCCCTGTTCGCCATGATTTCCCTTGTGACCGCTTTGCTGGTATTTCTTCCCTATGTCAACCGGAAAATCAATTTGGACAATATCCTCTGGGTCGCGGCTGATTCCGTAGGTCTGGGCGCTTTTACCATGACGGGCGCCTCCATGGGGACCGCCTTCGACAATATTTTCCTGGAGATTTTTCTCGGGGTCGTCACCGGGGTTGGCGGCGGCGTGATAAGGGATGTCTGTACCGGCGAGATCTCCATGATTTTCGTGAAGGGCTTCTATGCTTCCCCTTCCATTATCGGGGCCTTCGTTTACTCCGTCCTCAGCCGGCAGTATCCTGATTTTGCCCTTTTCATGGGTTTTGCTGCCGTGTTTTCCCTGCGGCTCCTGGCGGCCAGGTTCAACTGGCGGCTTCCCAGGGCAAAGTAGCTCCGCCGCCGCCCCTAAATGGGAGGCTTTTAGGCCGCTGCCAGGCCACGACAAAAAATCCCGCCGCCGGAATTTCCGGCAGCGGGATTTTTTTGCTTCCAATTTTACTTCAAACAGGTCAGCAGCACACCGATCATGCTTATCAGCACCGTGAGGATAATCATGGTGGGATCGGCGATGGCCGTCCGGTAGTTCCGGGCGTAGAAGCGGCTCCGCTTGCGGAAGGGCTTGGCGTCCAGGAACTCCATGGGATTTTCCGTGAGCCTCATTACCCTTTCCACCCCGGTTCCCCAGGCCATGCTCAGGGCGGTGCTCAAAGCGCAGCACAAGGCGCTGAGGCGGTAGATGATAAAGGCGAAGGGCTTCCGGTAGAACCAATCCGTATCCAGGCTCAGAGCCGTATGGGGCTCCATGCGGGGCAGGAACATGATAAAGGGTATTGCGGCAGCCGCAAACATCTGCACGCAGCTGATTATATGCTCCGGCTCAAAGGGCTGATAGGTCATCCCAGGGAAGGGCAGATAGCGGTACAGGAGATCCGGCATCACGCCGTAGAGGGTGCAGAAGAAAGCTCCCAGCCCCATGCCCGCGTACATATTTTTCGGCACCTGGGCGATAAACTTTACCTCCTCATATTTCCGCAGGAAGATGAAGTAGCCCATCTTGAGGGTGATGGAGAGGAATGTACCGACGCTGGCCAGCTCCAACAGCTCGTAGATGGCGTGATGCCCGGCCTCCGCGGCGGCGGCAATGGTTATGGTCTTACTGACGAAGCCGTTGAACAGGGGAACGCCGGATATGGAGAAGGCTCCGATGAAAAAGCAGACCGCCACGAAGGGCATCCGTTTGGCCATAGCTCCCAGCTGGTTTATATGCCTTATGCCGGTGGCGTAGGTGATGGTGCTGACGCACATAAAGAGCAGGGACTTAAAGAGGATATCGCTGAAAGCGTGGGCCGTAGCGCCGTCCAGGGCCAGATTCGTGCCGATACCGGCGCCGGCCACCATGAAGCCCACCTGACTGATGATATGATAACTGAGGAGCTTCCGCATATCATTTTCCATGACCGCGTAGCAGGCTCCGTAAATGGCCATGACCGCCCCCAGCCACATGAGAAGCTGGTCCCCGGCCAGCATCCGGATGAGGCCGTACACCGCCACCTTGGTGGTGAAGGAGCTCATAAAGATACCGCCGGTGAGAGTGCTTTCAGGGTAAGCGTCCACCAGCCAGGCGTGAACCGGCGGGATGGCCGCGTTGAGGCCAATGCCGAACATGATGCACCAGAAGGAAGCGTCATGGGGCCCACCCGCAATATTTCCCACCAGGGCCTGCCCCTGGGAAAGCTTCAAAAATATTCCCAGCAGCAGGAAATTGCCGCCCAGCATATGGACGAGAATGTAGCGGAAAGCCGCCCTTCGGGAAGCCGGGGTCCGGTTCAGCCAGACCAGAAACACCGAGGTGACCGCCAGCAGCTCCCAGAAGAAAATGAAGGTGATCCAGTCGCCGGCCAGAGCCACCCCCAGGGCGCCTCCGGCGTAGGACATGGAGCAAAGGGCCTCCATGCGGTTCTCATTATGGCAGGAGTATATGCCGCCGATGACTGCCATGAGGGCAAAGACCATGCAGAACACATAGCTGAGCTTGTCCACATGATAGAAATGAAAAACATAGTCCTTCACAAAATTAAAGGTCAGATCCGTTCCCAGATTCATGCTCAAGGCGGCTGCCAAGGCCCCAACGGGGCCCAGGACAAGAAGGATCTTCCGCAGGGTCTTGGGGACGGCACAGGCAACGATGCCGGTGAGTATCAGGATAAGGCCGGGATGCAGCTCAGTCATCCTCCTCACCTCCCTCATCGTAGTAGTCCGGTTCCTTTTGGAGCAGCGGAGCCATTATCAGCTTGGCGGCAATGATCAGGAGCCAGCAGCCGAAGAAACCGAGACCGGTGGCGACTCCAAAGGGCAGCGGCCACCAGGCTGGGCTCTCGCCGTGACCCGGCCAGAAAGCGATTTCCGCAGCGCAGCCGATAATGATGAATATTATGCATATTGCGTAAGCCTTTTTCTTATCCATTACTGCCACCCCTCTGCTGTCCACCCGGCACATATAGCCTTGGCCGCCATGTCAGCCAGCTCGTAGAAGTGCGGGTAAATATCCGGAACGATTCCCAGGAGAACGGCAATAACGGTGGTAATGCAGATAGGAACCAGCATTAAGTTGCTGTGAGCCCCATACTTTCGGAATTTTTCCTCAGGATCCCTTCGGAAGTAGGCCATCTGACACACCGGCAGGAGATAAGCCGCCGCCAGAATAGCTGAGGCCACCCAGACCAGCACATAAAGGGGCTTTCCGGCTTGCAGGGCCCCCAGAGCCAGATTGTACTTGCTGACGAAACCCACGATAAAAGGAACTCCGGCGATCCCAAGGGAAGCGATGGTAAAGCAGGCCATGGTCACCGGCAGCTTCTTCCCGATACCGTACAGCTCGCTGATATTGTTACGGTGGGTCCGGGCAATGATGAGACCGGCGCACATAAAGAGGGTGATCTTCATGACGGCGTGAGCCACCAGATGAAGATAGGCCCCCTTCACCGCCAGCGGCGACAGGAGAGAGGCTCCCAGCACGATGTAGGAAAGCTGGCCGATGGTGGAGAAAGCCAGCCGCCGCTTCAGGTGATCCTGACGGATGGCGATGAGAGAAGATACCAGCATCGTGCCAGCCGCCGTCCAGGACACGAAATCAATGATGTTGATCTCCGCCAAAAGCTGAGGCCCAAAGACGAAGCCGATTATGCGGAGCACGCTGAAAACGCCGGTCTTTACCACGGCAACCGCATGGAGCAGGGCCGATACCGGCGTGGGGGCGATCATGGCCGCCGGTAGCCAGCCGTGGAGGGGCATCACCGCCGCCTTTACGGAGCCCGCCAAAATCATCAGGACGAAAATTCCCTGCAGGGCCCAGCGGGGGGCCATCCCGGCGTTCAGGAAGCCTCCCGGAGTGAAGCTAATAGTCCCGGCAATACAGTATACCGCTACGATCCCCACCAGGAAAAGCTGACCGGAAATCAGAGTATAGACAAGATATTTCCGGCTGGCGGAGAGAGCCTCCTGATTCCGCTTGTGGAGAACAAGGGGATAGCTGGCCAGGGTCAGCAGTTCGTAAAATACGAAGAAGGTGAGCAGATTCTCCGCCATGGCGATACCCATGACGGCGCTCATGCAGAGGGCAAAGGCGGCGAAGTAGCCGGTCTGCTCCCGTTCCTGATTGCAGCGCATATAGCCGATGGAGTAAAAGTTCATGGGAACCCACAGCATGGAAGCCAGCACGGCAAATATCATGCCCGCCGGGTCAGTGCGGAGGGTAAAGCTCACGGTATCCGTCAGCTGGCAGAGGGTGTAGGTATAGACATCTCCCGCCAGAACTCCCGGCAGCATGGACAGGATGATACCGAATTTTCCGAGGGAGGCAATGGCGCTCCAGGTTTCGCGGAGATTTGGCCAGCGGCGGCTGAAGGAAATCAGGATGGCGGCCGCCAGGGATATACCTACAGCCAGGAATGGCCGGGCGTCAACTATCGTCATCTCAGGAACACCTCCGGCAGACCAAGCTTCAAAATGCCATTGATAATATCCGCGCTATACCAGCCTAAGAAGAGAACCGTAAGGCCGATGACCGCCAGGGGTATCGCCATGGGCGCCGGCAGCCCCAGCCTTCCCTTGTGGGGATGAAAGATGGGCAGGCTGGCATCCTTCTGGACGAACATCTGCTCAATGATGCGGAAGAAGTAAATGGCATTCAGCAGGGAGCTGACCACCAGCACCAGCATATAGAAATAATGCTGGCTGGTCCAGGCCCCCAGCATCAGGTACCATTTGCTGAAGAACCCTGCCGTCGGCGGCAGGCCGATCATGGACAGGGCGCAGAGCACCAGGGTAATGGTGGATATCGTCAGCTTCTTGTTCATTCCTCCCAGCCGGAAGATGTGAACCACCCCGAAACGGTAAATGATACCACCGATGACCAGAAAAAGCCCGCTCTTCATGAGAGCGTGGTTGATCATGTGGAGCACCGCCCCGATAAAACCATACATATTCCCCATGGAAACACCCATGGCAATATAGCCAATCTGAGCTACGGAGGAATAAGCAAGCATCCGGCGGAAGTCCCGCATAGCCAGAGCCATGACGGAACCGATGAGCATACCGCCCACCCCGAGAATGCCGATTATATCAAGGGTCGACCGCATCACCGGATTATCCACCTGAAAGATGTAGTACACGAAGCGGACCACGGCGTAGGCAGGAGCCTTGCTCATGCACCCGGCAATGAACGCCGCTGCCCCGGGATGACTGAAGGTGTAGGCATCAGGCTGCCACCCGTGGAGGGGAAACAGGGCCATCTTGATACCGAAGCCGATGATGAGACAGCCCACCGCCATGGCAAACAGCGGGGAATTGATGTGCTGTCCGATGAGAACCCCCAGATCCGCCATGTTCAGGGTACCGGTCATGGCGTAGAGGTAACCAACCCCCAGCAGGTAAAGGGACGCGCCGATGGTTCCGATAAGGAGATACCGGAAGGCCGCCAGCATGGACTTTTTCCCCCCCAGGGCAATGAGTCCATAGCCGGACAGGGACATGATCTCCAGGAAAACGTAAAGGTTGAACACATCGCCGGTGGCGATCATGCCGCAAAGACCCACGGTCAGGAGACCGAAGAGGGTATAATAGCCCCCTACGTGGAGCCAGTCCTCATCCTTTACAAAGGGCAGCCCATAGAAAGACACCAGCAGTGAAATAAAAGTGATGAGCACCAGCAGAACGCTGTTCAAAGGATCGAGGACAAACTCGATGCCGATAGGCGGCACCCAGCCCCCCATGGTGTAGTGTATGGCCTTCCCGCCGGAAGCTACCACCCGGTTCAGCACCGTAACTGCGCTGGCCAGAGAGCCGGCGATGGAGGCGATAACAATATAAGACCCCAGATTGCGGCAGATTCTGCTGAGCAGCATACAGAGCAGGGATGCGGTAAGAGGCAGAAGAACGATAAAAACAGGAGCGTGCTGACTCATTGGCTGGCCCTCCTAAGTACCTCTGGTTCCTCTACCGAGCCGTACATATCCTTAATACGCATCAAAAGCGCGATGGCCACGCCGGTAGTACCCAGGCTAACCACGATGGCCGTGAGCATCATGCCGTGGGGAAGCGGGTTGATATAGGCGTCGGGGTTGGTGGTGATACCGTTCTGAATCGGTATCATCGCCCCGTCCTTTTGGGCGAAGCACAGGTAAAAATAGATGACGGCCACCTGCATTACATTCATGGCCATCAGCTTTTTCATGTAATTCTTGCTGAGAACCATGCCGTAGATTCCCAGGAAAAACAGCACCATAACCAGGGAGTAAATCCCTCTGGTTTTCAAAAACTCATTCAGTACGTCCATCGTCATCCCCCATTTTCACAATCGAATCCAAGAGATTGATAATCGTCATCATGACGCAGATGGCCACACCAATTTCAATCATAAATATCGCCAGCGCATGCATCTCGTGGGCTGGCTCCATATGGACCGGCATGTAGTTGTAATCCAGGAAATAATCCGCCCCGCCGAAGATAGTCAGCCAGCCGGTAAAGGCATACAGGAAAGTCCCCACTCCGGCCATGATGATGGAAGTCCGCCCCGCCACATTGAACCTGGCATCACTGCCCAGAATGAGACGGGAAAGGAGAACCCCCACCGAAAGCAGCGCCCCGGCCTGGAAACCGCCCCCCGGGGAAAACTCACCGAGACAGAGGACGTAAATACCGTAGACGATGGTGAAGGGAACAAGCGCCCGAAAAGCCACATTGAGGACGATCCCACCGAAGGGATCCTTCAGCTTGATCATTTTATCACCGCCCCCTCTTCGGCCACGTCCTCCTCCAGCCGGCGACCAACCGGATTCCGGGTGAGGATCAGCACCGTGGTAAGACCGGCCAGAAACATGACCGCGGTCTCCCACATGGTATCAAAGCCACGATAATCAATGATGACGCCGGTGACGATGTTCGGCGAGCCGGTATCCTCAGCGCTTCGCTCGATATAGGTCGGCGTCACATGCCGGTTCGGCGCCGAGCCGGCCTCGCCGATGGGCGGCAGGTTGGAAACCACCGAACAGAAGGTGGCGGTAATCACCGCCAGAATAACTGCCACTAACCCCCGCATTATTCGCACCACCTGTCTATCTTCTTCAGGGACGCCACGAAGAAGATCGTTGAAATAGTACCGATGACCGCCTCTGTAAAGGCCACATCGGGAGAGCCCATCATCAGATACAGCAGCACGGCGCAAAAGCTGAAAGCGCTGTAGATTATGGCGGCGCTCAGGATATCCTTGCAGAAGATCACCGCGCAGGTAATGAGGATGAGAATGATGAGGAGCACTGCTTCGACGAGATATATCTGCATTTAATTCTCCTCCTCCGGCTGGTCCAGATTGCCCACCGGTTCATCGGCACTGTGCCCCTTCGGCGGCGCCCCGATGGCCTGGTCGGCATCCTTGGCCTTTAACGTCCAGACGGGATGGCCCGACTTGTAGGCGGACTTGCTCAGGATGTGGGAGCCGATGGGGTTTGCCAGGAAAACCAGCAGAAAAACGAAAGCGATCTTCACGCTGGTGAGAGTGGCCCCCTCATAAACCATCATCCCCAAAAAGGAAAGCATCGAGCCCAAAGTCTCACTGTTGCCCGAAGCATGAATGCGGCAATAGAAATCGGGCAGGCGCAGCATACCGATAGCCGAACCGACTAAAAATACCAGTCCGGAAATCAGTAGCACTCCCGCCACGGCCACCCGGATGTCCTCAGGGCTAATCCCGAAAATCATGCTTTCTTCCCCCCCAGGAGCTTCGCCAGAATCACCGAGCCCACGAAGCCCAGCATGGCATACGAAATACCGATGTCAACGTACATATCCGGCCTTCCGTCCACATAGCCGAACAGGATCAGCAGGAGGATTGTATTCGCTCCAATGATCCCCAGACTATTCATTCGGTCATAAACCGTGGGCCCCTGAAACAGCCGCTGCAGCATGGAGGCAATAATGAAGATAACCGTCACCATCACAGTAATGAAAATGGCGTTCATTCTCTCTCCTCCTTTACTTCCATATCAGAACCGTCATCAATGAGGAGAAAATCGTCCTCCTCGTCAAAAAGCCAGGCCACATGAGCAGGGAAATTACCGGACCTTACGCCCTCTGCCGCTCCCGGAGTCAGGGCGTGGATGGTGTAGATACCGTCGCTTGTCACATCCATGGTGACGGTGCCCGGCGTCAGGGTAATGGAGTTGGCCAGCACCACCGACGCCACCGGATTATCGGCGGTAAAGCGGAATTTCAATACCTTAGGATCAATGGCCAGCTCCTGATCAGTGACGGCCAGCAGCACATCGATATTGGCCAGTACAAGCTGGTACATGAGCCAGAGGAAATATCTGAGCCCCTTCAGAGGACTGACCCCGAAAACGAAGTAGCGCCTGGTTTGGCTCTGATTCGGCACCAGAAGCAGCGGATAGGTAACCATTGTCGTTACCACCGCCGTTACCGCCCCATATACGAGGAACTTCGCGTCCGACCTGCCTGACAGGACATACCAAAACAGGAACAGCGCCACCATCATGAATCCCCTGTGAACCACCGGCGAGCCCACTACTCCGCAATCAGATTTCCTTGTTTCTGCTTCCACGGCAACCATCCTCAATGATAAGAAATTTTATAACGACGAAAAAACGTCCCCACCGCAAGGTCGCAAATAGCGGAACCTGCCGGAATGAACACGCCGGAAACACAAGCCCCGCCCCTGTCAGCTAAAGGGGAGCCATCGCATTATAAACAGAGTGTATTCCTATAATAAGTGTAACGCATAATCCATTCTTCCTTTAGACTATCAATGGTAAAATTTGGCAAATAAGTCAAAAATCCTGCTTTTTTGCTGAGAATTTTTTCCAAATTAAAAATATACCCCTCTCTCCTTGAGCGAAGGGTATATTTTTCGTCTGTTTTTCCCGATAGAGTACATCGCCCGCGGACATAAAAATAGTCGGATAACCGCTTTGAAATCCGCAACCGATCCCTTTTACGGGTACCGTCAGCGGCAGCTCCGGCGGCAGGCTATTCTTGCATACCCGGCGCCGCCTCATATCGGGAAACTGGTTTTGGGCTTTAATAATGGGGATGGGCCTTCACATAATCCACCGGCCGGGACCAGTCCACATGAACATTGGTGGCTTCCCACAGGCGGGTCATAGCCAGCTCAAAGCTCCGGCGGCTGTCGGCGGCGGTTATCTCCTCCGCCCGAAAATCCAGCAGGGATTCCCCCGGCACCCGGATGGTATGAGTCGCCGCCAGATAATCCTCTGCCAGCTTCTTCCCTTCCGGCTCATCGAGATTCACAGTTATGGTATGGGCCCCTTCATCCAGCTCTACCCAGCCCAAAGCCCCGTTGTAGCTTATTGCAACGCTATAATTTTCTGCCATTTCACAGACTCCTTCTCCCTTATCCAATCAGGAACACTTGAAAGACATTATACAAAAAATTCTTTAATTTGTCTCGTGATTTTGCGAAAATTTTCCCGGCAAAATATCAGCGCTCCGCCTTGCCTGTGTCTTTGGAAAGTGCTACAATATCCCACGGAAGCAAATGTCTGGGGTGTGCGTCAGCCTTCACAGTGTCTAACCGACTCTTTTACCTAGGGAACCCAATGATTGCCCGGCGGCTGCATACTCCCCCTGCGGGAGAAGCAAAAGCCCGGCTGCGGGTACCCACCTGCCCAGTGCAGGTTTAGGCATATGAGGCTGACGGCATTTTGGGCCTAACTTTCCGAGGAGATGTTGCTCGCGACATCTCCTCTTTTTCTGTCTGCTTTGGGTGAAAATAATTCCTGACGAAAAACTCAACCGCCGCCGCCTAAAAAAGTTCTTGCTTTTTCGGGAACCACCCTGTATAATAACCCTCGTCGGCAAACGACAACCCAATGCGCTGTTAGCTCAGTTGGTTAGAGTATCACCTTGACATGGTGGGGGTCGTAGATTCGAATTCTACACAGCGCACCACGCTATCAGCGGGACCGGGCCGGTCCCGTTTTTACTTACCTGCTCAAATAGCTCAGTTGGTTAGAGCACCATCGTCACATGGTGGGGGTCCAGCGTTCGAATCGCTGTTTGAGCACCAGAAATTTCTGAGGCTGTGACCGTTGCAGCCTCTTTTTTTGTGCCATATAATCCGTCTGACAGGCTCGCCTGTAAAAACCTCTTTGTGTTATCCTGCTGAATCTTTTACACTGTTTCAGCCACAGCCTCACCAGCTAAACAGGCAGGGGTGGAGGTCGATAAGTGTGACTTTAACCGATATTCTGCTCTCGCTGCTCATCAGCGTCCTCGGGAGTATTCTCGGAGCCCTGATATTGCAGCTGCTGGGATGGTAGGAGCAGCCATCATTGTGGCGCCAGCTGGCAGGCGTGGTTTAACCAACCATGCGAAAATCCCCTCGCGGTAACCAGCCGCGAGGGGATTTTCCTTTTGGTCGACATATGACCTTAACCGATTTCTGCGCTAAGTATATCACGCGGGTAAAACTATTGCAAATTATTTCTTCTTCAATACCGGCCTCACTGTTGGAAAGCAATGATTTTTCTTTTCCAGCCGGAATGATCATAGCTATCCCCCTGCGTTCCCCGCTAATCCCCAGCTTTTCCACAATTTACTCCCCATGTGGAAAACTTTTGTGGAAAAGTGTGGAAAACTGCTTTATGCAATAGGAGCTCCGCCTGTTCTTCGTCCAGCTTTTCAGAGGCCGGCCGCTGCCGCCGGGAGAACCGTCCCAATGGGCTGGCGGATAACCAGCTCCGCGGCCCGGTCGGCGCCGGTAGCCGTCATGTTGATAACCACCAGGTGGCTGCCCCGGAAATACCGGATGAAGCTGGCCGCCGGCTGTACCACCAGGGAAGTCCCTCCGATGATCAGCGTATCCGCCGCAGCGATGGCCGAAACGGCCCCCTCTATGACGCCGCCGTTCAAGGGCTCCTCATAGAGCACCACATCCGGCTTTACCCGGCCGCCGCACTTATCGCAGCAGGGGATCGGCTGGTGGGTAATGATGTGCTCCACCGGGTAAAACTCCCCGCAGCTTTCGCAGTAATTTCTCAGGGTACTGCCGTGGAGCTCGTAGACCCGCTTGCTTCCCGCCTGCTGATGGAGCCCGTCGATATTTTGGGTGACGATCGCCGCCAGCCGTCCCAGCTCCTCCAGCCGGGCCAGAGCCAGATGGGCCCCGTTGGGCTTCGCCTCCCGGTTGATGAGCTTTTCCCGGTAGAAGGAGAAAAATTCCTCCGGGTACTTCTCATAGAAGGTGTGGCTCACCAGCTCCTCCGGGGAAAAGGTGGCCTTGTACTTCTCGCTGTACAAGCCGTCCGCGCTGCGAAAGTCCGGGATCCCGCTTTCGGTGGAAACCCCGGCCCCGCCGAAAAACACCAGGCGATGGCTGTCCCGCAGGATCTCCGTAAGGGCCCTGAGCTCATCGCCGCTCATTTCAAAATCTCCCCGTAAATAAAGCCTTCCCTTACGCCGCTGTCGCTGTAAATAAGGGTTTCCGCCTCAAAGTGGCCGGTTATCACCTCCACGATGGCCAAACCCGGCAGCAGAGTATGGAGTCTGTCGGCGGCCGCCCGAAAAAATTTGGCCAGATCGTCCTCGCCGGGCGCCCGGTCCCTCAGCAGCCCGGTAATCATCCCCGGCAGACGCCCCACCTCCAGGGGAACGCCCCCGGAATCATTTCTCTCCGGCTGGCCGTAAAGCTGGTTGTAAAGGGCCGCCGTCCCCTTCATGGTCCCTCCGATGCCGATGATTTCCTTGCTGTGCAGATGGGACAGGGCCGCTTCCCCCTCAATTATGCCTTTTGCCTCCCGGACTATCTCCCCCAGCTCGGCGGTGGAAGGCAGAATATCCCCGCAGAATTGCCGGTGCAGGGACAGGGACCCCATGGGCAGGGACACCTTGTGGGCAATTACATTGTCGTAGAAAACCACTACCTCCGTAGAGGCTCCCCCCACATCGATCAACACCCCGTCCCCGGAGCCCCGGCCATGGGTGGTCCCAATAAAATCATAAACTGCCTCTTCCTCACCGGTAAGCACCCGTACATCAAAGCCCGTTTCTTCCTTTATCCGCCGGAGAATTTCCTCCCTGTTTTCTGCCTTCCGCAGGGCCGCTGTGGCGAAAGCGTCCACCCGGGTAATGGAAAAGCTGTCCAAAAACCGCCGGTACTGTCCCAAAGCAACCAGCAGCCCGCTTACCCCCACGAGGTTTATCCGCCCGTCATCCATACAGGCCGCCAGCCCCAGAGCATGCTTCTTCTTCAAAACCATTTCCGCTTCTCCGCCCTTTATCTGATATAGGGCCAGACGGACAGTATTGGAGCCGATATCAATTAAAGCGTGAAACATAAGGAAACCTCCCCTTAACCGGTGATCAAAGTGTAAATCTGCTTGCCAATCATGACGGACGTAACGATGAGGAACAGTGGACGGACATAGGCTGCGCCCTTTTTCAGGGCCATCACCGCCCCGCACTTTGCCCCCGCAATCATGCTGAGCCCCATGGGAATTGAATAGGAAAAATCAACCTCCCCGATAAGGATAAAGAACAGCACCGAACCAAGATTGCTGGCAAAGTTTATGGCCCGGGCATTGGCGGCGGCCCGCAGGAAGTCAAAGCCGATGAGCAGGAAGGCAAACAGCAGGAAGCTCCCCGCCCCCGGCCCGAAAAAGCCGTCGTAAAAGCCTATAATCCCGGAAGCCAGCAGGGAAAGCCGCAGGATGGCCGGGGTCAGGCCATTGTAATTGTTGTCCCGGCCCCACTCCTTCTTCATGACGCTGTAGACCGCCACCACCACCAGCAGAACTACCACCAGCGGCCGCAAAAAATCCGGCGGAACCTGCCGGAGGACAACGACTCCGCCAATGGAGCCGAAAAACGCCGCCGGGAAAAGGTACATCATCAAACTCATATCCACCTTGCCGGAGCGGAAAAAGGTAAAGGCCCCCATGGCCGCGCCCATTACCGCCGCCGCCTTGTTGGTGCCCAGGGCCAGCACCGGATCCAGGCCCGTCGCCAGCAGGGCCGGCACCGAGATGAGCCCGCCGCCTCCCACTACCGAGTCGATAAAAGCCGCCACAAATCCCATTAACACCAGATACAAAACCATATCCCAGGAAGGGAATAAAGATATTACCTCTGCCATTTACTGTTACCTTTCAAAATTCCGGAATTTCGATTTTCTAATCCTCATCAGTTATCGGTTCTTCACCGGTTTCCAGTCCTTCACCAATTACCAGGGCTTCCCCAACCGCCGTTTTTTTCATCCGATCCTCCCCGATAAGCTCCCGGAAAAGCTCCGTCCCGCTGTGGGTATAGCGGCGGGTAACGGTAGTCACCCCGTATTCGGGATCCTCCGGATCGTCGGCCTGCTCCACCACCAGCTCGATCCGGGCTCCGGCCAGATCCGCCGAGGCTCCCAGTATATCCACCGTCAGCAGCCCGTCCCTGGCATAGGTGACGATGTAAGCGTTGTGATCGAAGCGGTTTTTAAGGATAAGATCCTCCTGACGGCCATGGGCAAAAGCCACGAACCCGGCTGGCACCCCCTCGATCCCAAAGTTCCCGTCCCCCGCCTCCCGCTGGGAAATGACGAAACCTCCGTGGAGGGCGCTGCCGTAGAGACAGGACGCCAGAATATCCAGAGCGCGCTGCTCGTCTCCGGTATAATTGCCCCCGTTGACCCCCGGGAAATAATCCCCCATCAGATCGTTGAAGGACAGCCTTGTATCAGCGCGGAAAATCTTTTGGTCCAACGCCCTGGCCGCCTTTTCCAGGATCTTTCCCCGGGGTGAATCTTTGTCATAGGACAGGGAAAAGCTTCCCATCAGGGTATCGATGGCCGCCAGATCCTCATCGGTTACCGCCGGCTGCGCTTCCACCGGCTCCACATTGAGCCGCCGGGGATATTCCAGCGTCTGAAGCTCCGCCCCGATGCTCTCAAACCACTGGTCCGTGGTCAGCCTCAGCCCCGTGCTCGCCTTGCCCCGGACAATGGTGCCCCCGTCAGACAGCAGCAGGGAAGCATCCTTCACCGGCCGCCTGATCAGCTTCTCCAGGGGAGCAACTTTGGCCGACAGCTTCTCCCGGTCATAGGATATTACCGGCGTGACCTCCCCCCCCCGGCAGGCGGTAGTCACAACCTCCAGCGCATTGACGATAATATTGCTTTCCCGGCCGATCAACAGCGCCTTTTCCACTACCGCCGCCGAATCAAGCCGCAAATCGATATCCTTGGGGGCAATCTGGAAAAAATCCTTGCCGTAAACCAGCACCAGCGCGTTTTTTGCCATGGGCTGGCGGGAATCCCGCCGAATGATATTCTCCGCGTCAGAGCCGCTAAGCCCCGAAAGATCAAGCCCCCGGTAACTGACTCCGAAGGCGATCCGATCGCTGACCATGAAGCTGCCTACCCAGAAGCCCCCGATGAAAATTACCCCAAAAAACACCGCCAAAAAGAGGGTGGCGATAAAGCCCAGCTGAATACCGCCCCCGGGATCCTTCCCCGGGGCAGAGTAATCCCTGACCGTCAAATCCACCGCTCCTTTCTGTCCTGTACCAGCGAAACACTGTATACTTATTGTATTATTATATTAAAGATACGCTTCCGGCGCAATAAGCTCAATAGGCATATATAAGGCTGCAAAACGAGCCTGAACAAATAAAAGACTTGCTTTTATATTCCAAAAAATTTAGAATATGAGGAAAGTCTGCATTACAAGGGAGAACTGTGTTATGGGTTTTATGGATTCACTGAAGGGGGCCATGGGCAAAATTCTGCCCAACCGGGAGAAGCTTGCCATTCGCAACAACGTCCCCAAGGAAAAAGAGAACATCAAGAAGTCCTTCGGTGTCTATTGCAATAAAAATCACGGTACCAGTGAAGGCCACCTCTGCAACAAGTGCAACGCCCTTCTGCTCCGCATCATGACAAAGATGAAAGCCTGCCCCTACGGGACCCAGGCAAAGCCCGTCTGCGAGATGTGCGACGTGAAGTGCTTCGGGCCGGACATGAAGCAGTTCCTCACCATTCTCGAGGAAAGCAAGAACAAGATGCTCATGAAGCACCCCATGATGGCCGCCAAGCACCGCCTGCTGAAGGCCGGTACCGGCTACGCCAAAAACGAGCAGGAAATGAAGAACAACGAAGCCGCCCGGGCCAGACGGATGGCGAAGCGGGAAAAAGCCAGAGCAAAAAAAGCCCAGGCTTCCTCCGATAAAAAGGAAGAAAAGTGAATCTTCCACAGAAAATTCTTGCCAAAGAAATCTTTCTATGCTAAAATATTTTTGCTGTGTTTAAGATCTTAGTTTCAGCTTGTGGATTAAGGAGGTGCGTCCCATGGCAAGTCTTTGCGAAGTATGCGGCAAAGGTATGATGACCGGCATGAGCGTCAGTCACTCCCACCTGAAGACTCGTCGCAAATGGAAGCCGAACATCCAGCATGTTCGCGCTGTTGTGGACGGCAAGATCAAGTACATCAATGTCTGCACGCGTTGCCTGCGTTCCGGCAAGGTTCAGCGTTCCCTGTAATAACGCTATTCAGAAATGGCAGATTAGCCGGCTGATTTTTATCAGCCGGTTTTTTTGCGCCCTCTTTTACTCCTCAGCCTCCGGCAAAGGCAGCTCCCCCTCTTCCCCCGGCGGCAGCTCCGCTTCTTTTCGGAGAGACTTTTCCTCCACCGTATTCTCATAAGCCAGCAGCAGGTAGCCGCCGCAGACGATCAGCCCGGAAATGACTCTCAGCCAGACGATGAGCAGAACGATGCCGAAAAGAGAGCCGTACAGGGGACCCAGCAGGGAATAATTCGCCATGTAATAGCTGTAGCCTCCGGCGGAAACCATCCACAGAACCGCCACCGCCAGCCCCATGTAAAAAGATCGTCCCCAGCTGTGCCGGTGAAACCGGCTGGGAGCATACCGATAAAACATAGTCAGGATTATCAGCAGAAGAACAAAGGGGACAGAATAGAGAATTATGTTCCACAGATAAAGGGGCGCCCGGGTGAGAAGTTCGAGAACGGGATAATCCTCCGCTACGAAGTGAAGACTGTAAAAAATCAGATTGCCGGACAACATGAGGAGGAAGCTCAGCCCGATGATCCCCACCATCCCGACGGCGAAAAGCAACGACTTGAAACGGACGGTGAGCCACACCCTTGAATAGCGCAAAACCGGCGCGTAGCGGCTGAGATAATTCTCCGGGTCAGCGGCCTGAACGAGCACGGCGATCCCCTGAGTAGAGGCCCAGGCGGTAAAGATAAGGCTGAGGGCTCCGGCCACGGATATTTCCCTTATTCGCGAAGCCAGGATAATATCGATCTGGTCGTTTAAGATCTTTGACAGATCGTAGGGCAGGGCGTCGATCAGCTGATGGATCAGCCCCAGCTCAGTGGCGTACTGTCCCGCCGCCGGCTCCAGCCCCAGAGGCAGGGACATAATAGCATTCTTTATGGCAGCGCTGTACGGAGCTACCAGCAAAAAGGTTATATTCAAGAGAAGCATGAGGAAAGGAACGGCGTTCAAAATAAGATAGTAGGCCGCCTCCGACGACAGGGAAAAAATGCTGTTCTCCCGATTAAGGTTCCTCATATAGCCGCAAAATAATTTAAGCTTTTCCCACATTCAAATTCCCTCCTTACCAGATAATTATACCGGCATTTGACTGTCGAATGCAAATCAGGGGAAATAGCTTTCCCATTTCACCCCTCAGGCTTGACTAACTCACTTAATAAGTCCGAGCGAAGCGATGGACGAATTTAGTGAGTGTCATGCGACAACCTTAGTGATTAAGTGCTCAGGCCAAAACCCAAAGCCTCCCCTTTAGGGGAGGTGCCTGAAGGGCGGAGGGGTGACAGATTAGGCGAGAGGCTCACGCACCCCTCAGGCTCCTGCGGAGCCAGCTCCCCTTGAGGGGAGCCTATGAGACCGATTAGCAGCTGCCGCTTCACTTGTTAAGTGCTCATGCCAACTACTTAGAGAGACTGAACGCAGTGAAAGCTGAACTTAACAGTTTGTAAGAGGCGGCACATCGTCAGATGTGCCGGAGAGGGCACTTGCCTCCTCTATAGGGAAGGGCAGCCTGCTTTCCCATAAAAAATGACCGTGCCGCTCCGGCACGATCATTTTTTATGTACTGATTCAGCCCTTATGCTCCTCAAGGCGCATGAGCATGAAGAGGTAGTCGCTGAGGCGGTTTATGTAGAGCCGGTCGCTTTCGTGGACAGCCTCCGCCTTTGCCAGGCGGAGCATCTGCCGCTCGGCCCGGCGGGCCGTGGTGCGGGCCAGGTCAAGGCAAGCGCCGCCCTTTGTGTCCCCGGGCACCAGAAAGGAGGCCAGCTTGCCGACAATCCCCTCTATCTCGTCGATGCCATGCTCCAGATCGGCCACCTGGGCCTCCTTGATGTAGGGCTCGTTACCAAGGCTGGCAATATCGGCCATAAAGAGAGCCACATTCTTTTGCAGGGCGAAAATCTTCTGCCGGACCTCCTCCTTTTCGCAGAAGGCCCGGGCCATGCCCAGCGCGGAGTTCATTTCATCGATGATGCCGTAGGTTTCTACCCGAAGGGAGTCCTTGTCCACTCGCTGGCCGGTATAGAGGCCGGTCTGTCCCTTGTCGCCGGTTTTTGTATAAACACCCATTTGTCAACCCTCCATGCTTTATATTGTAGTAAAGGCGGCATAGCAACCTGCTGCGCTTGTCCGCAAATCCCGACCGGCTGACTGACTCACTTAATGCATTCGAAGAAATGATGGACGAATTTAGTGAGTGTCATGCAGACGGCCTTAGCGATTGCCGAGTCGCAAGACGCTGGCAGAGCTTAGTAGTTTGCAGGGGCTGCCGGCGTAGCCGACTGGGGGTACAGTAAATCTACCGACTTCCTTGTCTTTTCACCCCTCCGGTCTCCGGCCTACGCCTTCGACCACCTCCCCTAAAGAGGAGGCTTCCCGGAGTTGGCGGCCTGGGAGCCTGAGGGATGAAATAAGCCAACAGCTCGTATTGTCCGCTTTCGGTAAAATCCCCGGAGCTTCCGGCGGAAAATTATTCAAAAATCTCGGTGCCGTTGAAGAAGATGGCGATTTCCCGGGCGGCGGATTCCGGCGCATCGGAAGCGTGAACGGCGTTCTCCCCCTTGGAAGCGGCGTAGAGCTTGCGGATGGTGCCTTCCGCGGCTTCCTTCGGATCGGTCTTGCCGTTTAGCTCCCGAACCCTGGCGATGGCATCCTCACCGGCGAGCACCATAGCCACGATGGGCCCGCTGGTCATGAAGGATTCCAACTCCCCGTAGTAGGGGCGGCCGATATGCTCCACATAGTGCTTGGCGGCAACCTCCTTGGTCATCTTCATCAGGCGTATGGCCAGGATCTTCAAACCGGCCTGTTCATAAATCCTGATGATGTCGCCGGTGTGACCTGCCTGGTAAGCGTCTGGTTTCACGAGTACGAGGGTCTTTTCAATTGCCATTTTGTTGTTACTCCTTTTCTTTTGCAGAGATACTTCCTGGCGGCAGACTTTGATCGCCGCATTTTGAGCTTAACCTTACATATTATAATGCAATCTTTCAGGTAATTGCAAGGCAATTACCACAAATTGGCCAAGTGACAGCAGGCTCCCCTGTAGAAGATCCAATATGCCCTCTCCGGCACATCTGACGATGTGCCAGCTCTCCCTTTGGGAGAGCTGGCGGTCCGCAAGGACTGACTGAGAGGGCAGAAAAATCCCTTACTTTTTCCGGCCTTCCCGCCACATTTGGAATTTCCATTTCAAGAAGCCCATTATACTGCCGTCGTGAATGGCGCTGTAAAGGTTTTTGTCCTCGATGCGTCCCTTGCGGCGGGCCAGGACCTGGAATTTTTCCTTGGAGTGGGTAAGCTTCCTGTTCTGATGCTCCAGGTCCTTTATCTGCCGCTTGGCGTGCTCCAGCTGTCCGGCGTAGTCGCGGACAAATTCCTTTTCCGCCACGCTCTGCTTCGCCGCCGTGGTGGCCAGAAAGTCACAGCGCTCATTGAAGGGGTTGCCGGAGTGTCCCTTTATCCACTGCCAGTCGATGGCATAGAGCGCCGTGAGCCGGGACAGCTCCTGCCACAAATCTTCATTGGGCAGGGGGGTCTTGCGGGTATTGGCCGTGAGCCAAATCTTTTTTTCCGCCCCGTCGGTCAAATAGCGGCTGTCGGTGTTGATAACCACCCGCTGTCCTTCGTAAGAGATACCTTGCAGGGTTCGGAGAGCCGATACGGCGGCCAGCAGCTCCATCCGTTCGCTGGAGGTGGAGTCAACGCCGCCGGAGAGCTCTTTTTTATTGCCGTTGGGCAGGCAGATAACCGCCCCCCAGCCGCCGGCTCCGTCCTCCCTCACCAGACAGCCTCCGTCAGTGTAGATGACGATGGGCATTTCATGAGGGTTCCTGAGGGCGGCAGTCCTGGTTCCCTTCCGCTCCGCCTGACGGCGGCGTTCCCGAAGCCTGGCTCCCTGAGCCGCGCCGTTGTAAGCTTTTTCGTAGGCCTCGTGCTCGTTGGAAAGGGGGCTGGCCGCGCCGGGATGACGCTTGAGGCGGCGGCTGACGGACAGGGGCCTGCCCCCTGCTGCCGAGGCGCCAAATTCCCTGGAGGGAGTCCTTCGCACCCGTTCAGGCAGGTGATGGCCGGGGACCGCCAGACTTTTTTTCGCCCAGGGAGGAGTCGCTATCGGTTCTCCCTGATTTTTTTTCGCGGCCGGGGCGGTCCCCGTCTGCTCCTTTTCCCTTTCAACCGGGAGTTTTTTCGTCTTGCGGCGCTTGTTCAGGTACCGCTCCGCCGCTTCTATATCGCTGAATTTCTTGCACTCCGCTCCTTCAAAGCCTCTCACCTGAGCGTCGCAGTCGGACAGGCTGTAGTAGATGCCCGGGGCCCGGCCCCGGCGGACGGCGTATATTCCCTTTTTGTCTATTTCCTCACCGGCCAGCCAGCGGCGGGCTTCGGCTACGGTTTTGAATTTTCTTCCTTCGGCTCCGGGGAACCCGTTCAGCTGGGCCTCGTACTCGCCGATGTCATAATAAATACCGGGTGCGTTACCCACACGCACCGCGTAGATCGTTGCCATAATTTATCCTCGTGGTTGCGTTTTTCATTTGAAATTTTATGTCTTTCATTCGATTTTTCCAGCGCTTCCCCCGTGGTGTCAGCGGTTCCATCCGCAATCCGCATCCATAGTCCGCGTTTCCTTCAGTAAAGCCGGCGTTATTGCGGGAAAAATTCTGCCTCTGCCGCTATGCAGAGGGCATGGTAAACCGGCAGGTGAAGCTCCTGAATCCGATAGGTTTCCTCTTGGGGCACAGCGATGGTAATGTCGGCAATATCCTTCAGTCTGCCGCCGGATCTGCCGGTGAGGGCAATGGTGGTAATGTCCATGGCTTTCGCCAGCTCCACGGCGTAAATCACATTCGCGCTGCCGCCGCTGGTGGAAATGGCCAGAAGCACGTCTCCCTTCCGGCCGATACCGTAGACCTGCTGGGCGAAAACAAGATCCCCCGCCTGATCGTTGGCAAAGGCGGTGGGCAGCGACACCCCGGCCACCAGAGATACGGCAGCCAGGGGCTGCTGCAGGTTTTTCGCCAGATATTCGGCATGAGCGGGCGCCACGCTGGCCAGCTTGCCGGCAAAGTCCGGGGGAACCGGGCGTTTTTTCAAAAATCCCTTCATCAGCTCCCCCACGATGTGCTCGGCGTCGGCGGCGCTGCCCCCGTTGCCGCAGGTGATGACCTTGTCGCCGTTTCTGTAGGCGGCGATGATCGCCTCCGCCCCGGCGGCAATGCTGTCCCGGCAAATCTCCAGCGCCGGATAGCGGCTTATGAGGCCCTCGATGGCCCCCTTCGTTTCCTGCTTCATTTTTCCCTCGGCTTTCCCCCGGACTGCATCTCTGTCGAGAATGCTTTGCAGCTGGCGGATTGTTTTCAGATGAGTTTCATAATCAAGGTCGTTGGAGTCAAGGGGCAGCCGCTTTTTCAGGGCGTCTATCTGGGCCGCGATACGGCTGCGGGCTTCGGTTGTAAGCGCCATTTTTTCTCCTTGGTTCTTGTTTTGGAAAAGCCGCCCTTACCAGCCCGCAGGGGGCGTCGTTAAGGTGCCCGTCATTCATCAGCGGGAAAGGCCACGTCGTCCAGGATCCCGGTCAGGGCGGCGATGGCGATGCCATAATTGGTCATCGGCACCGGCCGGGGGCCGTTTTTGGCCAGGGCCACCCGGCTCATGACCAGCTTCCGGTTGAACATACAGGCCCCGCAGTGAATGACCAGATGGCAGTCTGCCAGACTTTCCGGAAAATCCCGGCCGTTCACGAACTCCACCGTGAAATCATGGCCGAATTTCTTTTCCAGCAGCCGGGGGATTTTCACCCGGCCAATGTCCTCGTTTACCGGCACATGGGCGCAGGCTTCCGCAATGACGATCTTCGCTCCGGGGGGAAGCCCGCCCTCCGCCAGCAGTACCTGCCGGGCAGACTGAAGGAAGTAGGCCAGGTCCCCCTTCTGGGCGGCAAAAAGGATGCTGAAGGAGGTGAGCATCGTTCCGGCTGGCACCTGGGGCCGGACAAGGCCAAAGACCTGAGAATCGGTGATAATCAGCTTCGGCGGTTCCTTCAGGGCCGCCAACGACCGGGACAGACCCTCGGCGGTGGCCGCGATAACCGTCACATCCTTGTCCAGCAGCTCCCTTATGGTCTCCACCTGAGGCAGGATGAGCCGCCCCACCGGCGCTTCCCTGTCCTGGGGCATCACCAGCAGGACGGTATCGCCGGTTTCGCAGAGCCCTCTCGTAAGGGGCAGGCGGCTCCGCTGCATTACTTCATCGCCGATAGTCTTCAAGGCGGCAAAGATGGCGTCTCTTCCCGGGGAGCTCTGCTCCCGGTCCTCCCGGCTGCTGACGGGGATGGACGGCCAGGCGGTGATCCCCGCCTGAGACAGCCGCTCCCTGACCAGGCTGGCAAGGGAGCCTCCCCCGTCCTCATAGGTATCGGCCCGGCTGACTATGGGGATGATGGGAGTGTCCGCCGCCGCCAGCCGCCGGGCCAGCTTTACTTCCTCCCCCATCTCCTGCCCGGAGAACAGCAGCAGAGCGACGTCCGCCCGGCTGATACTCTGCTCGGTGGACTGGCGGCGGAGGCTCCCCAGCTCCGTATCATCGGCGATCCCCGGGGTGTCGATAAACAGCGCCGGCCCAATGTCCAGAAGCTCCATCACCTTTTCCACCGAATCGGTGGTGGTGCCCGGAACAGGGCTGACGATAGACTGCTGGCGGCCGGTGAGCAAATTCATCAGGGATGATTTACCCGCGTTTACCCGGCCGAATATGGCCACTGTGAGGCGGCGTCCCTTAGTAGCCGTCAGGGACGGCATTTTTTCCTGCTCACTCATTTCATTTCCTTTTCCCCGTTCGCCGGATGCGGTATAACGGCAGGGTCCTTGAATGCAAAAAGGCAGAAATTGCCTTGCAATTTGCTAAAAGACTGCATTATAATGCCATTGTTTAAGAGAATTTCCCCGGAAATTTTCTTCATATCAGCATTCAAGGGCCGGGAGCCGTTATAATCAACGAAGCGATTGAAGACATAAAGCGACAATGTAAGTATATCATGTTGTCCGCTGGTTATCAATTGAATTTATCATAAGGGCCGGGCCGTTGAAGCTGCCGAAGGGAAATGCTTTGCAATTTCCGGAAAAAACCGCAAAATAAGGCAGGAATTTCTATGGATTATACAAATTTTGAAACCGGCGGGACCTTTCCCCTGCCCATTAAAGCCAAGGGAGACGGGGGACTGTTTCAGGTGGATGTGAACGGCGCCATGTTCATCCTCCAGCTGTCCCGGACCGACGTGATCGCCCGGGAGGCTTTCCGGACCGGGGAGATCGAGCTGGCCCTGGCGGAAGCGGAGGACATTCTGCTGCTTCTCTACCGGATAGACGGCATCTTCCGGGAGGGCTGGGGAGACGCTCCCCTGACGGGCCATCTGGTGGCCGGGGAGCAGCTTCCCACGGAAAAGTCCCTGGAGGACGAAACGCTCCACCTCTACTTTGTGGATTCCCGGCTGAACATCCTCCTGGCTCTCCGGCAGGCTTCCGTAAAAAACGAGGCCGGAAAATGCCAGCTTACCGGCGACTTCTGGGGACTGGTGAAGAAGCACGCCCTGGCCGCCGCAGCCGATCCCGATGAATACGGCCGGGATTTCAACCGGCGGCTGGGTAACGTCTATCGAAGCTACAGCCCGGAGCAGCTGGCGGGCATGGCCCAGGCCAGGCTGAAAATTTTTTCTGCCCTGCCGGCTCACTCCGACCCCGGCAAGCAGTAAAAACAGAGATTACAAAGCCATCTCTACCATGATGTGAAACCGCGGCATAACGGTCTGTAAAGAAACTGTTTATTAACGCCGGTGCCTGGTGATTGACAAGCAAACCTGCGCAGTCAGAGCCTGGCGCCGTTGCGTTAATAATCAAACGCAACGGTGCTTCTGTCAGACTGTTATGCCGCAAAGCACCACCCGAACATCTGATTTCCCACAGAACCGAAAACCTGATAATATTTACACCGCAACAGTACCTGACGAAAACCCGCTCTCGCTCGATTATCCACACAGCGACACTCAGCTCCGACTTCGCAAGCCTGCTTGTCGATTGCTAAGCGCCGGCGTGGATAAACGGTTTTCTTTCAGACGCTGTTGCCGGTGTTTTCATAGGAGACAACCATGACAATCATCAAAAAATTTTCCTTTGACGCCGCCCACTACCTCCCCTCCTACGAGGGCAAATGCGAGCGCCTCCACGGCCACACCTACCGGCTGACCGTGATGCTGGAGGGCGTCCCCGACCAGGAGGGCATGGTCTTTGACTTCATAAAGCTGAAGCGGATCGTCAACGAAACCATCATCGAAAAATTTGATCACAGCTGCCTCAACGACTTCCTCCCCTGCCCCTCAGCGGAAAACATCGCCGTCTACATCTGGCAGGAGCTGGAACCATTGGTAGCCACCAGCCACAGCCGCCTCTCGGAAATCGAGGTCTGGGAGACGAAAACCAGCGGCTGCCGATACAGAGGAGAAAAAATCTCATGACCAGCGCGCCATTTCTCCTGCGGCTCCCCGCCGCTTCCGCTTTCGAGGAAATATCCGCCATCGGAGCCGACAAGGGCAGCCTGCCGATCCTTACGGAAAAGGCGGAAATCATCCCCCTGAAAATCACCGGCCTGCGCGCCCCCGCCGCCAACATCATCAAGCAGGAGCTGCTCTCCGCCGGAGGGGACGCCGTCACCCCCAGGGGCTGCGTAAACTGCGCCCTGGAAACCTGCGACATCCTCATGCTGGCCACGATCCGGCAATACCGCCGCCTGCTGGGAAAAATTTCCGCCATGCCTTACTTTGGCCTCAAGGAGGTTACCGCCCAACTGGGGGATATGCTGTCCCAAATTTCTCCCCAAAAGGACAGCCAGCCCGTCACCACCCTGGCGGATGGCCGGGTCATAACCTACGGCCAGCTGGCGATCATGGGGATTCTCAACGTCACCCCCGACTCCTTCTACGAGGGCAGTCGGATAAACGGCGGCGGCCCGCTGCTGGCCGCGGCGGAAAAAATGTTGCGGGAAGGCGCGGCCATCCTGGACCTGGGGGCGGAATCCACCCGGCCCGGCTCCGCCCCCGTCAGCGGCGAAGAGGAGCGCCGCCGCCTGATCCCCGCCGTCAAACTCCTCCACGACCATTTCCCGGAAGCGGTCATCTCCGTGGACACCTATCGGGCTGATACCGCCCGGGAAGCCATCGCCGCCGGGGCCCACCTCATAAACGACGTCACCGCCATGGAAAAAGACCCCTCCATGGCGGATCTGGCAGTAGAGAGCGGCATCCCCATCATCCTGATGCACATGCGGGGCACTCCCGCCGATATGCTGAACGAGGAAAATACCCGCTACGAGGACATCACCGCCCAGGTAACCGCTTACCTGCTTGAGCGGGCAAACCTCCTCCGGCGGCGGGGAGTGGGCAAGGACAAGATAATCCTCGACCCGGGCATCGGCTTTGCCAAAGACACGGCCCAGAACCTCACCCTCCTGCGGAATCTCGTCAGCCTCACCGCCTACGGCTATCCCGTCCTGCTGGCCGCCTCCCGGAAAACCGTCATCGGCCAGACTCTGGGGGGCCTGCCCCCTCAGGAAAGGCTGGAGGGCACCATTGCCGCCAGCTGCGCCGCCGTCTACGCCGGAGCCCACCTGATCAGGGTTCACGACGTGGCGGAAAACCTCCGGGCGGTCAGAATGACGGAGGCAATCCTCCGGGGAACAAACGGTTAATATCCCCCCCTTGAAATCCCAAAATCTCTATGATATAATCCAAATAGAAAAAGGGTCACCGGCAGACGGTGCCTCTCGTTGTGTGATACTAAGACCGCGCAAGTTGGGGCCTGGGCGGTCTTAGTGTTTTCTGGATCCTAATGCTATTCCTAGAGAAATGCTGCTCAATACTAAAGCTATAATATTGATAAACAAATCAGTAGTCAGCATAGTATCACCTCCTATCCTTCGGTATGTTTCAACCGATTGATACGAGGAGCACCGCCTGCCATTTACCAGTGACCCGGGGAATAACCCCGCTGAGATTATAGTACAGATTTGCCAAATAGGCAATATTGTTATTTTTATCCGGAAAAACCTTATGGCCACTGCTTATATCGCCCTGGGCTCCAATCTGGGAGACAGAAAAAAAAATCTTACCACCGCTCTGTTCCATCTTGTCCGGGAGCCCCGTATCATCCTGGAAAAGCTCTCATCCTTTATCGAAACGAAGCCCTACGGCGTCACCGACCAGCCGGATTTTCTCAACGGCTGCTGCCGGATCTGGACGGATCTTTCACCCCGCCAGCTGCTGACCGCCCTCCAGGCCATCGAGGACAAAATGGGCCGGGTCCGGACCCGCCGCTGGGGCGAGCGGATCATCGACCTGGACATCCTTCTCTACGACGATATTACCGTGAATGATCCGGATTTGGTTATCCCCCACCCGGATATGAAAAACCGTGCCTTCGTGCTGGAGCCCCTGAAGGAAATCGCCCCCGACCTGACGGCGAAGCTATAAACCATAAAAAAATAATCCTCCTTTTGACGAGCCGGTCATTCACCGGTTCCCCGAGAGGAGGATTTTATTTTGCGCCGGGGCCGGGTATACTGCCGCCCTGCCCCGTAAAAATTCTTACGGCTTGTCCCGAAAGTAAACCAAACCACCGGCCCGTGTTATCGTTGTCTTTCCTTTCCCCACCCGCCTCCGAAGGAGCGGAGACAGAGCCGGGAATCCTGCCGCGGCCGGAAGTCCTTTATTTTACATGGTCCTGAATCCACGCCTCCACGTGATCGGCAATGGCATCGTTGTTCAGCTCCTGGAACAGGAAGTGGCTGTTGCCGGTGAGGCCGGTTTTGGGAAGATCCACCACCTCGGCGCTGCCGCCGTCTGCCCTGTACCGCTCCGCAAAGGCGGCGGCATCGTCCCGGACGCTTTTCCAGAAGCCGGTGGACATGATGTCCCCGGGGCCGTTGTCGATGTAGTCGCCGAAGTAAATCACGATGGGGATACGGGCCCCCAGCAGGCGCTTATACTGCTCCGAGCCGGGGAGGGGCGCCCCGCCGGGCTCAATGGCCATGATGGCGGCGATGTTCTCCACCGGTGTCTCCCAGCCCACTCTGCCCCCCTGGGAGTGGGTCACAAAAATTGATTTCCGGCCGGTGATGGCCTTTACCTCCGCCATAACCTTACCCAGAGCCTCGGCGCAGGCCGCCAGGTCAAAGGTGGTGGTGTTGGGGGTCATCTGCCGGAAGAACTGATCCTGAGCGCCGTCCCCGGCGGGGAACTGGGAGCCCTCATACCGGCCGGGGGCCACCCGGCCAATGCGGAAATGGGTGTACCAGGCCTGATCGCCGGGCTTGTAGTCCTTGGAATCCGCCGCCCAGGCATCCAGCTTCCCGTCCATGGTCATCCGGACGGCCGCCCCGGCCTCCCCCCGGCCCGGCTGATCCACCAGGAAAACGCTGTGCCTCTTTCGCATAAACAGGGTGCTCCAGCCCTCCTGACCGTCGGGGGTGGTCATCCAGCCCATGCGGGACTGGCCGTAGCCGTGGAGGAAAACCATGGGCAATCCCGTATCCTTCTACAGGATTTGATAAAGCACGTTGGCGTGGCCCACATGAGCGGTATTCCCGCGGCGCTCCAGCTCCAGCCAATTGGCAGCGGCGTCATACTGGCCGGGCACCGGCTCCGTAACGGTTCCGCCGGCGGAGAACATCCCCTGGCCGGCAATCATCAGCGGCCGGATTCCCGTAATTTTCGCCTGCTCCGGAGCGGTCGCGGCCAACACAAAGGCGGCGGGAACGGCCGCCGTCAGGCAGGCGGCCGCCAGCAGCGCCGCCCAAGTCTTTTTCAACCAGTTCATCCTCAATTCTCCTTATAAAAAACTTTCTTATCTCCTGACAATATTGGACCCACCAAAAACCGGGGACATCTCCATCCCGTCCAGCGCCTTGTCGATGGCCTCTACCTCCGCCGGGCTCAGGCTCACCTCCGCCGCTCCGGCATTCTCCTTCAGCCGCTCCGCCTTGCGGGTGCCGGGAATGGGGACGATATAAGGCTTTTTACAAAGCATCCAGGCCAGGGAAATCTGCGCCGGGGTGGCGTTTTTCCCGGCGGCCAGCTCCGCCAGCAGCTTCAGAAGAACCCGGTTCTGCTCTATTCCCTCCGGCGAGAACTGGGGCATGGTTCCCCGGTAGTCGGACCCGGCCGCAAACCGGCTGTCCTTTCCGTAGCGGCCGCTCAGGAATCCGTTGGCCATCGGGGAAAAGGCCACATAGCCGATATTCAGCTCCTCCAGGGCGGGGAACAGCGTCTCATACCACCGGGCCATCATGGAATAGCGGTTCTGGACCGCCGTTACCGGACAGACCCTGTGAGCCCGGCGGATCTGTTCCTCCGTGGCCTCGGACAGGCCCCAGTGGGTGATCTTGCCCTCCCGGATCAGGCCGGCCATCACCCCGGCCACCTCCTCCACCGGCACGGCAGGGTCCCCCCGGTGCTGGTAGTACAGGTCGATGTGGTCCGTTTGCAGCCGGCGGAGGGAGGCTTCCACGCTGGCCCTGATGACCTCCGGCCGGGAATCGGGAACCAGCGGTTTGTTCACCTGAGAGGAAGTCGTGTCAAAACGGATGCCGAACTTGGTGGCAATGACCACCCGGTTCCGGCAGTCCTTCAGAGCCTCCCCCAGCAGCTCTTCGTTATGGTGGGGATCCTCCGGTGTACCGTAGACCTCGGCGGTGTCAAAAAAGGTGTAGCCCAGATCCACCGCCTGCCGCAGCGCGCGCTTCGCCTCGCCCCGGTTCATGGCCGGGCCGTAGGCGTGGGAAAATCCCATACAGCCCAGGCCGATGGCCGAAACCGTCAAATCCTTTCCCAATACTCTCTGCTTCATCGCAAACGCTCCTGTCAAATAAAGTTGGTAAAATCAGCGTTTATGGCGTTGGGGATGCCCTTTTCATCACTTCAAAAACTTTTATTTTTTCAGCCCGTACCGCAACCACAGTCCGTCCCCGGCTACCCTGACGGCGGCCAGGAGGGAAAAGGCGGCGGGAGGTCGGTCAGGCAGGAAGCCCAGGCGCTCGAAGATGGACACGGACTCGGTATTGCCGTCAGCCACCGGAGCCATGACGATGCTCACCTCGTCGATGAGATCCTCCTGAAGGAAGGAGCTGTTGATGAAGCCTCCCCCGGCCACCATCGCCCGCTCTATCCCGAACAGGGTTTTCAGCTTGTGGAGCAGCAGCGGGCAGTCCAAATGCTCCTTCCCGGCGGTCACATAAGACACTCCCTGACGGCGCAGGTAGGCCAGATAATCCCCGGAGACCTGCCCGGTCAGGGCCTCGATCACGTGGGAGCGGCCCCGACCGGCCCACTCATGGTAGCCGGTATTCCAGGCCAGAATCCCCTCCGGGTCCACCGCCACCTCGTATTGGCCTCCCTCGTGGGGAGCTACGTAATCCTCCCGGGAGGGCTGAGGGTCAGCGGCGGGCAGATTTCCCACCAGCCCGTCGGCAAAGGCTTTCATGGTGGTAGCGCCGTAGATGGTGGCGGCGCAGTCGTAAAAGCTCCGCAGCCGACCGTACTCATTGCGGACGGGAACGGCGGCCGGATCGTTCATAAAAGCCCCGTCGATCTTTCCGTCCAGGGAAACGAACATATGGCAGACGAGAAACGGTTTTTCTATTTTCACTTTTACTTTCTCCTTTCAGTCATTTCAGGTATTTCCGGGCGTTACACTCCCGCTTGTGATTTGTCGATCTGCCTTTGCCAGAAGCTCACGGCCTCCTCCAGCCACCCTTCCGCCGCCGTGCCCGTCCCCAAACCAAAGCCATGCTCCAGGCCCCGGTAGACGTGGAACACGGTTTCGATGCCACGGGCGGCCAGCGCCTTATGCCTACGCTCCATGGCCCGCCAGCTGGCGATGTCGTCGTTGTCCCCAACACAGGCGTAGGTGGGCGGCTCGCTGCCGGAATAGTCGCTGTGACCGGTATATTGGAGGATGGCCGCTCCCGGCCGGGGCAGATCAGCCCCGCCGAAGGGGGCCGATCCGTAGGAGCTGAGATAAGCCGTCATCCGGCCGCCTGCAGATCCGCCCCAGAGGGAGTAACAGCCGGTGGACACCTCCAGCTCCCCGGCGTGGGCAAAAATGAAGCTGATGGCTCTCGCCAGGTCCTCACAGCCGGTCCGGGGGCCGGGCCGGTAGATGAGGGCAAAGGCGTTATAGCCCCTTTTCGATAGCTCCAGAGCGTGGGGAAAGCTGTCGTGCAGGGCCCCCACATAAGCGAAGCCGCCGCCGGCACTGCAAACGGCAAAGGGCTTTCCCGCCCTGCCCCGGAAAAAGAACAGCCCCGTGTCCTGCCGGGCCGGATCGGCCGCCTTTTCCTCCTCGGTATAAATGTCGTAAAAAATTCTCTGCCCCGCCAGAGCGCTGTTTTTCAGGGTGTTGACGATCTCCACCGTCTTCCGGGGATCGATGTGGCTGTACCAGGGCAGACTCAGCTCCCCTAGCGTATCCCCCTGACAGTAGCTGCTCTGCACCGGAAACAGGAGCCGCCCGAAGCTACCAAAAGCCGGATCGGCCGTCACAACGGCAAGGGGAGTATTCTTCGTGAAGTCTGCCTTGGCCACCGCTACCGCCTCCCTCTCCGCCAACGGCGGGTTTGCCGCATCGTTTCCAGAGCCGGAACAGCCTGATTCCGCCAGGGCCAGGAGCAGCGATATAAGAAACGGCAGGATTTTTGTCCTCACTGCCTTTGTCCCCCCATCGGGAACCATCCCGGCATATTTTTTCACCGGCGCCGGGTTTTACCGTCAGCCGGTTATTCATGCCCGTTCCCCAACAAAGAATAATCATCGCTCCGGCTTTTTCTGCCTGCCTGTATTGTATCCCACTTTAACCGGCCCGAGAAGTACAGATAAGTTGAGGAACATCAACCTTTGGGTTATAGGCAAACAAAACCGCCATCGGCTCCAAGCCGATGGCGGTTCGTCTGCTTTATAAGACCTGTTCGATTGCAGCGAGAAATTTTTCCACGACGGGGGAAGGCGCCGGTCCGTGCAGCAGCCCAAAGGGAATAAAATGCTCCCATTCCACGGGAATGATTTTCAGGAGCGGATGGACGCTGGCCCAAATGGGTACCGCCGTCAGCAGGGCGTCGTTGTTCTCGCACTGGTTGAACACATCCACGTTGTAAAAGGGAAAATCCACAATATTGATTTGAGGGTGCTCCTGCCGCAGTTCATCCCGCAGCCTGTCCACCTGGCCGCTCCACTCCCGCCTGATGAGCATCAGATCCTGACCGTACAGGTCGGAGACCGTCAGCTTTTCCTTTTGGGCAAGCGGGTGATAGATGGATACCGCGCAGCAGATCGGCTGGCGGTTCAGTTCAAAAGCGGTGCAGCCCCGAAGGCTCAGCATCGTCTCATCGAAAATTCCCGCCACCACGTCGATGTTTTCCCCCAGGCGGGCCAATATTTCCCGGGCGTTTTCCGGGGTGTTCTCAAAATTTACGATTTGGAATTTCAGCTCGGGCTCCAGCCTGTGAATTTTCGGCCACAGATCCATGAGAAATTGATGGGGAGTCATGAGGGACGTTCCGATGCGGATGATATTATCGTTGCTCTGCATGGCGTTTTGCGCCCGGGTCCGCGCCTCCCCGGCATACCGGAGCATATACCTGGCATCCTGGTAATAGGACTTCCCGGCATCGGTCAGGGACAGTCCCCGGGAGGAGCGCGCAAAAAGCTGCACATCCAGACTGCTCTCCAGCAGATTGATCTGTTTCATGATTGCGGTAGCCGACACGTTCAGGCGCTCCGCAGCCTTTGAAAAGCTCCCCGCGTCGGCAGCGCAGATGAAGGTATCTAATTGGCGGCTGTACATGGCGGCGCTCCTCATTCTTCCACTACAGGGTTTCGGTACAACAGGGACTCGGGAAACGTACTCCCGCCTGTAAAGGCGGGAGCTTTCAGCTTCAGCGGGAACAGCCCAGCCAATTCCGCAGATTTGTATTGAAGAGAACCATCCCTTGCCGCAGGTATCACCTCATCAGCTCGTCAGCGGCGTCGTAACCGGCTTTCAGAGCCTTCATGTTCGACTCCACCGTAGCCGGGGGGACCCGGTGGGCAACGCACGCCGCTACCGTCTCATAGCCCACGGCCCCGGTAATCCGGACCGCCGCCCCCAGCGCCACGATATTGGCAAAGAGAGCCTTGCCGATTTTCGACATGGCAATATGGGTAATGGGAATGCGGATGGTGTGGGCAAAGGCCGGAGGATTGGGGACGAGCCGCTCATCCAGGAGCAGGGTGCCGTCAGCCTTCAGATCCTGCCAATACTTGTCCGCCGCCTCCTGGGTCATGGCGAGCATGAAATCCGGCGCCTCCACATGGGGATGATAGATAGCCTCATCGCTGATGATCACCTCCGCCTTGGAGGAGCCGCCCCGGGCGGCGGGGCCGTAAGCCTGGGACTGGATGGCGTTTTTCCCCTCCTCCACCGCCGCCTGGGCCAGAATTATGGCGCAGGTGATTACTCCCTGACCGCCGGAGCCGGAAAATCTCATTTCACTCATGCTCTGCCACCTGCCTTTTCAATGACCGTATCGTAGGCTTTTGCGTAATCCACGTACTCCTTCTGATAAAGGACGCCGATGGGGAATTTCTCCGCCTGCTTCTCCGGAGGCAGCTTATCCCAGGCGGCCTTCATCAGAACGCTGTCCCGCAGGGCCATCATCATTTTGGCCGGATCGGACATCTTATTGTTGCGGCCGTAAGCGGTGGGGCACTGGCACAGGGCTTCAATGAAGGAAAAGCCGCGGCTGTCAAGGCCCCCCTTGATCATATCCGCCAAATGCTGGACGTGGAAAGCCGTGCTTCGGGCCACATAAATCGCCCCGGCGGCCTCCGCCAACCTGCAGACGTCGAAGGGGCGGTCAATGGCCCCGTAGGGAGCAGTGGTGGCCCTCTTGCCGGTGGGGGTCATGGGGGACGCCTGGCCGCCGGTCATGCCGTAAATATCGTTGTTGAACAGCACCACGGTGAGATCCACGTTGCGGCGGCAGCCGTGAATGAAATGATTGCCGCCGATGGCGGTGCAATCCCCGTCCCCGGTGAGAACGATGACGTTGAGCTCAGGGTTGGCCAGCTTTACGCCGGTGGCAAAGGGAATCGCCCGGCCGTGGGCGGTATGGAGGGTATCAAAATCCAGGTAGCCGCTGGCCCGGGAGGAACAGCCGATACCGGAAACGATCACGGTATTATCCTGGGAAAGGCCCGCCTTCTCCACCGCCATGATCACCGCCTTGGTGACGATGCCGTTGCCGCAGCCTGGGCACCACATATGAGGCAGACGGTTCTGGCGGAAATATTTTTCAAAGCTTCTTTCCATCACTCATTACCTCCTGCCATGGCCATAACAGCCTCTTCAATTTCTCCCGGAGTGAAAATCTCCGCATTGTATTTTGCCAGGAGCCGGACCGGGCAGGCGCCGCCTGCGGCCCGCTGAACCTCCCCGGCCAGCTGGCCGTAATTAAGCTCCGGCACGACGATGCCCCTGACCTTCTCTGCCAGCGCCGCCACCGCCTCCTGGGCAAATGGCCAGATGGTCCGCAGGCGGAGCATACCGACCTTCACGCCCTTCTTCCGGGCATTGAGGACCGCCTGATAGGCCGTGCGGGCCGTTCCCCCGAAGGCAACGACGGCGTACTGGGCATCCTCCAGGAGCAGGGCTTCGGTCTTTATCACCTCATCCCTGGCAATCATGATCTTCTGATGGAGCCGGTGGATAACCTTCTTTGTCACCGCCGGACTGCCGGAGGGAAATCCCGTCTCATCGTGAATAAGCCCGGTGACATGAATCCGGTAACCGGCGCCGAAATCAGCCACGTCGGGGACCAGATCATCGCCCACGGCGTAGGGCTGATAGCCCTCTTCCCGGGTCTTTTTCGGCTTCCGGCGGGGATAAATATGAATATCCTCCGCCTCAGGCAGCTCTACCCGCTCCCGAAGGTGGCCCACGATTTCATCCATCAGGAGGATGACCGGCTGACGGAACCTTTCCGCCAGATTTACCGCCTCCACCGCCATATCGAAGCATTCCCGCACCGTCCAGGGAGAAATGACGATCATGGGATGATCACCGTGGGTTCCCCAGCGGGCCTGCATTACGTCCCCCTGGGAAGGGCTGGTGGGCTGACCGGTGGAGGGGCCCACCCGCTGGACATCCACGATGACCGCCGGGATCTCCGCCTCGGCTGCGTAGCCGATAAGCTCCTGCTTCAGGGAAAAGCCCGGACCGCTGGTGGCAGTCAGCGCTTTGGAACCGGCCAGACTGGCCCCCAGCACCGCCCCCATGCTGGCGATTTCGTCCTCCATCTGGACGAACTTGCCGCCAACCTTGGGCAGAAGCTCGGCCATTTTTTCCGCTATTTCCGTAGAGGGAGTAATGGGATATCCGCCAAAGAAACGGACTCCGGCTTCAATCGCCCCCAGGGCAACCGCCTCGTTGCCCTGCATCAGCGTCGCTTTTCTCATTGGACGGCCCCTCCTTTGTCAACAAAAATAGCGTAGTCCGGGCAACGCAGCTCACACTGGCCGCAGAGGATACAGGCCTCCCGGTTCACGACCTGCACCTTGCCCAGCTCGTCTACCGCCAGCACCTGCTTGGGGCAAAAGGCCACGCAGATACCGCAGCCCTTGCAGCGGGCTGTTTTAATGGTAAAATCCGCCATCTGTTTCCCTCCCGTAAAAAATACTCTGATAATGTCATTTCTCACGAAAATGCCCCGGGCATTTTCCTCCCTTAATGCACCCCCTCGTAAATTAAGTCTGCAAGAAAACCGTCAATCAACATCGGCGGTTAGCGATTGCCAGGCACGGTATGCGAAGGCAGAGCTTGCCACCGCCATGTCGATTTTAGAACGAAAATGTGTTTTCGGCAGACCTTATTTACGAGGTCAGACTTATAATTGCCTTTGACCGTTGAATGCCATTATATCCAGGCCGCCCGGCCGGTTCAATTAACCCTCCTCCGAAAATTCCCCGTTCTCAGGGCTCCCCACGATCTTTTGTATACCGATTGAAAACTACTATAAATATATTGCAAAATCAAAAAGAAATCAACGATTTTCCCATTCCTGCCAGGACAATATTGTCCGGATGTTACAGCCCCGTTTTCCATTCTCTTCGCGCGGAACCCGGAAAAATTCATCATCCGCACGCTAATCGCCAGCGCCCAACTAACCCTTCCGAAATCCTCCGGCAAACTAAATTGCATAAAACGGTTGATTTTCCCTCTGCTACCGGTTATACTGTAATTGAGCCTTTGGCTCGCCGGGCATTACGGTCAGAATATAATGCACATGTATGTTTAGCTTCCGCAAGCGACGGGGCGCTTAACGCGTAGAATATCGCTTACCTGTAGGCGGGGTCTGCTGAAAGGCGGACCCCGTTTTTTGAGGTGGCAGACAATGAAAATCGTAACGATAAATAAAAAGCTGTTGGCAAAATTCAGAGGCGATCCCGAAGTACTTCAAAAGCCAGGCCGGCCTTGTGTGCTTGTCATAAGACTGAAGTACAAAGGCAGAAATCAGGATTTTGCTGTTCCTCTCCGATCAAACATATCAGCTTCCACTCCCAAAGAACAATATTTCCCCTTACCGCCCCGACCAGCAACAAAACCCCGAAACCGCCACGGTCTGCACTATATAAAGATGTTCCCCGTAACCAAGCAGCACCTTGTTAAATACCGCACTCAGGGCAATAATTTATCAATTACAATTCAAACTGTCATTGATAATAACGAAAAGCGCATCGTCAGGGAGTGCCAGTCCTACCTTTCCCGATACGAAACCGGCAGCCATCCTCCTTTCTCGACAGATATTGATTACCTCCTGTCGCAGCTATATTCCGCCCCATGAAAATACCGCACTGAATAATGAATAAAGCAAGCCCTCCCTGCCGGACATCCCGGCAAGGAGGGCTTGCTTTATTTCTCTTTTTCCGGCGCGCCAACGTCAATCGTCATGAGCGGCTCCCCTGTGCCAAAGCCTGTGTCAAAATAAATTCCCTCTGCCGGCCGTCAAGGACGGCAGCTCTGACGATGCCCGCCCGGCTATTTTTTCGTTTTCGTCCCCTGCCACTTCCTCTTGTCCGGCTTTCCGTCCGGGGGAGCGGTATGCTTTCCGTAATGCTCCGCCTTTTCGTTTGTTATCAGGGGCCACACCCTGGTCTCCGATTGAACGGGAGTCAGCCCACCGGCCACCGGCAGGGAAAAGACAAACATCGCCGCTGCCAGTCCCCCTATATATCTTTTCATCGCCTGCTCCTTTCTGCGCTATCCTACCCGAAGCCCTTAAATTATAATGCAGTCCTTCCGCAAATTGCCTGACGATTTCCCAAACGCCTGCATTATATAAAAACTTCAGTGTCGCTCCCTTCTTATAGCATCGCCTGCTTCCTGAATAATTCCTCCGAAAGCCCGGCCCGTCCAGCCGCTTCCTTGATGGTCAAGATTCCATCCCGAACCAGTTCCCTGAGCATTTCAATCTTGCCTTCAGCTTTACCCTCAGCCCATTTCTTATCCATTTCCAGTGCCAGCGTCATATATTCCCGCCTCCATTCTTCCCGGTTCT
>CAJTSO010000017.1:0-22508 GCA_910579115.1 uncultured Selenomonadaceae bacterium
GCCAGAGGGTAATGGTGAGCAATGGCAGCAATGATGCCAGCAGAAAATATTGCAATTTCTTCATGGAATCATCACCTTCAAACCAAAACAGATTATTGAATTAAGACGGCTAAAAGCTGTCTATCATTTCAAGCCGTAACTGGCGAGCTTTGCATTAGCCGAAACGGTGGAGTTGATATTCACATCGTCTCTGAATGCGAATGGGAAAGAAAATGCCTGCGGCATTTTCTTGAACAACGGCATTATAGCACAATTTTCTTCAGACCATCTACAGGCCGGGAGGAAAATCTCTGTATACATGATTGGCTTACAGATACATGATTGGCTTACAGCCGTTGCCCGGGAGGTGAATGTATAGTAAAATATAACGAAGGGCAGAAGTTTTCTGCCGGACAGAGGACAAATCTGACAAAATGAAAAGGTGAATCGGATGAAGCGGATGAGACGCTCAGGAAATAAAGCAACGGATGAGACAGTAAACGATGCCGCCCTGCCTGAGGAAGAGGAGGCGGCGCGGGATGTTTACGAGAAGCTGCGGGGAAGCGTAAAAAAAGATGGCCGTAACCTGAAGCTCTGGGAGACAATCTACGGCCTGGCCGCGGATATAGAGGCGATGGAACCATGGATGGAGTATCATATATATACGCCAATCATGCTGGAGCTCAGGGTTCATGGAGAGAAGATGGCGGCGTCCTTTGAAACCAGTCCCTTTTCCCGGTCGGGAAAGAAAATTGTCCTCTATCATGGGGAAAAGGGACTATGTGACTTTGACGTTCTCAGCGTCCGGGATCCCATAGTGCCCAGAGAATTTGTCATGTATGACCGGGATGCCTATCTCCTTTGCTGGGGGGATCGGACGGAGGTGCCGGAAGAAAACCGGCAGATCCTGAAGGAGCTGGGCCGGTCCTTTCGGGGAACGGGCAGGTGGATTTATTTCACCTCCGCCGCCAGCCGCACCATCCCCCGCACCCTGCGGGATGATGAAGCGGAGGTGGTGATGGAGGCATTGGTGGAGCTTCGCACGGCCCTTCGGGACCAGTTGAAGAAATCCATCCTGGTGCAATACGATGCGGGCTATTGTCTGGCCCGCTATTATGATGAGAATCAGAAACGGATGGTCACCGGCCCGGTGGAATACAGGGAGCCGGAAATGATTTTCCGCAGCTATGACTTCAATGATGAGGTAATGGCTCGCCGGATAAAACGGGCCAGGCAGAATGATCAGGTGGTGGATTTTGATTTTTTTTACAACGGCTGGTCCCCCATGGATTACATAGATGAAAAAGGGAATATCGGAAACTGGCAGTTTGCCCTGGCCCTGGACGAAACCTCAGGACGGCTCAATATCATGGTGCCGGTAGAGGCGGGAGTCAGTACCGGGGAAATGGCGTTTCTCATGCTTCATGATTATGTGCTGGAGCACGGCAGAATGAAGGAGCTTATCGTAAGAAACGCAGAAGTCTACGCGGCTCTTGAGTCGGTATGCAGAAAGGTTGGTATCCCCCTGGAATTGGATACCATGCCCCAAGTGGACAGAATTCTGAACGAAATAAGAAGCGATGTGTAAAATTTTTTTAGGAGGAAGGATTATGGTGTTTTCAAAGAAACTGGCCCGCGGTATCGTTGCCGGATTGGCTGCTCTGTCCGTCACGGCGGGAATTTCCCCGGCGGCGGAGTTTGAGGTCAGCGATAAAATGGCCGTTGCCCAGGCGGCAAGCTCTGAAAAGAATAGAAAATCAGACCGGCTGGAGCAGGATCAGGCAGTTCTTTCCTGTCTGGTGGAGTCGGAATATCAGATGGCCGGTCTGGCGGTAACGGGAAACGGCAGGATATTTGTATCATTTCCTCACTGGGGAGCCAATCCGACGGATTTTTCTCTCGGAGAGGTGAAGGATGGGATAATATATCCGCTGCTGCAAGAGGTTAATTTTGCCTCCCTCCGGCGGTTGAACTATGTGATGACGGCAGCGGGCCCAAGATTGTTTGCTTTGGATGAAGGCCGGGCGGATGCGGATTTTGACGAGGGAAAAGCCCCCCGGATCTTCGCTATCGACATCAGCGGCGAGACTCCGGCGGTGGAGAGGGTCTACCCGATAGCCGAAGCCTCTTTGGCGGCCGGTAGCCTTCTGTCCGATATCCGGGTGGACCGCCTGACCAACAAGGCGTTTATTTCCGACACCGGGGTGGCAGCGATACTCGTGCTGGATCTGGCTACCGGAGAAAGCTATCGGGCCCTTGAAAAGGCGCCGGAGCTGCGTAAAAACATCCAGATGATCTATTTCCCCAGCGGCGTGTACAATAAACTCACCGACGTCTGCGCCTTGGAGCTGTCGGAAAAAAACAGTCTGCTTTTCTTCTCGGCTATGGGGGGAGATGTAATAAACTCAGTTCCGGTGAAGGTGCTTCTCGATAAGAACCTCTCTGCCGATGCCCGCCGGAAGTCCATCAAACCGGAGACTCTTTACGGCGCCCCCTGCACCGGAATGGTGCGCCGCGATACCTGGCTTATAATGGGTGATTTGCCGGATCTGGGTATTTGGGAGTTTGACTTCCAGGACGAAGTCAATAAGGGAAGCCTTTTCGATATTGGCATCGATGTGAAGTGGGCTGACAGCTTCGCCGTGGACGGGGTGAATGATCTGTATTTTACGGAAAGCCAGTACAATTTGGAGTTTGACAATCGAGACTCTTATAAACTGTATAAGATCACCTGGGACAAGCGAATACAGCGTGGATAACAAAAAAGAACAGGCTGTGAAGATGATTGACGAGCGATCATCTTCACAGCCTTGTTTTTGCAATATCATCAGGGAACCACCGGCATTTCCTGGCTGACGATACTATGGTTTATGATATCCTCAATACGCAGATCTACCTCCAGCATTTGCTTGTGGAGAGTCTCGGCCAGATTCAATTCGCCGTAGTCTTCCTTTTCAAGCCCCGCAATGAGATGAAGCCAGGCGGCAATGCTCAGCTCGGTCGACTGACGGCGCAGAGAGGACAGATACTGGCTGCCGGCTCTGATGTCAAAAGAATTCAGCTTCTCCTGACGGGATTTCAGGTCGGGAATAGTTTCACCCAGGATCAACTGTTTAACTTGCCTGATTTGACTGTCGCCTAGGGGACGCCCCTGCCGGACAATGTTTCGGAAGCGGGTTCGCTGGTCGAGGAACCGGTCATTGTATTCGTCCACTACCGGCTGGGTCGCCTCAATGTAGGCAGTTATGGCAGCTATCTGGATGCTGGTTACGACAGAGAGATAATCCCGGTAATTTTCCAGAGCGATGACGCTCCAGTGTCCGTCACTCTGCCGCTCCAAAAGAACCTGGAGCGCGAAATACACGTCGGTGTACTTGTCGCGAATCTTGACCTTTGCCACGGCTTCATCCGTCTTATCGACGTTTACCGTTACCGAGTCAAGAGCCACAAACTCGGTGTTTCTCAACTGGCTTCTCTCCAAAAACCTATCATAGTCAATACCCAGCTGCCGGCCCTTCAGCAAATCCTGGCCGGAAGGAAGCGTCCATTCGCCGGAAGCCACGTACCTGCGGATCGTTTCCGCCGTACCATGCGCCAGCTGCGGCTTTATCCGCTGATAGAAGTCAAGGAAGCTCCTGTGAGTTTCCGGGGTAAGGGCCTCGTCATAATTGAACAGGGTGGTAGTCAGATCGTCAAAGGCTACCAGCATAATGGCGTCAAGCTTTACGTAGCGGTCAAATGTTTCGCTGTCCCTGCTCTCTAACGATTCAAGGATTTGCTTCATGGCGTAGTCGGGAGTGCGGGAATAAATGAGGGAGTGCCACAGCAAGCCACCCAGCAGAATCGTAGCCACGGCAATTATCAGCAGCAGCTCCTGCCGCTGCTGTTGCTGTCTTCGCTGGAGGCGGGAAAGCAACGGCTCACTGTCCGGGCCAGAAGTCTGCACTCTTTCAGCCTGGTACAGAAGGTCTTGTTCGGTCATGTTCGATCCTTTGTCCGATTAAAATTCATCCCGTAGAATATAACACTAAACGGATTATTTTTCAACGGACCATCTTCATTCTAAAAACCTTTTATGGTAAAATCAAATTAAAGAAAAATTTTGGCACGGGTCAATAGCCGGCTAATGTACCGGAGAAAGCGAGGACCTCCATGCAAGAGGGCGCAAGCGGTTCCTACAAGAAAAAGTGCATTAGGCTGCTGGCGGAAAAATACCCATCCCGGGAGGCCGTTTACGAGCGGCTTATTCATCTTTCTGCACAGCTGAGTCTGCCAAAGGGTGTCGAGCATTTTCTCTCCGACCTTCACGGAGAATACGACACCTTCTATCACATTCTGAATAATTGCTCCGGCGTAATCAAAGAAAAAGTCGATTACGTATTTGGCGCACGCCTTACCGATGAGGAGAAGGCGGAGTTCTGTACGCTTATCTACTATCCCAAGGAAAAGGTGGAGCAGAAGCGGGCGGAGCGGAAAAATACCCCGGAATGGTATCGGATCAATATTGCCCGGCTCCTTGAGCTGACAAAGCTTATGAGCTACAAGTTTCCGGTGGAAAAAATCAAGTCCTTCATTCCCGGCCACTACGGCTCGATAATTGTCGAGCTTATGAACACGAGGCCGGAAGCAGACCAGGCTCAGTTTATTTATAACCGGAAACTCCTGTCCACCATTTGTCAGGTAGATGCGGGACCGGAGTTTATCTATGCCTTTACGGGATTGGTAAAACGCCTGGCTGTGGATCATATGCATATAGTCGGCGACTTCTTTGACCGGGGCTCCCGGCCCGACGCGATCATTGAGAAAATAATGAAATTTCCCTCGCTGGATATTCAGTGGGGAAATCACGATGTGCTGTGGATGGGTGCTGCCTGCGGCTCAGATGCCTGCATTGCCAATGTAGTCAGGAATAATCTCCGCTATTCCAATACGGACGTTTTGGAAAAGGGCTACGGTATCGGTCTGCGTCCGCTGACGCTTCTGGCCGCCCGCCAGTATCCCCAGGAAACGCCCATTAAGGCGGCGGAGCGGGTAATTTCCATCATCATGTTTAAGCTGGAAGGTCAGCTGATAAAAAGAAACCCCGATTTTCACATGGAGAAAAGGATTCTGTTGGATCGTATTGACTTCGGGGAAAAAACCGTGGAAATCGATGGCCGGCACTATGAGCTGAACCAGAAAAGCTTTCCCACTATTGATCCGCAGCATCCCCTGAGACTGTCTCCGGAGGAGGAGGTCATAGTGAATGACCTGCGCAATTCCTTCCTGGAGAGCGAACCCCTGCGCCGTCATATTGAGTTCCTGTACCGGAAGGGATCCATGTACACCTGCTACAACAGTAATCTTCTTTTCCACGGCTGTGTACTGGTAAATGCTGACGGCACCCCCACCGAGGTTACATTTGATGGAAGGACCTATAAGGGCAGGGAATATTTCGACTACTGCGATACGGTAGCCCGCCGGGCTTGGCAGCACAGGGACCAGGCGGCCCTTGACTTTATGTGGTACCTCTGGTGCGGGCGGCTTTCGCCGACTTCCGGACGTGAGTTTAAGACCTTTGAGCGGATGTTTGTGGACGATGAATCCACTTGGGAAGAACCGAATGATAATTATTACAAGCTCATAAACAATTTGGATTTCTGCCAGATGGTGCTGAATGAGTTCGGACTGAATCCCGAGCGGGGCCACATCATCAATGGCCACGTTCCGGTAAAGGTAAAGAAGGGGGAGACCCCCGTGCGGTCCGGTGGTAAGGTAATCATCATCGACGGAGGCTTCTGCCGCGCTTATCATTCCAAGACCGGCATTTCCGGTTACACACTCATATCAAACTCCCGTGGTCTCAGATTGCTGGCCCACCAGAATATTGCTGATGTCCGTCAGGCGCTGAAGAATAACCTGGACATTGAATCCGTTGCGGAAACTGTCGAGCTGTCAGCGGAAATTTCCACCGTGGCAGATACTGATGAGGGTGCGGCAATTCAGGAGCAGATCACCGACCTTTACGGACTGCTCTACGCTTATCAGAGCGGCACCATGAAAGCGTCAGATGATTATACCAGCTTCGTCTGACGGGTCTTGGCAGGGCAGATGCAAATATTTTTGAAATTGCAGTGAGAAATTGGTTTTTTGAAATACCTGACAGGTACAAATTTGGCCGGTCGGTTCTTCGGCGAGTAAATATTTTCTGACCTTCTCCTGATTGCAATAAGGGACCGCTGTTCGGCGTAATTGTGCCGGCGGCGGTTCTTTTTGTTTTTTTATGATAGTTTCAGAAAGCGATGGTAAAATATATTATATGTGAGCCTATGCGGGGGGAAAGATTTCTGCGGGACCGAGAGTAAAAATGTGTAGGGTGATACCATGATACATATGAGGGATGTCTGCAAGGAGTACGATAACGGCTCCGTTGCCCTGAAGAATATCAATGTTGATATTGAGCCGGGAGAATTTGTGTTTATTGTGGGCCCCAGCGGCGCCGGTAAGTCCACGTTTATCAGGCTCCTTCTGCGGGAAGTCCTGCCATCCTCCGGGGAACTGTATGTAAGCGGCAAAGATGTGGTCAATATGTTGAGGAACGAAGTTCCTTTCCTTCGCCGTAAGCTGGGCGTAATTTTTCAGGACTTCCGTCTGCTACCGGAAAAGACGGTAGCAGAGAATGTGGCTTTTGCTATGCAGGTTATCGAAGCCCCGAGGCGGACTATGCAGCACAGCGTAAATTCCGTACTGGACATCGTTGGCCTGAGGCCAAAGTACAGAAGCTTCCCGTCCCAGCTTTCCGGCGGTGAGCAGCAGAGGGTGGCTATTGCCCGGGCCATCGTCAATAAGCCCTCCATAGTCATTGCCGATGAGCCCACCGGAAATCTTGACCCTTCTACCTCATGGGAGATCATGGATATTTTCAGGCGGATAAATGCCAACGGAACCACCATCGTAATGGCTACCCATGATAAAAATATCGTTGACACCATGAAGAAGCGGGTCATCGCCATTGAGGATGGCCGCATCGTCCGGGATGAGGCGCAGGGAGGCTATGGCTATGAAGTTTAACACCATGGAGTATTTCCTTCGCGAAACCTTCCTGTCGCTGAAGCGGAACAGCTGGATGACTGTTGCTTCCATTGGTACTGTGGCGGTAGCTTTGTTCGTCTTCGGGATGTTTCTGGTCATCGTCATGAATACAAACCGCATGGCTGATTCGCTGGAATCCCAAGTGGAGATCAGCGTTTACCTGAAGGATGATATCAGCCAGGATGAGATAGAGGATATAGGCGATAAGCTGCGGGAAATGCAGGGACTGGAATCAGTAGAATACATTTCCAAAGCGGAGGCTATTGAGAATTTTCGGGAGCGTCTGGGGGAGCAGAGCTATATTCTAACCGCTCTGGAAAGTGACAATCCGCTGCCCAATTCCTACAAGGTGCGGGCAAGGGTGCCCTCTCTGGTGGCGACGGCAGCCAAGGTGATCCGTCAGTTTGACGGGGTAGAGGAAGCCCGTTACGGGCAGGACGTCATTCAACACCTTTTCGATATTACGCGGCTGGCTAGGGTCATTGGCGTATCCATCATGGCGGTTCTGGTAGGAGCAACTCTGTTTATCATTTATAATACCATCCGGCTGACGGTATTTGCCCGCCGCCGGGAAGTGGCGATAATGAAGTACGTGGGCGCAACAGACTGGTTTATCCGCTGGCCCTTTATCATGGAAGGTATCGTGCTGGGCGCAATAGGGGGCCTCATAGCGGCGGTTTTTCTCAGGATCGCTTACCGCTTTGTGGCCCGGTCAATTTCCGACGCATTGACCTTCTTCCCCCTGATACCGGAAACACCCTTCATGTACGTCATTGCCCTGGTGGTTATCATTTCCGGCATCTGTATGGGCGCAACCGGTAGTACGCTATCCCTCAAGCGGTTCCTGAAAGCGTAGGTGCCCCATGAGCTTGAGAAACCGAAACAGATTGGGGTCACTTCTGTTGGCAGCGGTCCTGGTCACCGGGCTTTGGCTGCCACCGGTCAGCGCTGAAAGTAAGGAAGATTTGGAAAATGAGCTGGCGGCTCTCCAGCAGCGGGCCTACGAAGCCCAGCAGCGGGCGGAAAAGGTTTCACTGGAAATGGAAAATGTGGCCGCCGAAATTCAGGTTATCGATGATGAAGTGGCCGTGGCCAGTGAGGATTACCGGCGGGTGAAAGGGCTGCTGGATATCACCGAGGAAAATATTGAAGCGGCGGAGGAAGACCTTGAGATAAAGACAGAACAGCTCAAACAGAGAGTTGCTGCCCTGAAAAAGCGCGTCCGCGATATTTATATGCACGGGCAGATAAGTTACATTGACGTTTTGTTTGGGGCAAAGGATTTTCATGATCTGTCCACCCGGATGGATTTGTGGAAGAAGATAATCCGCCAGGACTATGAGCTGGTAAAGGCAATCGTGGCTGAGCGCGCGGCGGTACTGGAGCTAAAGGAACAGCTTGAAGTCGAACAGAAGCACCAGAAAATGCTGACGGATGTGGCCGAAAGGCGGGAGTCCAGTATTCTGGAACGCCGTGACCGCAAGCAGGTGATGATGGCGCAGTTGGAAAGCGAGCGGGAAGCGGCCGACCGAATGTACGAAGAAAGCCTTGCGGCTTCCCATGAGGTGGAAACTCTAATAAAACAGATGCTCCGGGGCGAATCATCTCCCTCGGCGGTAGGCCCCGGAGGCATGAGCTGGCCCCTTATCGGGGAGATAACCTCTCAGTACGGCTGGCGGGTACACCCAATCTGGGGTGACAGCCGCTATCACAGCGGCATGGATATTGCCGGCGATTACGGTGATGAAATCCATGCGGCAGCACCCGGTGAGGTCATTCATGCAGGCTGGATTTCCGGCTATGGATATACCGTTATTATCGACCACGGCGGGAGTCTGACTTCACTTTACGGTCATAATGAAGCGCTTAATGTTGGGGTAGGACAGCGCGTTGACCGGGGCGATGTGATCGCCTATTGCGGCTCTACCGGAAATTCCACCGGCCCCCACTGCCATTTCGAGGTTCGCATTGACGGGGAGCTGACTGATCCTGAGGAGTACCTGCCTTAAAAGAGGGAATGATCATTGTTTAAGGATAAATATAAACTTATCGGCATCGTTTTGGCAACGGCTCTCGTGTCTTCAGCGGCCACGGCCGGGGGAATGATGACGCTCATTGGGGCAAACCGGCAGACCGTGCTGGATATTGCCCGGTTTGCGGCCTTGAAAAATTATATTTCCACCCAATACGTTGAGCCTGTGGAGGACAGGGTGCTGGTAGAGGGGGCCCTGACTGGCATGGTCAATGCGCTGGGTGATAAGCACTCTGCTTACCTTGACGCAAAGCGGTTTGAAAATCTAAAAAACCATACCGATGCCGCTTTTGGCGGCATCGGCGTTGTCATGGGCCATCGGGAAGGTTCGGTCGTTGTCATATCGGTAATGGAGGGAACCCCGGGAGAGGCGGCAGGGATCCTTCCAGGTGATGAGATATACCTGGTGGAGGGAACCCAGGCAGCAGATCTGACTTTTGAAGAAGTGGCCCTGAAAATCCGCGGCGAGGTTGGAACCCAGGTTGCCATTACTGTCCGCCGCTATGAGAATAAGGCGGCAGGACAGTATACGGATCACGAGATGAAAATCACCAGGGACCGCATCCATGTGAAGACAGCTGACGGAGAGATGCTGGAGGACGGTATCGGTTACCTCAGAATAGCCTCTTTTGGATCTTCTACCGACAAAGAATTCAAGGAAGCCATGAGCCGGCTGAAAAAGGAAAACCTGAAGGGGCTTATCCTGGATCTGCGGCTCAATCACGGAGGCCTTCTCACTACTTGTGTGGAAATTGCCAAAGAAATTGTTCCCAAGGGACCGATCGTATCAATAGTATACCGGGACGGCAGCAAGGAAGAATTTGCTTCCAGCCTGAAGGCTCAGGAGCTTCCCATAGTGGTGCTTATCGATGGGGACAGCGCCAGTGCCAGCGAGATTTTGGCCGGGGCATTGCAGGATAGCGGAGCGGCAACCATTGTGGGCGTAACAAGCTACGGCAAGGGCAGTGTCCAAAGTATCCGGCAGCTGCCAGGGTCTGATGACGGACTTAAGCTGACGGTGGCAAAATACTATACGCCTAAGGGAAGGAGTATTGACGGCGTGGGTATTGTCCCTGATGTGACAGTAGACGGCGGCAGTGAACAGCAGCTCAGCAAGGCAGTTGAACTGCTGAAGGAAAAAATTTCCGGCAATAGTCCTAAAGAAATATCTTGATATATTTTCCCGCAGAACCTATAATAAATTTGATTAAAATTGTGGATTTGTAACAGGAGGTGCAGCATATGGCAATCGGTGGAGTAGGCTTTCTCAATCAGATAAATTCGACGAAAGCGAATTACAATACAGTATTAAAACAGGTAGCAAGCGGCTCAAAGTTTCCTTCCGCTCAGTATGGGACATCGGAGTACGCCATTTCTCGCCGTACAAGAGCTCAGATCGGCGCGCTGGCTCAGTCCAATCAGAACACTCAGAATTCAAATGCAATGCTGTCGGTGGCAGCCGGCGGCGTGTCTTCAACCATAAGCGCGTTGACCAGCATCAGGGAGCAGGTGATCAAGGCTGCCAACGGAACCAATTCTCCCAGCGACATTGACACCATCGGCAAGAGCATCAATCAGTCAATTCAGACCATCAATGATAATGCTTCTATCCAGTACAACGGCATGGATCTTTTGAACAGCGGCCGGGATGTGGCAGTGGCCGGCGTTGACGGCTATCGTAATGTGTCACTGGGGAATATGACGGCGGAAGCTCTGGGCTTGGCTGACGACAAGGGCAACTCCACCATTGACCTGACCTCCGTCAACACGAAGGAAGGTCTGGATAAGGCCCTGAGCACGATTGATGGCGCCCTTGGCAGAGCGCTGGATGAGGCTACCAGTATTGGAGCCGCTCAGCAGAACCTTACCTTTGCGTCAGCGAACTACACTGTTTCCGAAGAAAATCTTACGGCGGCAGATTCCAACATGAGCGATACTGATATGGCAAAGGCGATAACTCAGCTGCGTTCAGCTGATACCCAGAACCAGCTGGCCATGTACGCGCAGAAAATGTTTATGACGAACAGCGCTTCTGTGCTTAGCTTGCTTCGTTAAAACAGAATGAACTAAAACGGGTGGGATTTTTCCGCCCGTTTTTTGTGTAACGAAAACCACGGGATAGCTGCGTGGTTCCAATGAATAAAAGCAAGCGCGTGGAGTTTTCCGCGGGCATTGTTCACAGTCCCTGGCTTTTGTGATATAATCAACCGTTGTAAGATTGACGAGGGGTCATGTTAAGAAATGAAAACGGTGGGGGCTGTTTTCTTAGATGGTGGCGTGGTAATGTGGTGTTCAAGAAAATTCCCTGGGAATTTTCTTTGTATCAGCATATAGCGCTCGTGGTTGTATTATGAAATAAATCCCTTTGGAAAAGAGGAATGACTATGGCTGACAGCAGGCTGATTGTTGCCCTGGATGTAAAGTCCGATGATGAGGCAATTGCTCTTGTAGAAAAGTTGGGAGACTCCGTATGCCATTATAAGGTCGGGATGGAGCTGTTTTACCGCTCCGGCGGGAATATTGTCCGTCGTCTTCGGGACATGGGCAAGGAGGTTTTTCTTGACCTGAAGCTCCATGATATAGGCAATACTGTTGCAGAGGGTTTGGTTTCCCTGCTGCCGTTGGGAATGACCATGGTGAACGTACACGCTTCAGGGGGCTATGCCATGATGAAGGCGGCGGCGGATCGTCTTCGGGATGCAGCGGCTGATACGCAGGTGGAGAGGCCGAAGCTCATTGCGGTCACTGTCCTCACCAGTATAGGGACAAGGGATTGGATAGAGCTGGGGGAGACTGAGTCCATTGCAAACCATGTAGTCCGGCTGGCAAAACTGGCGCAGGACGCAGGACTTGATGGAGTTGTGGCGTCTCCTTATGAGGCAGGGGCGATCCGTGAGGCTTGCGGAGATGATTTCCTCATTGTTACACCGGGTATCCGGCCAGTCGGATCACCTTTGGACGACCAGAACAGGATAGCAACTCCGGATTCTGCTATTGCCAACGGCGCTACCCATATCGTTGTGGGCCGCCCGGTTCGTACAGCGGCGGATCCTGTTGCTGCTGTAGAGAACATTATAAGAACAATGGAGGGCGCGAAAAAATGACTGAAAAAGAGATTATGGATATGTTCCTTGAAACCGGCGCGATTATGGAGGGGCACTTCCTTTTGACCTCCGGCCTTCACAGCAACCGTTATGTTGAGAAATTCAATGTCCTTCAGCATCCGAAGTATACAGAAGCCCTTTGCCAGGAGTTGGCAAGGCTCTTTGACAACGAAAGCATAGAGACGGTTGTAGGTCCCATGACTGGCGGGATACTCCTTGCCCATGAGACCGGTAAGGCCCTGGGCACCAGGGCCATCTTTACCGAGCGGGTAGAGGGCAAAATGACATTTCGCCGGGGCTTCAAACTTCATGAGGGGGAGCGGGTTCTTATCGTGGAGGATATCGTTACTACCGGCGGATCCGTTCGTGAGGTGGTAGATGTAGTCAAGGCAGCAGGCGGCGTTCCCGTTGCCATCGGTATGCTGGTTGATCGTACCGGCGGCAAGGTGGACTTTGGCGATATTCCCTACAAGGCCCTTCTTTGTTTGAATGTCGAGAGCTTCACCGCTGATGAGTGCCCCCTCTGCAGGGAAAATATTCCCATGACGAAGCGGGGCAGTACCGGCAAGAAATAGTCAGCCGGAAAAAAGAGTATAAAGCAGTTCAGGGAAATTGTAGGGGAATTTTCTTCATACCAGCATAAAACGGTTAAGAACCGTAAAAAATTAGCCGGGGCGTTTGCCCCGGCTAATTTCACTGGCAGATCATTTGATTCGCAGAGTAAATTGGCCTTTGCCGTTTTTCTTACTGTGGTACATGGCATCGTCGGCATCCTTGTACACATCATCAAAGGTAATGTTATCGGCGGCCTCGGTAATGATGGCGCCGATGCTGATGGAAACCTTTTCGCCGTTCATTTCCGGAATATCGATGTCACTCACATTTTTTTGCATACGGATAAGCAGCTGAAGACCGATCTCCCGGGAAGAAACAGAAGGCAAATACATAGCAAATTCGTCGCCGCCCAGCCGCATTACCACATCACCCCGGCGGCAGGAGTCATCAAGGGTCTGGGCGATGGCGATAAGAACCTTGTCGCCCACCGCATGACCATAAGCGTCATTGATGTGCTTGAAGTAGTCTACATCCAAGAGGCAGAAGAGACCGCTGTGCCTCTGTTTCAGCAGGAGATTTATATTCGCCTCGCCGCTTCTGCGATTGCTTAGTCCGGTAAGAGAGTCGGTGTTGGAAAGGGCAACCAGTTTTCGGTGGAGCTCGACGCGGTCGCTGATATCCACCATGGTTATAACGAGAAAGCTGGTGCCGGAAGCCAGCGGGATTCTTTTTGCCTGAGAAAGAAGATGAATGATCTGGGTTTCGTCCGGGGTGACGGTAAGTTCAAAGTCCATCACTTCGTTGTCGGACATGGAACCAAACAATTTCTGCTCCAGCGCGTCCCGATTGTCAGAGATTATGCGGCTCTTTAAATTAGAAATCTGACCGCCGAAATCAGCCAGTGACTTATAGCCGAAGAAGGTAAGGGCGGCAGCATTTATGAAAAAAATTGCCTGTTTGCCCAGGTCATAGGCAATAACGGCTGTTCGGAGCATTTCAAAAAGCTCCCTGAACAGATCATTGCTGTTCTTTAATGCCTTGGAGAGAGCGTTCTGGGTCTGGACGAGAGTGCTGTTCATCTCCAGCATGGAGCTCTTCCACTTTTCTTCTCTGGCTTTCTGCTCGGTAATGTTCCGCACGAACCAGATCACATGAGGGTTATTTTCGCTGTAATCATCTACCGGGATTATCTCCGCCTGTACCCAGCGGTAGATTCCGGAGACGAGGTTCTGATAAGTGAAGGATATACTTTCCCGTGAGCGGGAAAAATGCTTTGTCAGATATTCTCGGGAAAGAATCTGCTTGAATACCGTTCTGTTTGATGGGTACACATATCTGTCCGCACAGAAAGCAATATTTTCTTCCAAGGAGGAAGGGGCGTCCTCGGCGAGCAATGCTTTTTCCTCACTGTGAATAGTAATGATAATATCCCTGTCCACAAAAATGTCGCTGATTCTGATATATGACCGCCTCATCAAATCGGAGGCAAGGGATTCTCTCTGCATAAGCCGAAGATTGGCCCGGAAGTCCCGCAGGGAGATACAATTTTTCAAAACCTCCGAGAGGCGGGACAACACCTCCCGGTCATCAGAACTCCAATGAATGGAATCCTGGTAAAGCATTCCCACGGAAGCGTAGTATATGTCATCAAAGAATATGCCCTGCCGCAGTACGGAGGCGAACTGACAGGTCAGAGGGTCATCATCCATTGGCTTATCGCTCTGCCGGTTATCATCGTACTGGGCTATCGCCTGAGACAATTCGCGGCGGGAGAAACGTATGACGGTTCCACAGATGTCGTAGGCATCGTCATCGGTGCTGATGATGGAATACTCAAAGTCGTATTTTAAGCCGATCTTTTGCAACACAAAAAGGACATCCGCTTGCAGAATGGCGCGGACATCGTCCAGCAGCCGGCGGATATCATCGTCATTTTTGGCTTTGCCAATGGTCATATCATTGGCAAAGCCGTTGATTATTTTAAGGGCGTTATTGATTATCATAGTACAAATCCTCTTTGCCTGTAATCGATACCAATTATAGCCCATTCTCTCAGGAAAAAGCAAGGCGGTTTCTACCTTATATGCGGGATATGCGGGGAGTTTTACTGGATTTTATCCGTTGGAATCAGCTCTGTATCATCCCGGCGTGAAATCCCGGAGACGGATATTTTTAACGGAAGAAATTACCTTTGCAAGCATTAAAAATCGTTTTCTTGCATTGCCGTCCGCTATACTGTAAAATAACCGCAGTCAATAATACATAGAAGGTGACGCTATGCAGTCAAAAATATTGGAGCTTTTGCGGAGCGTTGGAGACGGATTCATTTCCGGCGAGGATATCGCCGGTAAGCTGGGGGTTTCCCGAACGGCAGTGTGGAAGCATATAAATGAGCTGAAGAGGGCGGGCTACCATATCGTCAGTCAGCCCCACAAGGGCTACGCCTTGCGAGAGGCGCCGGATATTCTGCTGTCAAACGAGCTGAGGCCGCTGCTGAATACGGTTACCATCGGCAGGGAGATCATCCACTACGACTCCGTTTCTTCCTCCAACAATGAGGCGAAGAGGCTGGCCATTGCCGGAGCAAAGGACGGTACAGTAGTGGTGGCCGAAGAACAGGGAGCCGGAAAGGGACGGCTCTCCCGGGGCTGGTTCAGCCCCCATGGCAAGGGTATCTGGTTTTCCGTTATCATTCGGCCCCCCTTCCTGCCCCAGGATGCGCCGAAGTGTACTCTGATGGCGGCAGTGGCCATCGTCAGGGCCGCCAGAAAATATGGGTTGGATCTGGGGATAAAATGGCCTAACGACATCCTCTATGAAGGGAAAAAGCTGGTGGGCATCCTCACGGAAATGAATGCCGAGATGGAGCGGATAAATTACATTGTCATTGGCACTGGGGTGAATGTTAATATATGGCCGGAGGACTTCCCGGAGGAAGTTCGTGGTATAGCGACCTCACTGGCCATGGCCAAGGGGGAGGAGCTTCCCCGCAAGGAGCTGTTCGCCCGGATTCTTAATGCCTTTGACGATCTGTATCAGTCGGTTCTGAAGGAGGGGTTTGCTTCTGTTCTGGATGAGTGGCGTCAGTATACGGTCACTCTCGGCCGGGTGGTAAATGTCGTCGGGGTGAAGGAGACTTTCTATGGCGATGCGGTGGATATTGATGAGGACGGAGCTCTCCTTATTGAGACCCCCGGGGGAATAAGGAAAGTCCTGGCCGGTGATGTGTCTATCAGACCACGCAACGAAGATGGCAGCAGCGCAAAGTATTAAAACAAATTTAAGATATCATCAGATGCTGACCTTTCCGGCAGCAACATTAAAGCTATGGAGGCAAAGTCATGCTTTTGGTTTTTGATATCGGCAACAGTAACATCGTCTTGGGTACCTATGAGGGCAAGAAGCTTGCGCATCACTGGCGCATTTCTACTGACCGTCAGAAAACCGGCGACGAGTACGGTATGCTGATTAACGAACTGTTCCGTTTTCAGGGCATCCGGATGTCAGATATTGATGATATCATTATTTCTTCCGTAGTCCCGCCCCTGGTGGTTCCCCTGGTAAAAATGTGCGAGCGGTATTTCTGTCACCGGCCCCTTGTGGTAGGGCCGGGAATAAAAACCGGTATCAAGCTGAAATATGAAAATCCCCGGGAAATCGGCGCCGACAGAATCGTAAACACCGTTGGCGCTTTCGAGCAGTACGGCGGTCCCCTTATCGTGGTGGATATCGGTACCGCCACTACCTTTGATATAGTTGATAAAAATGGTGATTACCTGGGCGGGGTCATCGCCCCGGGTATCGGCATTTCTACCGAAGCGCTCTTTTCCCGTACAGCTCAGCTGCCCCGGGTCGCTTTTGTAACCCCAAGGACCGTCGTGGGACGCAATACTATTTCCGGTATGCAGTCCGGAATTATCTATGGCTTTGTGGGTCAGATCGACGAAATCTGCCGGCGGGTCAAGGCCGAAATGAAGCAGAAGATGAAGGTGGTGGCTACCGGCGGCCTGGCTCAGATGATAGCCAACGAATCCAGCCAGATCGAAGTAGTAGATACTTTCCTGACTCTTACCGGACTCCGGGTCCTTCATGAGAGAAATATCTGACGATGAAAATTGGAAATCTTGATTTTCCCGTGCCTGTATTCCTGGCTCCAATGGCGGGGGTAACCGATACTCCTTACAGGATCCTTGCCCATGAAATGGGCTGCCCCCTCTCCTTTGCGGAGATGGTCAGCGCGTTGGGTATCAACTTTCGCAATAACAAGACACTTGAAATGCTCAAGGCCGTTCCCGAGGAGGGGCCCATTGCCCTGCAGCTCTTTGGATGCCAGCCGGAGAGCGTGGCCAGGGCTGCGGAGTACGTAGAGAACTTGGGCCTGTTTGCCATTATTGACTTCAATATGGGCTGTCCGGCGCCGAAGGTGGTAAAGAATGGTTCCGGTTCGGCGCTTTTGAAGGATTTGCCCCGGGCGGAGGCGGTACTGAAAGCCATCCGCAAAGCAACAAAGCTTCCGGTGACGGTAAAGATGCGGCTTGGCTGGGACAAGGACAGGACTACGGCCCAAGAACTGGCAAGGATGGCCGAGGCAGCGGGAGTGGATGCCATAGCAGTTCATGGCCGGACTAGAGAGGAATATTATAGTGGTCACGCAGATTGGGAAGCAATTGCCAAAGTCAAGCAGTCAGTGAGGATACCGGTCATTGCCAACGGCGATGTCCGGACCTGCGGCGACCTGAAAAGGATTATGGAAATTACCGGCGCCGATGGGGTGATGATCGGCCGGGGGGCTCAGGGCAATCCCTGGATATTCTCCCGGCTCAGCCATTACTACCGAACCGGCGAGGAGCTGCCGCCACCCACCCTGACCCAGCGGGCTCACATCGTCCTGCGTCATTTGGATATGCTGATACGGTTCAAAGGCGATTATATTGGAACGAGGGAAATGCGCAAGCACGCCACCTGGTATACCCGGGGGATTCCTGGAGGAGCAATGATGAGGAATGCGTTTAACAATGCCTGTACCCGGGAAGAGTTTTCTGCCATCGTGGACGAAGTCCTTTTACATCCCTGCAATATGGCGGACAAAGCGGGCAGCAGCGTATATGAAAAAGCGCTTCTAAACGGAGACCTGATTTAGTACCGTTTGTTTTCAAAAGAAAGAAGGATGAATATGCCCAGAAAAGAGAAAGCCGTAAAACCGGCCAAGGATACAAAACAAGCCGAACAGAAAAAAGCTCCCTGGCTGAGCTATACAGAGGCCGATAAAAAAGCTCTGGATAAGCTGGCCGCAGGTTACATAGACTTTCTAAGCGAGTGCAAGACCGAGCGGGAATCCGCCGACTTTGCCGTTGCTGCCGCCGAGCTGGCCGGTTACCGGGATTTGAATGAAGTGATCAGGAAGGGCAAAAAGCTTAAGGCCGGGGACAAGATTTATGCCGTGGGCATGAAAAAATGCGTTGCTCTCTTTAATCTTGGAAGCGAGCCGGTTGAGGATGGTATGTCGATCCTCGGGGCCCATATTGATACCTGCAGGCTGGATCTAAAGCAGAATCCCCTCTATGAGTCTGACGGCTTTGCTTATCTCGATACCCATTACTACGGAGGTATCAAGAAATATCAGTGGGTGGCGCTGCCTTTGGCTCTTCACGGGGTAGTGGCAAAGAAGGACGGCTCCGTCGTGGAGATAGAAATCGGTGAATCGGAAAAGGACCCGGCTTTCTGCGTTACCGACCTCCTTATTCATCTCGCCCAGGAGCAGATGGAGAAGAAGGCGGCGGTTGCCGTAACCGGGGAAAATCTTGATATCCTCTGCGGTAACTTGCCTTTGGCGGGAGAGGAAAAGGATGCGGTAAAGAAAAATGTCCTGAAGCTCCTGAAGGATAAATATGGCATTGAGGAGGAGGATTTCCTTTCGGCCGAGCTGACTTTTGTCCCCGCTGGCCGGGCCCGGGAAATGGGCTTTGACCGGAGCCTTATCCTTGGTTACGGTCAGGATGACCGGGTCTGTGCCTACACCTCTCTCATGGCCATGCTGGAGACAAAGAAGGTGAAGCGTACCGCCTGCTGTCTGTTGGTGGACAAGGAGGAAATCGGCAGCGTTGGGGCTACCGGTATGCGGTCCCGCTTCTTTGAGAACGCTTTGGCCGAGGTTCTTGACTTGATGGAACGGCCCGGGGAACTGACCCTGCGCCGGGTGCTATCCAATTCCAGGATGCTTTCTTCCGATGTGTCAAGCGGCTTTGATGCCCTGTACGCCTCTGCCTTTGACAAGAAAAATGTCGCTTATCTGGGCAAGGGTGTCGTCTTTAACAAATTCACCGGCGCCCGGGGAAAATCTGGCTCCAATGATGCCAATGCTGAATATCTCGGGCAGATTCGCGATATCATGGACAAAAACAAGGTTCGCTTCCAGCTGTCGGAGCTCGGCCGGGTAGATTTGGGCGGCGGCGGAACTATTGCCTATATCATGGCCCTTTACGGCATGAATGTAATTGACAGCGGAGTGCCGGTTCTCAGTATGCACGCCCCTTGGGAAGTCACCAGTAAGATTGACGTATATGAAGCCAAGAAAGCATACGCCGCCTTTATCAGGGACAGCAGAAGATGACGGATGCTTTTCAGAAGAGATATTTTGGAGAAATATTTTGGAAATTTGGCAAATCAGGTAAATTTTCTCTTGACTCGCAGATAAAACTTTTATAAAATGACCAAGTGCGTGTGACCGACTGTGGATTCCACCAGCCCCGGACTCTACAGCAGAGGTCCTGCAGCAGCTGCTTCCAGATGTTGCTGCCCACGGAGCGCTTATCAGCTCAAATTTTCGCAATTCTTTTCGTAAATTGAAAACAACGCAAATACCGAGAGGAAGGATTACGCATGAAAACGACATTCATGGCCAATGCACAGAATGTCCAGCGCAAGTGGTATGTCGTAGACGCTGACGGTCAGACCGTCGGCCGTCTTGCCAGCCAGATTGCGATGGTTCTGCGCGGTAAAAATAAACCGACCTTCACCCCGCATGTTGACACCGGCGATTTCGTCATTGTCATCAATGCCGAGAAGGCTGTATTCACCGGAAAGAAGCTTCAGGATAAGATTTACTTCCGCTATAGCGGATATACCGGCGGCGACAAGTACACCTCCGCCCAGGAGATGTTCGCAAAGCATCCCGCCCGCGTTATTGAGCACGCAGTCCGCGGCATGCTCCCGAAGAACCGCATCGGCGCTCAGATGTACCGTAAGCTGAACGTCTACGTTGGACCGAATCATCCCCATCAGGCTCAGCAGCCTGAGTTGATAACCCTCACGAAGTAATAGGGAAGGAGAAATAGAAAATGGCACAAGTCAGTTACTACGGCACCGGCCGCAGAAAAACTTCCGTTGCCCGAGTTCGTCTCGTTCCCGGTGAAGGCAACGTCATCATCAATGGCCGGGAAATGGCCGAATATTTCGGTCAGCCCACCCTCGAGCTCATCGTTCGCCAGCCTCTGGAGCTCACCGAAATGGCAGGTAAGTACGATGTTATCGCCAAGGTTGAAGGCGGCGGTATCTCCGGTCAGGCCGGAGCGGTTCGTCACGGTATCAGCCGCGCCCTCTTGGAAGTAGACGGAGATCTCCGGGCTGCTCTCAAGAAGGCTGGCTTCCTTACTCGCGATTCCCGCGAGAAGGAGCGCCGTAAGTACGGTCTCAAGAAAGCCCGCAAGGCATCTCAGTTCTCCAAGCGTTGATTGCGGCGGGTTACGAAGCTATACGAAAAACCACCCGGGAGCTTTGCTCGCGGGTGGTTTTTTTAGGGTGACCAAGGAGCGTTACTATGTCATTTTCAAAAGAGTTATTGTCGTTAAAAAAAGAAATTTTGGAAGAAATATCCCCCCTGTTCAGGCGGGTTGAAGAAATCTCTGAGGCAAATACCCTGAAAATTCTTGATGCCATGCGGGAGGCTCGCCTTTCAGAGGCTCATTTTAATACTACTGCCGGTTATGCCTATGATGATATCGGCCGTCAAAAGGTGGACGAGCTCTTTGCCCGGGTTTTCGGAGCTGAACGAGCGCTGGTCCGCACCCAGTTCGTTTCCGGCACCCATGCTCTGGCAACGGTACTCTTTGGCCTCCTTAGGCCCAATGACGAGCTGCTGTCCCTGACCGGTGCTCCCTATGATACGATGCAGACGGTCATTGGTTACGCCAACGAATCTCCGGGTTCGCTGAAAGAATTTGGGGTGAAATACCGGGAGCTTCCCCTTACGGAGGAAGGCCGCATTGATTTTGACAATGTAGCCGCCGCCATCAAACCGGAAACAAAGCTCTGCCTTATCCAGCGTTCCCGGGGGTACAGCTTTCGTCCTACCCTGACCATTGAAGATATTGAGCGTGTCTGTAATCTTGTTCACGGAAATAATCCTCGAGTAGTCTGCTTCGTGGATAACTGCTACGGGGAGTTTACCGATACCCGTGAGCCGGTACAGGTAGGAGCCGATATAATGGCGGGCTCCCTTATCAAGAACCCCGGAGGCGGCATTGCCCCCACCGGCGGGTACATTGCCGGTAGGGCAAAGCTGGTGGAGCTTGCCTCCTACCGGCTGACGGCTCCCGGGATGGGAGATGAGCTGGGGGCTTCCCTGGCTAATAACCGTCAGCTTTTTCAGGGATTGTTCCTTGCCCCTCACGTTACCGCTCAGGCCGTAAAGGGGGCGCTGTTTGCCGCCGGTCTCTTTGCCCGGCTGGGTTATAGGGTGTCCCCGGGGGCAAAGGAAGTAAGAGGCGATATCATTCAGGCCATAGAGCTGGGATCGCCAGAGAAGCTTATCGCATTTTGCGGCGGTATTCAGAAATACTCACCGGTAGATTCCTTCGCCGCTCCGGAACCCTGGGCTATGCCCGGCTATGCGGATCAGGTTATCATGGCGGCGGGGACATTTGTTCAGGGGGCCTCCATTGAGTTATCAGCTGATGGCCCCATACGGGAGCCATATAATGTGTTCCTTCAGGGGGGACTCACCTTTGAGCATGCTGTCCTTGGTGTTCTCGGCGCGGCAGAAGCAGTCTTGAGTAACAAATAAATATCGTAAACCAAAATTTTATAGCGGTTGACAATGATGAAGTCAGCCGCTATAATTTTTTATGTCAACTATTATTTGTTGGGAGGTTTACAATGAAAATGAATCAAGCAGTTGTCCTGGTATCTTCCCGAAGTAAAGCAGGAGAGATATCCCTTACAGCTTTGTTGGCGGCGGTTCTGCTGGCCGCAGGCAGCTTTAAGATCCCATCTCCCTTCTTTGGAGGAGAATTCCAGCTGTCGGCTCCCCTGGCTGTTCTGATGTGCGCTTTCTTCGGTTTCCGCCGCTACCTCTTCGCTGGCATCGGGGCAAGCCTGGCAGGGCTGGCCCTTGGCCTTGCCACGCCCTATAACATTGTCGTGGCCATGGTTTTTCGAGTGGTGGCGGGGGCGGTGGTTTGTCTGGGGCGACGCCGTACCGCGGCCCTGATGATCGCCGGGCCATTAGGTACGGCTGCCGCCAGACTCGTTTTGGCTCCGCTTCTGGGAGTTGATTTCCTGGTCCTTTTGGCGGCGGCTGTTCCCGGCATGATCATGACGGCGGTAGCGGTGTTTTTATTGGTAAAGCCCTTTGGAGCGGCAATAAAGAAAATTTGATTTTCCAGGCAGTTTCGTCATGGATACGGGAGTAAATCATGTCATTATTCAGCATAAAAATGCGGGCTTCAGAAAAATCCCGGCATATCTCCGGAGCAGAGCGGATAACCACC
>CAJTSO010000017.1:22528-23743 GCA_910579115.1 uncultured Selenomonadaceae bacterium
GCCGCCTTGGCCAATCGGGCGGCTCATCATTCTCTCGGGGAGCCGGATTTTATTAACATCAAGCTGGAGAGAATTGCGCCGGAGAATGTCCGTTACCTCCCCTCGCTGTCCATCTCTACCCGGCCGGCCGAAACCATCGAGGGTTCCTTTCAGATCATGTGGGAGCTTTTAGCCGCCGAGGGGCTTACTTCTCAGGAGGTTGCAAAGGTTATCGGTCAAATGCGAGCTGTGAAGGTAATGCGCGGCGCCATGCTGTATGATGTGGCTGAGGGAAAAAGGGTTGAGCCCGAAAGGGAGAGGGGGATCCGGGTTACCTATATGGATGCGCAGGAAAGCAGCACCGCCAGTGCAAAGAATCATTTTCGGGAGGCGCTGGTATTGGCCACTAAGGTGTCTTACGGGCCGGGCATGATCGCCGAGCTGTGCATGTCCGATGATCCGGATTATGTTACCGGTTATTTTGCTTCCCGGAAAGCGGGCTATGTACGGCTCACGCCGCTGAAGGAAATTGGAGACAGCCACGGCGGCCGGGTGTTCATCTGTGACAGCCGCCGGGGCAATATAGCAGAGCTGATAGAATATCTTGAGAGGACTCCGGTCATTGTTGAAAATGTACCGGACAGGCCCTGTTGACGGCAGAAAATCATTCTCGTCAAAGAGAGTGAAGTGAGGGAATAAGATGACAAACCAAACTGACTGGATAGAGGCCGAGTTGGTTCGCCTGCAGAAAGCAGGTCTCTATCGTTCCATGAAGGTGCTCAATTCCGAACAGGGGACGACGGTTCTGCTGGAAAAAGAAGTAAACGGCCGGGCAGAAAATGTCGAGAGGCTTTTGCTCTCGTCCAACAGTTACCTGAACATGGCGGCGGAGCCGAGAGTAAAGCGGGCGGCCGCAGAGGCGGCGCTCAAGTGGGGAGCCGGTTCCGGCGGCAGCCGTCTTACTACCGGTAACCTTGGCCTGCACCGCAAGCTGGAAAAAGCCCTGGCAAAGTTCAAGGGACGGGAAGCAGCCCTGCTTTTCAATACCGGCTATACGGCGAATGTGGGTATCATTTCCGCCCTGATGGATGAATCATCGCTGATTTTCAGCGATGAATATAACCACGCCAGCATTATTGATGGCTGCCGTCTGTCCAGGGGCCGGATAATCGTTTATCGCCACAACGATATGGAGGATCTGGCAGACAAGCTGAAAGCAAATCCGGCGGAAAGAGG
>CAJTSO010000017.1:23753-36749 GCA_910579115.1 uncultured Selenomonadaceae bacterium
ATCGTCAGCGATGCCGTCTTCAGCATGGACGGCGATATTCTGAAGCTTCCGGAGTTGGTAGCTCTCGGGCGGGAATACGGCTATCTTACCATGGTTGATGAAGCTCATGCTACCGGGGTCATCGGAAGGAAAGGCCACGGTATCGAGGAGCACTTCACCGACAAAGGGTACGAAAAAGAGGCGGTCCGGCCGGACATTCTCATGGGGACCATTTCCAAGGCTCTGGGCGCGGAGGGAGGATTTGCCGCCGCCAGCCGGAATATCATAGATTATCTGGTGAACAAGGCCCGAAGCTTTATCTTTTCCACCTCCCAGGCGCCGGCTGCCCTGGCGGCAGCCTGGGAAGCGCTGGGCATCATCGAAGCTGAGCCCTGGCGCGTGGCGAGGTTGCAGAACAATGTGAAGGTCTTCTGCGATGCTCTCCGGGAAAATGGTGTTCCCGTTCAATCGGAAACGCCGATAATCCCCATTCTCATCGGAGACGAGGCAAGAGCCATGCAGGTGGCGGCAGATCTGGAGGAAGCGGGCATAATGATACCGGCTATCCGTTATCCCACCGTGGCCAAAGGAGCAGCCCGTTTGAGAGCGGCCCTGATGGCTGACCATACTGAGGAGCAGCTCCGGGGAGCGGCAAAGGCAATTGCCGCCGCCATGAAGCCCTGATTACAGGCCAATATAACCTAAAACCGGCAATCTTTCGGAGAGGGCTGGCAGTATCGGAGGGTATTGCCGGTCTTTTTTGATGATTACTTCCTTTTAGACTGGGACAGTGAGCTTATGGGAATTGGTCCTTAAAGAGAAGAACCGGTCCATGATAAGACGTAAAGCTGAACCAATTGAGCTTTGTAATGACTCACCCTGAAAAATTTTAGGATACTCAGCGCCTTTCGCCTATTTTCAACTTTATTTTTTTTGTGGAAATCTGTATAATACATATGAAAATAGGTGGGGTCTGTCTCCATGGGGAAGGTGAGATTTTCAGTTGAGCGATCCAAATAATATTTCTTTGGCGGCGAAGGCTGCCAATATTATTGATATCGTCGACCTGACGAAAAAATTTGATGATCACATCGTTCTTGACGGAATCAATCTGTCAATAAAGAAAAATGAGTTTATCACTCTTCTGGGGCCCTCCGGCTGTGGCAAGACTACTCTGCTCAGGATACTGGCAGGCTTTGAACAGATTACAGACGGAAGGATTCTCTTTGAGGGAAATGATATAAAGAATGTGCCCCCGTATAAACGGCAGGTGAACACTGTCTTTCAGAAGCATGCTTTATTTCCCCACATGACAGTGTATGAAAATATAGCCTTTGGGCCGAGGGCCCACAAAAGACCCGAAAACGAAATAAAAGAACGGGTTCAGGAAATGCTCAGGATGGTGAATCTGGAAGGGTTCGACAACCGTCCTGTGTCATCTCTGTCCGGTGGGCAGCAGCAGAGAATTGCCATCGTCAGGGCGCTGATCAATGAGCCTAAGGTGCTCCTTCTGGATGAACCACTGTCGGCCCTTGACCTGAAGCTTCGCAAAGGGATGCAGACCGAGCTGAAGCGGATACAGAAACAGCTGGGGCTGACATTTATCTACGTCACCCACGATCAGGGGGAGGCGCTGAATATGAGCGACAGGATAGTAGTCATGAATGGCGGGCGCATTCAGCAGACAGGAACTCCTGTGGATATCTACAATGAACCGAAAAATCCTTTTGTCGCTGATTTTATCGGCGACAGTAATATCCTTCCCGGCAGAATGATTCGGGACAACTGCTGCTTCTTCGCCGGCCGGGAATTTAACTGTGTCGACAAGGGAATTGGCTGTGATGTGGCGGTGGATGTGGTCATCCGCCCGGAGGATATAAAGCTGACCGCCCCGGAAAAGGGAATGCTGGTGGGTACGGTGGGTACGGTGACCTTTAAGGGCGTCCACTATGAGATGACCGTCAGGTCTGAGGATGGATTTGAGTGGACGGCTCAAAGTACCCAGATGTCGGCTGTGGGCAGCCGGGTTGGTATGTGTATAGGGCCGGATGAGATTCACGTCATGCCCCGGGAGAACGTATGATGGGGCGCCGGGGGCTGATGTATCCATATCATTTGTGGATGCTGCTTTTCACCGTGGTTCCATTGGGATTGATTCTCTATTTTGCCCTGACTGACAAGACGGGGGCCTTTACCCTCGCCAATATAAGGCAGGCGGCTCAGCCTGTGTATCTTGGAGTGCTGTGGCACTCGGTCTGGCTGGCTCTTCTGGCTACCGGCGTCTGTTTGCTGCTGGGCTATCCGATGGCGTACATTCTCGTCAGCTCCCCGATAAAATACCGGAATATGCTGGTAGTTCTCACCGTTATTCCCATGTGGATGAATTTTCTTCTTCGTACCTACGCCTGGCTCACCCTGCTTGAGCGGAACGGTTTGATAAACGGCGTTCTTCGTTGGCTGGGGCTGCCTGCCCTGCAAATTCTCTACACGGATTATGCGGTTATTCTTGGCATGGTTTATAATTTCCTGCCCTTTATGATTTTACCGATCTATTCCGTCCTGATGAAAATGGATAAAAGCCTGCTGGAAGCGGCGGAGGATTTGGGGGCCGACAGCTTTACCGCCTTTCGGAGGGTTACGCTTCCGCTCAGTCTGCCCGGGGTATACGCCGGGGTGCTGATGGTTTTTATGCCGGCGGTAACGACCTTCGTTATTTCCCGTCTGCTGGGCGGCGGTCAGTATATGCTCATCGGCAATCTCATCGAGCAGCAGTTCCTGTCTATCGGCAACTGGAACTTTGGTTCGGCGGTATCGGTGCTGATGCTTATCATCATTCTCCTTACCATGCTGGTACCCGGTAAGTACCGGGAGGAGGAAGGAGGAATGCTGATATGACCTCTTTCGTCAGGAAATTTTATGCCGCGTTGATTTTGCTGTTTCTCTACCTTCCCATTGGGGTGCTGATTGTCTTTTCCTTTAATGCTTCCAAGTCAAGGGCAAGCTGGGATGGTTTTACCCTGCGCTGGTACGAGGAACTGCTCGGAAATCAGATGGTAGCGGATGCTCTTTCCAATACTCTCATCGTTGCGTCCGGGTCGGCGGTTATCGCTACCATAATCGGAACGGCGGCGGCTTTTGCCATGTATCAGGGTCTTGGCTGCTGGGAGAAGCGGATCGTAATGAATCTGACCTATCTTCCCGTGTTGAATCCGGATATTGTGACCGGCCTTTCCCTGATGCTGCTGTTCATCTTCTGCAATATGAAGCTGGGACTCATGACCCTGATGCTTTCCCATACCATATTCAATGTTCCTTATGTGGTGCTTACGGTATTGCCGAAGCTGAAGCAGTTTGACAAGAGTATTTATGAAGCGGCCCTGGATTTGGGGGCAACGCCGGCCTATGCTTTCCGGCATATAGTTTTTCCGGCGGTACTGCCCGGGGTGATTACCGGTCTGCTGTTTGCCTTTACGCTTTCCCTGGACGATTTCGTTATAAGCTTCTTTACTACCGGCTCCGGGGTAAACAATCTCTCGATCATGATTTACTCCATGGCGCGGCGGGGTATTCATCCTACGATTAACGCCCTGTCCACCCTGCTGTTCCTGGTGGTGCTGGCGCTTCTTTTGGCAGTAAACAGGCGGCTGGATTCGGATCGCAATAAATAAGATAAGGGGGATGAAAAATGAAAAAGAGAGCAGTCTTTTGTTCGCTGATAGCCATGCTGCTTCTGACGGCTCTGCTGGTAACCGGCTGCGGCGGCAGTAAGGACGGCGGAGATAAGGGTAAGCGTCAGCTGAAGGTGTATAACTGGGGGGATTACATCGATCCGGACGTGCTCACCAGCTTTGAAAAAGAAACCGGGATTCATGTAATTTATGATACCTTTGCCACCAATGAGGATATGTATGTCAAAATTAAAGCCGGCGGCAGTGACTATGATCTGGCGATTCCCTCGGATTATATGATTTCAAGGATGATCCGCGAAAAGCTGATTGAAAAGATCGATACCGCCAGGCTGAAGAACTACAAGCTTGTCGGCGACCGGTTCCGCGGGGTTTCCTTTGATCCCATGGATGAGTACTCCGTTCCTTTCATGTGGGGCACGGTAGGTATCGCTTACAATACAAAGATGGTTAAGGAGCAGGTGGACAGCTGGTCTATTCTCTGGGATAAGAAGTATGCAAAACAGATCTTCATGCTGGATAGTCCGAGGGACTCTATCGGCATTACCCTGAAGTACCTTGGTTATTCCCTGAACACCGGCAGTGAGAAGGAACTGGCCGAGGCCGGGAAAAAGCTGTTGGAGCAGAAGCCTCTCGTCCTTGCCTATGTGGTGGATGAGGTAAAGGACAAGATGATTGCCGGGGAAGGGGCCATGGCTGTAGTCTGGTCCGGTGATGCCCAGTTCATCATGGAAAAAAACAAGGATATAGCCTACGCGATTCCCAAAGAGGGGACCAATATCTGGATCGATTCCATGGTGATCATGAAGGGGGCAAAGAACAAGGCGGAGGCAATGGAATTCATCGATTATATGACCAGGCCGGACATTGCCCGGAAGAATGTAGAGTACATCGGATACGCCACCCCGATCCCGGAGGTTCAGGGGAAGCTCTCAAAGGAAGTACAGGAAAGCCTGGCCGCGTATCCACCGGCAGAGCTTCTTAAGAATGCCGAGTTCTTTAACGATTTGACTGATAATCTGCCGAAATATGACAAGGTTTGGACGGAAGTCAAGATAGCGCAGTGAACCGGAGGTAAAATTTTGTCTACAGATATAGATCAGCTTCATTTGGAAACCGCAAAGCGGCGAACCTTTGCCATTATTTCCCATCCTGATGCCGGTAAGACGACCCTTACGGAAAAGCTTTTGCTCTACGGCGGAGCCATTCATCTGGCCGGTTCCATCAAATCCCGCAAGACGGCCCGCCATGCTGTTTCGGACTGGATGGAAATAGAGAAGCAGCGCGGTATTTCTGTTACCTCCTCCGTTTTACAATTTGACTACGGCGGATGCCGGATAAATATTCTCGACACACCGGGCCATCAGGATTTCTCTGAAGATACCTACCGGACTTTGATGGCCGTTGACAGCGCCGTGATGGTGCTGGACGCGGCTAAGGGCGTTGAAGCCCAGACTAAAAAGCTTTTCAAGGTTTGCAAGGAGCGGCAGGTTCCCATATTTACCTTTGTAAATAAGCTGGATCGTTACGGTAAGGTTCCCATCGACCTGATGGACGAAATAGAAAATGTGCTGGGTATAAGGTCATATCCCATGAACTGGCCGGTGGGAAGCGACGGCCGGTACCAAGGGGTATATGATCGACAGAAAAAGGTGGTGGAGCTGTTTTCGGCTGACACTACCCACGGTCAGGAGGCCCGCTTATCGGATATCTACGAGCTTGGTTCTGCCGAATTGAAGGACCGGCTTGATGAAGTGGTTTATCAGAATCTCCTTGATGATATCGAGTTGCTGGACGCGGCCGGAGAGGATTTTGATTTGGAGAAGGTGGCCCGGGGAGAGCTGACTCCCATGTTTTTCGGGTCAGCTATGACGAACTTCGGCGTGCAGAATTTCCTTGAGGAGTATCTGAGGCTGGCCCCTGCTCCGGCTGCCCGGGAGTCATCGGCAGGAAAAATAGAGCCTACCGACGGGAAATTTTCTGCCTTCGTCTTCAAGATTCAGGCGAATATGAATCCGGCTCATCGGGACAGGCTGGCCTTTATCCGCATCGTCTCCGGGAAGTTTGAGCGGAACATGGCCGTGTGGCATGAAACCGGCGGAAAGACAATCAAGCTGGCCCAACCCCAGCAATTCCTGGCCCAGGACCGCCAGATAATTGATGAGGCCTGGCCGGGAGATATTGTGGGTCTCTTTGATCCGGGGATATTCCGAATCGGGGATACTATTTCCGATCCTTCCATAAAGTTCCGGTTCGCTGATTTCCCGGTATTTCCGCCGGAAAAATTTGCCCGGGTCGAGGCCAAGGATACTATGAAGCGCAAGCAGTTCCTGAAAGGAATTGAGCAGCTGACTCAGGAAGGGGCTATACAGCTCTTCAAGGAGGCAGGATACGATTCAATTATTGTGGGTACTGTGGGAACACTTCAGTTTGATGTGCTCGTCTATCGTCTGAAGAGTGAATACGGGGTAGACGTTATCCTTACAATGCAGCCCTTTGAGGTGGCCCGCTGGCTGGTATACGAAGACGGTCATACGGCGACCCCGGAAGGAATGCGGGGAATTGACCGGGGGATGTTCGTGTACGACCGAAGCGGCCTGCCGGTCCTGTTAGTCAACAACGAATGGGCGCTGGGCTGGATCAGGGATAACAACCCTGGCCTGGAGCTTTATTCGGTCCCTCCGGACAAAAAAGAAATTTAACTGCTTCCCATTTATTGAATTTATTTTATTGTTATTGTATAATATGGACGACAATCGGGAGGTTTTTGGCTTGGACTGGCTCTTTGGCGGATTATCGGAGGCCGAAATAACTGTTCGGACCCTTTGCAGTTTTGGTTCCTGCATTGCAATTGCTCAGATAGTGGGAACGCTGATTGGCGAAGATAAAAAGAGAAAGTGGTTCAAGAAGCGGATTCAAAAGTACGCGCTTCTCAATCGGCGGGGGTTTATGGGTGAAAATTCCAACTTCGGGCGGCCCATAACCAAAGAAGGATATCTGATCTCAATCGGTCTTGTCATCAGCTGGATTCTGGCCACGATCCTTTGTTTTAAGATCTGACATAAAATGATAACGACGAAAATAACTCCTGCTCCAAGGTCGTAAGCGGGGGCTTTGGTCAGCAGGGTGGAGCTGATAGCTCCATCGTTGTTGAACGCAAAGAGGAATGAAAACAGCAAAGCTGGGTTCTTGAACAACGGCGTTATAAAACTCCCTGTCATTGAGGCAGGGAGTTTTTTGCGGGGTGTATCGATGAACAAGAAAAAAGTATTGGCCTTGTCCGGGGCGCTGTCGTTGGCAATTCTCCTTGGTGGCTGCGGGGAAAAGGCGGCGGCCCCGTCTGTAGAAAAGACCGAAGCTGTACAGGTAACGCGCAGGGAACGCTGGACCGGTTCAGCGGAGAGCTATTTTGCGGTAATAATTGATGACCTGGGCCGGGAGGTCCGGCTGGCCAAAAAGCCGGAGCGCATCGTGGTGACATCGGCCTCCTTTCTTGAGCCGCTCCATGCGGTAGGCGGCGATGTAGTCGGTAGGCCTGATTCCCGGACAAGTATGCCGGAGTTTGCAAAGAACAAAACCAGTATAGGCCGCGTCTACAATATCGATGTGGAGAAGCTGATTGCCTGCGCCCCTGATTTGGTTATCGTCAACAAGGGCATGAACGAAAAACTGCTGACAACGCTGGATATGAACCGGATCCCGGCCCTTGTGCTCGACATGAAGAATTATGAAAGCGTAAAGAGAGGAATCGAGATTTTTGCCAAGGTTACCGGCAATGTTGAAGAGGGCAAAGCTTATATCAGGCAGTTGGACGAAGGAATCGAAAAAATTGTAAACAGCGTTCCCAAGGAGGACAAGCGGATCGTGATTCTCCACAGTACCGGGCAGGGTCTCAGCGTCCAGCTGGATACCAGCATTGCCGGTTCTGTGGCCAAGGGGCTTGGTTTTGTGAATGTGGCGCAGGGAATGAGCGCCATTGAAGGGAACCCTGACGCGGCCCCCTACAGTATCGAGATGCTGGTAGAACAGAATCCGGAGATAATGTTTATCACCAGTATGGGGAAAATAGAGGATATAAAGCGGAGCATGGAAAAAAACATTGCTGACAGCCCGGCGTGGCAGACCATCCCGGCCGTTAAAAACGGGAAGGTCTATTATCTGTCTCAGAATAATTTCCTCCTGAGTCCGGGAGTGCGGTTTCCGGAGGCTTTTCGGGAAATGGGGTCGCTGATTTATCCGGAGGCAGTAAAATAATGCAGGAAGGGCTTCAGGACAACGCGGCAAGGAAAAGGAAGGAACAAGGCTTAACCGGCGTGCTAAATCTGCGGCGGCTGGCTTTTTTGTTCCTTTTTTCCGTCTTGGTGATAGTGGGCTTCATCGTATCGGTTGAGCTGGGGTCAGTACCGATTACCACAGGGGAAATTTTTGCGGTCATCTTTGGGGAGGGGGCGGGCATTCATCAGCAGATCATAATGAATATCCGCCTGCCCAGAACGATTGTTGCCGCCCTGGTGGGGGTAAACCTTGCCCTATCGGGGGCAATACTCCAGGCCATCATGAAAAATCCTCTGGCCGATCCTCACATCATCGGCATTTCCTCCGGAGCGGGATTGGCCGCCGTTTTGCTGATGCTGGTTTTTCCGGCTCTGGAGTATCTGGTTACACCGATGGCTTTTCTCGGCGCAATGGGTGCTGCCTGCGTCATTTATCTGCTGGCCTGGAAGGATGGCATCAGACCGGTGAGAATAATTCTGGCTGGCGTTGCGGTGTCTGCTTTTCTCGGGGCCGGAATTTCGGCGGTAATGATATTTAACAGTGATAAGGTCCACGGCGCGCTGATGTGGATGGTGGGTGGTCTGGCCACCAGAAGCTGGCCCCATGTGGGAATAATCTATCCATACACCGTTGCCGGTGTAATACTGGCCCTGGCGGGCTCAAAGCACCTTAATATCCTCCAGCTGGGGGACGAAATGGCGAAGGGGCTTGGTCTGAACGTTGAGGTAACCAGAATTGTCATGACGGCCCTTGCCGCCCTGCTGGCGGCCAGTGCTGTTTCCGTCGTAGGACTGCTTGGCTTCGTGGGACTGATAGTTCCCCATGCCGTGCGGCTGATGGTCGGCTCTGACTATCGCTATCTGCTGCCGGGGGCAGCTCTTTTGGGAGCGGCAGTGGTCATGTTGTCGGATACCTTTGCCAGGACGGTCTTTTCTCCTACAGAGCTTCCCGTAGGCATACTGATGGCAGTTCTGGGGGCGCCCTTCTTCCTCTTCCTGCTCAGGAGGGAGTTGTGATGGATAATGTAAAACCGGCTGTTCTGGCCGCTAAAAATCTGACGGTCAAAATCGAAGAAAAGACTATTCTCGCCCATGTGAATATAAGCTTTACACCTGCAAGGCGGACGGCAATAATCGGGCCCAATGGAGCCGGCAAGTCAACCCTGTTAAAGGTATTGGCCGGACTGAACCATCGGTACGAAGGGAAGGTTCTGTTGGATGGGGAGGACACGAGGAAGCTGGGGAGAAAATCTTTCGCCCGTCGTCTGGCAATACTGCCTCAGGGACTGACTGTTCCCGCTGACGTTACGGTCAGCGAGCTGGTGGATTACGGCCGTTTCCCCTACAGGGGAATATTGACCGCCGGAGATCCGAAACGGGATCGGGAAGCCGTAGAACAGGCGTTGACAAAAACTCATCTCAAGAGCTACGCCAGCCAGCGGGTAATGACCCTGTCGGGCGGCGAACGCCAGCGTGCGTTCATCGCCATGGCACTGGCTCAGGAGCCGGAGATACTCCTGCTGGATGAACCTACTACGTATCTTGATATCGGGCATCAGCTGGAAGTAATGAATATTATCGAAGAGCTGAACCGGAATGAGAGCATGACTATCATCATGGTCCTCCACGATATTAACCACGCGCTCCAGTATTCTGATGAGATTGTGGTCATAAAGGATCACGGGATCTACAGGCATGGGACACCGGAAGAAATCCTGACGGTTGACCTTTTGGCGAAGGTTTTTGGGGTGGAAGCCGATGTATTTGTAAACTCCAATGGAATAAGGGTGCTGTCGCCGATTTCCCTGGCGGAAGGAGAAGTGTAACGGCCGGAAATTATCATAAATTTAAGAAATTTCCTCTTGCTTTTTTGCCGTATCCTCTGTATATTGGTGTGTGTTGAAATAGTTATTAATAGATGGCATTGGTGACCATTTGATATAACGATTGGAGGATGTCATTCGCTTCGATTCGGTGAACGGCTGACACCCCGGCAGAGGCGGTCAAAGACCATCGGGAGTACAGGGCAGGTAAGGGTATGGCAGGTCGAGATGGTAAAAGATGCCTCCGTGGACGCCGTCAGGGCTTTAGCTGGTTTTATCTGGCGGTAGCAACGGTAGTCGTGTGTTTTGGTTATTGCTTCTACAACCAGCAGGTATATTTGAACGGAGTAAACGAGAAATATCGGGTGGCTGAGCAGCGGCTCGCTGCCGCTCAAAAAATCAATATCGGCCTTCGGGAAGAGAAGGCCGGGCTTGAGGATCTCCACCGAGTGGAAAAGGTAGCCCGTGAACAGCTTAACATGGTATACCCCGGTGAGATGCCGTATATTCTGCCTCGTGGCAGTAAATAGTTGACAATGCAGTGGTTCAGGAAAATTTCCCGGGAATTTTCTTCGTACTTGGCGTTCAGCGGCTTGCCGTCATGATGGTTTGAACTTTGTCATAGGAGGAAATGGTATTTTGTCCATTGAAGTTGGCAGTATTGTAGAAGGAACCGTTAGCGGGATAACGAATTTTGGTGCGTTTATTGAGCTTCCTGAGAATAAGACTGGTCTTGTCCACATTTCGGAGGTAGCGGATGTTTATGTCAATGATGTAAACGATTTCCTTAGACAGGGACAGAAGATCAAAGTAAAGGTACTGGCGATTAACGAGAACGGTCGTATCGGTCTTTCCGTGAAGCAGGTACCGGAGAATAAAACTGCTCAGGCGGCAACGGTGTCCCGTGGGGAATATCCTCATGCCGGGGCTCAGAGAGACTCCTTTGCCGACCGGCAGAATCGTCCGTCTCACCCTGAAGGGACGGTGACGGCCCGTTCCTCCCGTCCGCTCATGGGGAGAGGCTTCTCCCGTTCCGGTGGACGATTCAGCAGTGGGCCCATGTCCTTCGAGGATAAGCTGTCAAAGTTCCTGAAGGATAGTGATGAGCGCCTGACTGATTTGAAGCGGAAGATGGATTCCAAGCGCGGCGGTCGTGGCTCACGCCGTGGAGACTGATTTGTAGAAAAATAGCGTGTCCTGTTCAGATAATCGACCGCAGGACACGCCTTTTTTATGGTTTGCTTCGGGCATTTCGTTATTCAGTCCGCGGGCTGGAGGAACAGTAAGAACAGAATGGAAAAAGCTTTATTATCCTTTAACGGGGAAATGAACCGATTTGCCGAAGGCAATCAGCTTCTACCCCCAGGGGCGGTAGTTGTCGCCGCCTGCTCAGGGGGAGCCGATTCGCTGGCCCTGCTGGACTGGCTTTTATCACAGCAGACAAAGCGGCGGCTGCATATTACGGCCGCTCATTTTGAACACGGGATTCGCGGAGAAGCCTCTCGGGCTGATGCGGCCTTTGTTCATGATTTCTGCGTTTCCCGGGGAGTTCCCTGCCGGATCGGCCATGGGGATGTTCCAGGTTACAGCGCGGAAAAAGGACTTTCTATGGAAACTGCCGCCAGGGAGCTGCGCTATTCTTTCCTGCGGAAGGTCGTGACGGAATGTTTTTCGGCCATAAAACCCCTTATGACCCGCTGGGATACACGGGAGGTGCTTTTGGCGGTAGGGCATCATAGCGATGACCAGGCCGAAACTGTCCTGATGAGAATTTTGCGGGGGACAGGGGTCAGCGGCCTTTCCGCAATGCGGCCCAGCCGGGTGATGACAGAGTGGCTGAAGCCCGGCAGTGAATCCGGAACAAAGCTGCCGGTTCGTTGCCGGCTCATTCGTCCGCTACTGGCCGTAAGCCGTCAGGAAATAGAAGAATACTGCCGCCTGCGGAAGCTGGAGCCAAGGCGTGACGCTACCAATGATGAACCTGATGAAGCCGTGCGGAACAGCCTGCGCTTGGAGCTGCTGCCCCTTTTGCGGAGCCGGTACAATTTGGAAATAAACCGGGCCCTTTGCCAGCTGGCAGAGATTGCGGCTGATGTGAAGGACTGCATTGAGGCTGTAGCCGATGAGAAGGCCGGTAAGGTATTACGGGACAATCAGATCGACAGGACAGCCTTTTCCGTTTGTCCGACGGCAATCCAGCAGGAAATTATCCGCCGGTTGCCGGGTATGGAAAACTCTGCTTATCGGGAAATAGAATCCATCCGCCGCCTGATCATCAGGGGAGAGAGCGGCCAGCAGCTTGACCTGCCCGGAGCGGCTTTGCGGCTGGAGTACAACGAGGCAGTTTTTGTAAGAACCGTCGATAACGGTCTTGTAGCCGGCGGAAAACCAGCAGAGAAATTATTGTTTAACGGGCAGGAAACCGCCGCAGAAACCGATTTTTGTGGTAAAATGTTTTCGGTCACCCACAGGAGCATTTCTGAGGGGGAAAGGTCAGTTCTCGGTGCCAGTGATGGTTTCGTTGCGGTCATTGATGCTGATAAGGTGAAGCTGCCCCTTCGGCTGCGGTTCCGCAGGCCGGGGGATGTGTATCTTCTTCCGGGCAGCGGCGGCGGACGGAAGAAGGTCAAGGACTTTTTTATCGATCGAAAGGTGCCGCGTAAGGAACGGGATACCGTTCCAATCCTGGTTGACGGGGACGACAATATTTTGTGGCTGGCGGGGTTCTTAAGGAGCGGCTTTGCCGTAATTGATGACAAAACCCGGCATATCATCAGGGTTTTGCTGGAATAAGGGAGGTCGGGGATTATGTATAAGGATTTGGAACGCATCATGTTTGATGAGGAAGCGCTGGAGGCAAAGGTGGCCGAGCTGGGCGCCTCCCTGACGGAGGACTATCGGGATAAGAATCCCATGGTAGTAGGGATCCTGAATGGGGCCATGGTTTTCTATGCAGACCTTATCCGTCAGTTGAAAATCCCCATGGAAACCGATTTCATGAAAGTTTCCAGCTATGGGGCTTCCAGCGTCAGTTCGGAAAATGTGCAGATAAAAAAGGATCTTGATGTAGACATAGCAGGCCGCCACATAGTGCTTGTGGAGGATATTATTGACAGCGGAAACACCATGTTATATCTGCTGAACAGATTGAAGGATCGGGGAGCCGCTTCCGTAAAGCTCTGCGCCCTTTTCTCCAAGCCCGCCAGAAGAAAGGTAACGGTGGATGTTGATTAT
>CAJTSO010000018.1:0-34119 GCA_910579115.1 uncultured Selenomonadaceae bacterium
GGCGCATTGCTTCCTTTTCGGGCACGCCCTGCCCGATGAGATTCGCCACAGCCGCCATAATGGCTTCTGGATCCCTGGCCGTCAAGACGCGGCCGCCGGTTTCTTCCTCCGGATCATCAGGAGCCGTATCCCGGCCGCCGACGATGATGACAAATTCTCCCCTCTGCTCTTTATCAGGCAGCCCCGCCAGCAGTTCCTTCAGCTGGGCCCGGCGGTATTCCTCGTACTTCTTGGTCAGCTCCCGGCAGAGGACCGCCGGACGGCCGCCCCCCAGGACCGCGGCCAGCTCCTTCAGGGTGTCCGCCAGCCGGTGAGGAGCCTCATAAAAAATCAGGGTTTCTCGATGGCCGGACAGCTCCTCCAGCAGTTCCCGGCGCTTTTCCTTTGTTCGTGGCAAAAAACCGGCGAAGGAAAAGCGTACCGTATCAAGGCCGGAGGCAATCAGACCGGTAAGGGCCGCGTTGGCCCCCGGCAGGACAGTGACCGGGATTCCGGCGGCGATAGCCAGCCGGACCAGGTCGGCTCCCGGATCGGCGATGCCGGGCAGTCCAGCGTCGCTGACGCAGGCAACGCTCTCACCGGCCAGCAGCCGATGGATCAGCGGGGGACCGGCGGTTTCCTTGTTGTGCTCATGATAGCTTACCAGAGGGGTATGAATATGGTAGTGAGTAAGGAGCCCCCGGGTATGCCGCGTATCCTCCGCCGCAATTACCGCCACCTCCCCCAGCACTCTTACCGCCCGGAAGGTCATATCCTCCAGATTGCCGATGGGGGTCCCTATCAGGTAGAGGATTCCGGCGGTCCGTTCAGTTTCACTCATTTGTCTCATTCTCCACGAAAGCCCGATGAATATCTTCCACCACAAGCCGCAGGGTAACCATGGTAGGCACCGCCAGGAACATTCCCAGCGGGCCGATGAGTTCTCCGGCCAGAGTCAGGCCCAAAATGATGGCAAGCGGATGGAGCCGCAGGGAATGGCCTACCAGAGAGGGATAGATCAGGTTATGGTTCAGCTGGGTCACAAACAAAAAGAAAATGATAGTATGGAACCCGATGACCGGCGAAACGGTTACCATTATCAGAGAGGCAAAGCAGGAGGCAATCACCGGCCCCACCAGAGGGAAAAATTCGCACACTCCGGAGAAAACGGCAAAAACCGGGCCATAAGGCAAATCCCTATAGGCAAAATAGCTGTAGACCACCGCGCCCATCAGCAGGCAGATCTTGATCTGACTGATGATAAACACCCGCAAGGACTGGAGAATATTTTCCAGCAGAGCCGTAATTCTCCCCTGCTGGTCGGCAGCAAACAGGGATACGAGCCAGCCTTTTATCTTCGCCCCTTCTGCCAGCAGATAGTAAGTCGAAAGGAGGATCAACACTATGTCGATGACCCGGGAAAAGGCCGACACCAGCATGGACAGGGAGCTGCTCATGAAGCCGACGGAAAATTTTGTCAGCTGGGTCCAGGCCGTATTTATTTCCTCCCCAAAGATGGGCATTTCCTTCACCCAGGGCAGCGCCATAAAGGAAGCTACCATCTGGGGCAGCTTGTTGACGAAATCCTGCCCCATGGGAACCACCGTAGCGTATAAAATCACAAAGACCACTACCATCAAAAGGACAAAGCAAAACAAAACGCTGAACGCCGCCAGGAGGCGCGGCACTCTGGCCTCCATCCTGTCCACCAGCCCGGACAGCAGTAAATTCAGGACCAGGGAGACAAAAATAACGACTGCAAACTGCGGCAGATAGGCAACGGAGAGAATGATCCCCGCCATAAACAGACCCAGGCCCAGCGATGTAAGCTGGCGACTTCCCATAAATTCCTCATCTCCCTGTCTTCCAAAAAACCGGACGGGCAGGCCACATCCCGATTCGTGACCTATACCCGCCCTCATGCTTTCTCATTTATTTATCTTTTCCGAAGTCATCGGACCAGCGGGGAACCGACATCCTCCCAAGTCCAATGGGACTAAACGGCTCGTCCTTCTTCACTTCCGTCCCCTGTGACTTCGCCATAAAGGGAGGAGGCATCAGCTCCGACCCCTGTGGCTGCTGGGGAGCGGCCGCCTCGGCTCCGGCCGGGGGAACCGACTCCCCCTTCTGACCGCGAATCTGCTTCAACAGGTCTCTGGCGGTCATTACCTTCCCCGGCTGGCTCACAGCTCGCGGGGCCACGGGCGCTGCTCCACCCTCAAAGTCGGCGGCAATGATCGTCGCCCTGACTTTCGTTCCCATCTCCGGCACTGTAACGACCCCGAAAATAAGGTCAACATCCGGAGATGTACGACTGTTGATATATTGGGAAGCGTCATTGATGTCAAAAATGGAAATGTCCTCACTGCCGAAGATGTTGAGGATAATTCCCCTGGCTCCCCGGAGGGGACGTTCGATGAGCGGACTGGAAATAGCCGCTTCCACCGCCTTGACCACGGAGCCGTTTTCATCCTCGCCAATGCCCCAGACAACGTCGCTGTTGCTGGTATTGCGGCAGAGTACCGTCCGTACGTCTGCAAAGTCGACGTTCACCTTGCCGGTAGTGAGGATGGTGTCGGCAATGCACTCGATAGCCTGACGAAGGATGTTGTCCGCCGCCTTGAAAGCATCCACCAAAGACATGCTCTTATACTCGGGGAGCTTCAGCAGGTTATCATTTTTTACGGTAATGAGGGCATCCATGCAGCCCTTCATTTTATCTATGCCGGTCTGGGCCATCATCAGCTTGCGCTTTCCTTCCCAGGAAAAGGGCACCGTCACCACGCCGATGGTCATAATCCCCATATCCCTGGCAACCTTGGCCACCACCGGCGCCGCTCCGGTACCTACCCCTGCCCCCATTCCGGCCGTAATAAAGACCAAGTTCGCCCCCTGAATGGCCTGGGCGATTTTCCGTTCATCAATACGGGCCGCGTTGGCCCCCAGCTCAATATTGCCGCCGGTTCCCCGGCCACCGGTGATGGTCTCGCCGATGGCGATGGTACGAATCCCCCTGTCCTCCAGGTTGCGAAGAGTCTTCTTGTCGGTATTAATCCCGATAAGTTCTGCCTGGAAATGCGCGTCGTCCTCGGCAATGCGGAGCAGCACGCTGTTTCCGCCGCCGCCGACGCCTACGACTTTTATATTTACAACCGGTCTCCTGATGGCCTGCTCCATTCTTTCAGCTGCCATGTCCCGGCCTCCTCTCAAACACAAAAACAATCCCCGTGAAAGAAGAAAATACCTTATTCCGGCATTTATTCGTTATATGCATACGCATTTCCTGCTTTTTTTAGCACCCAGACAAAATTTTTCTTTCAACCCTCGCAATGGAAGAAAAAAGTCCCTGAGAGTGATCACACAACCCTTAGGGACAGCTTTTTCCCTTGAAATTACAGAACGCTTTTCATTGCCTTCACCACATTTTCCACGGTAAAGCCGAAATTTTTCTGAAGGACTCCGGCCGGGGCGGAAGCTCCAAAGCCCTTCATGGTGACCGTAGCGCCGTCAAGGCCCACGTATCCGCCCCAGCCGAAGCCGCCGCCAGCCTCTACGGCTACCCGGGCCCGGATGTGCTTCGGCAGAACGCTGTTTTTGTACTCCTCGCTCTGCCGCTCAAAGAGGTCAAGGCAGGGAGCGGAAACCACCGTTACGTAGATGCCCTCCCTGGCCAGCTCCGCCTGGGCTGCAACCGCCAGGGAAACCTCGGAGCCGGAGGCAATGTAAATGCCCCGGGCTTCACCCTGAGCCGGGGAAATAATGTAAGCGCCCTTCAGAGCTTCCTTGCTGGAACCGGCCAGCTGGGGAAGATTCTGGCGGGAGAGGACGAGAGCGGTGGGGGTGTCGGTACTGGTCACCGCCAAATACCAACCGGCGGCGGTTTCGGTCACGTCTGCCGGACGGAACACATTGAAATTTGGCAGGGCCCGGAGAGAGGCCAGCTGCTCAATAGGCTCGTGGGTGGGACCATCCTCCCCGACACCGATGGAATCGTGGGTATAGACGTAAATGACGGGGAGTTTCATGAGGGAGGCCAGGCGCATCATGGGCTTTACATAGTCGCTGAACACGAAAAAGGTTGCGATATAGGGCATCAGGCCGCCGTGGAGGGCAATGCCGTTGGCTATGGCCCCCATGGCCAGCTCCCGGACGCCGAAGTGGATGTTGCGGCCCCCGTAGCAGCCGGCGGCAAAATCGGCGATTTCCTTCATGGCGGTCTTGTTGGAGGGAGCCAGGTCAGCGCTGCCGCCGATAAGCTGGGGCAGCTTGTCCTTCAGTCGGTTAATCAGGATGCCGGAGCTGCTGCGGGTAGCCTCCGGCTTGTCCCCATGGGCCCAGAATTCCTCATCCTTCAGGAGCGCCTCCGCATCCACGGCAGAGTGCATTTTCTCCCATAGCCGGGCCAGCTCCGGATATGCTTCCTCATAAGCCGCAAAGAGGACGTTCCACTTTTCCTCCAGAACAGCTCCCTGCTGGGCGTACTGGGCCACGGCGTCATAGACCTCCTCCGGCACATAGAAGTCCTCGTCGGCGGGCCAGCCGAGATTTTTCTTCAAAGCCGCCACATTATCCGCCCCCAGAGGCTCCCCGTGGGCGCTGGCCTTGCCCTGCTTTGCCGGACAGCCATAGCCGATTTCCGTATGAACGGTAATGAAGGAGGGACGGGTAACGTCCGCCTTTGCCACCTTGATAGCCGCCGCAACCGCGTCAATATTATTGCCATCGGCCACCTCTATGGTCTGGAAGCCAAAGGCTTCCATGCGCTTCTGGACATTTTCGGTGAAGGCGATATCCGTGCTGCCTTCAATGGAAATCCGGTTGCTGTCGTACAATACGATGAGCTTGCCCAGCTTCAGGGTTCCGGCCAGGGAGAAGGCTTCGGAGGAAATACCCTCCATCATGCAGCCGTCGCCGCCGAGGACATAGGTGTAGTGGTCAACTATCGGGAAGCCCGGCTTGTTGAAGCGTGCCGCCAGGTGCGCCTCCGCCATGGCCATTCCCACCGCCATACCCATACCGGCGCCGAGAGGGCCGGTGGTAGCCTCAACGCCGACAGTATGGCCGTACTCCGGATGACCTGGAGTCAGGGAGCCATCCTGACGGAATTCCTTCAGGTCGTCAATGGTAAGACCATATTCAAAGAGGTGCAGCAAGCTGTAGAGGAGCATGGAGCCATGGCCGCCGGAAAGGACGAACCGGTCCCGGTCTGCCCATTTGGGGTCAGCCGGGTTGTGCTTCATTGCCTTTGCCCACAGGGCGAAGGCGGCGGGGGCCGCCCCCAAAGGCAGGCCCGGGTGGCCGCTGTTCGCCTTCTGAATGGCGTCAGCCGAAAGGACTCGAATGGCGTTTACGCATTTTGTATCAAGCTGGGACATGGAAATATCTCCTCCTGTAAATCAAGTCAGGGAGTTACGACAATTAGGAATCAGGCAATGCCCATAAATTAGCCTTAAACAGCTCTGCCGTTATATTACTGATCTTACAAACAGGGTCTGCCGAAAACACGCTTCCGCTCGAAAATCAACCTAGCGGTACCAGGCTTCTGCTTCGCAGGCTTGGCTCGCAGTTCGCCAGGTACCGATGTTGATTAACGGTTTTCTTGCAGACGCTGTTTACAAGGGCTCACATTGAGGAAAGAAAAGGCCTGTGGCATTTTCTTAATCCTTGGCGTTACGCTCAGCCAACCTCGGCAATGAGATCAATTTCAATCAGCGCGCCCTTGGGGAGATTGGAAACCTCAACGCAGACCCGGGCCGGGGGATTTTCCGTAAAGTAGCCGCCATAGATTTCATTGACCTTGCCAAAATCGCCGATATCCGCGATGTACACGGTAGTTTTTACGGCTCTGGCCAGAGAAATTCCGGCGGCCTCAACGATGGCCTTCAGGTTGTCCAGGACCCTGCGGGTCTGGGCTTCAATGCCCCCCTCCACCATTTCGCCGGTGGCCGGATCAAGGGGAATCTGCCCGGAAACAAAGAGCAGCCCCCCGGTAACGATTGCCTGGGAATATGGCCCGATGGCAGCAGGGGCCTTTGCCGTGGAAATAACTTTTTTCATTGCTTCTTCTCCTTTTGCGATGATTTACAAATATCCGGGCGAAGATTGGCCGCCCCACCCAAATATATATGCTGAATATCCCTTTGAGATTTGTCCGTATCTACCAGCATCAGCGCGCGGATGCACATGGGCAGGGAACCATCCACCGCAATCTGCCGGGTGTCAAAAAGCGGGACTAAATCAAAGCCTGGAATCTGACGGGCTCCCGCCGCCGGAAAGGCCGCCGTCACATCCTCCGTGGCAGAAAAAATTACCGCTCCGATATCCTCAGGCGCAATGCCATTCTTCCGGCACATGGTGGTCACCAGCCATCTTGACGCCGAGAACACATCGTTTTCAGTGTTTTCGTTAATAGTTATCGCTCCGCGAATACCACGCATTCAGATCCCTCCCTGGAATATAAACCTCACTGCAACATACAGGATACCACAATCAACGGTTTTTGAAAATATCCCAGAGAAGTTTCCCGCAGAGAACCAGCGCCGCCAAATATCCCAGCACTCCCAGCAAGGGGATCTCCAAAATTTGGGGCGTCATCTGGGTGGTGGATATGACGCTGGAGCCCAAAAGCAGCGCTGCCCCCAAAATGCCGAACACCAGCTTGTTTATCATGCCGTCCAGCCGGTTCAGGGGTTCCTCTGAACCGGTAAGGTCCAGATTGACCTTTGTCTGGCCGGACATGGTCATCCGGAGGATATCGGAGATCTGCTCCGGCAGCTGCATCGTCTTTCTGACCAGATTGTAGCCGTTCTGTTTCAGCCGGGCCATCTCCTCCGGCCAGTCTATATTCTTTTCAAAATCAAGGCTGAAAGCCCGGGTAAAAATATCCACAAAGCTTACTCCGGGACAATGACGCCGCATGACCCCCTCGATGGTGATGATGCCTCGGGCAAACATACTTAGCCCCGGGCCAATGGCAAGGTGATTGTTTTTCAGGGTGGCCAATATCTGCCGGGTCAGCTCCCCCATGCCAAGCCGGGAAAAATTCATGTCCCCATAGCGCTGGATCAATGCTTCAACCTCCTCGTAAAGCCGGGTGTGGTCGATTCGTCCCCGGGGACGGCCCAGAGTCAGAACAGCCGCTTTCATCTCATAGGCATCCCGCCGGGCCAGCGCCATTATGGCCTTTCTTACGGCCGCCATGTCCCGATGAGAAAGCCGCCCCATCATACCGAAATCCAGCCAGACGATCTTATCCCCCCGGATCCGCATATTGCCGGGGTGAGGATCCGCATGAAAGAAACCGTCCTCCACCAGTTGGCGGACATAGTGCTCCCCCAGCCGCCGTCCCAGCTGGTTCATATCATAGCCGGCGGCTCTCAGCGCCTCTTCATCATCGAAGGGGATTCCCTCCACGAAATCCATCACCAGAATCCGTGGGGTGGTAAGCCCCCGATGAACTTTCGGCCCATCGATGTGGGGCTCGTCAGCGTTCAACCGACAGAACTCCTCGATATTTTGCGCCTCGATGAGAAAATCCATCTCCTGGCGGGCGATGGCCTGGAATTCATCCAGTATCTGATCAAAGTCGATAACGCTTTCCCTCTTGCCCACCAGCTTCATTATTGCCGCCGCCCGCCTGAACAGCAGAATATCCCGGGCGATGGTGCCGGAAATGTTCGGTCTCTGCACCTTCACTGCCACCGCCGTGCCGTCCCGCAGCTCCGCCCGATGCACCTGGGCGATAGAGGCGGAGCCCAAAGCCCTTTCCTCCATTGATCGGAACACCTGCTCCAGGGAGCAGTCGTACTCCGCTTCAATTATCTTCCGGATTTCTTCAAAAGGCAGGGGCTTCGCTTCCGTCTGAAGGTGTACCAGCTCGTCGCAATAATCCTGGGGCAGAACGTCCGGGCGCATACTCATGATCTGCCCCAGCTTCACATAGGTAGGCCCCAAATCCTCCAAAATCAGCCGCAGCTTCGTAGGAGTCAGCCCCCGGACAACCTCTCTTTTTCTCAGGACACCCACCATTTCGCTGACCCGCTGGGCTGAATAATCAAGCTCCGCTTTTTTCACGCCGCCTCCTCCTTTGTCAGCTTCTCTTCCCTTACATCAGCAGGAAAGAATTTCCTCAAATATTTTCAGGATACTCTCGCCGTAGTAATCCCCCGGAACCGCCCAACGACCGTTCAGTTCTGTCCAGGTGGTCAGGCATTTCTCCCCCCAGACCTTCCGCACCAGCTCGTAGCGGGGATCTACGATCTCCAGAGCCGGGCGCCTTGTAGAGCTGTAGGCCAGCAGATGCTGGATGTGGGCCCGCACCCCGATTTCCGCCGTGGGAAAATATCCACCCTTTACCGTCCGGCTGGTGGTCCCCAGTCCGCAGTAATTGTTCTGATCCGGCGTAACCGTGCCGCCGTAGCCAAAGTATCCCGTCTCCTTCAGGGCCTGGGCAAAGGCAACGTCTCCCCTGATCCCTTCTCTGGCCCCCTCGGCAAAATAATAGCGGACCAGCTCCTCCGGCGTTACCGACAGCTGAGGCTTCGGATTCCGCTCCAGCAGAAATTTTACGCACTGCTCCTCCGTGGCGATGGCAAGGCCGTAGATGGTATTGCCGCCCCAATCTGCCGGAATAAGGGGATTTCCCATGGGGTCGTGGAGCTTCCTTGCCTTTTCCGCCGGGGAAAGCAGATCGTCAGGAGTCAGAGGCGGCAGTCCCTGACTGGCCCGGCGGCGATTTTCCCTGGCCAGGGCTTTTTCGGCTTTCTTCTTTTCTTTTTCCAACCGCCGCTGCTCCCTTTTCAGCTCCCTCTGCCGTTTTGCTTCCTCCAAGGTCTCCGGCTGCCTGTCCTCTACCTGCTTCGCCCTTACGGAGGCCCGCTGATCAGGCTCAGTCACCACAACGGTTACGCCGGTTGACTTTCGTTCCTCCCGGCTCACAGTCCTGGTCTGCGTCCTCGCCCCATCTGACGTCTGTCCCGATTCTGATGCCTGCCCCAATCCGGGGGAAGATAGAATTGCCATTACCATACAGACAGCAATAATTTTTTTCTTCATGCCATGACCTCATAAAATTTTCTTCAAAAACAGTAGGCGGTAAAATATATCAGATAGCACCCGGCAATGAGCCACTCCGCCCGGGAAACCTCCCGCCCCCGTCCCGAAAGGAGCTGCAAAAGGAGCTGTCCCGCCAAAGCCGCCCCGATCCCCGCCGTCAGATTATGGCTCAGGGCCGCCAGCATCGAGGCCGCAGCCACAAGCCCTGATTCCGCCGCCGGGCCCTCCCCGGAAACGCTCACCGGCAAAGCCCCCAGAGCCCTGACGGTGAGAAATCCCCCCAGCCAAATGTAGAGGGGAGCAATTATCCCGGGACACTCCGCCACGCTTCTGGCCAAAGGAGCGGAAAACAACAGCAGGACTGCTCCCAACCCCATACCATAGCGATCGTTCCCTGACTGGCGGCTGCCCTCGCCCCATTCCAGCAGAGTCAGGGGGGAAACCGTAACCGACCCGGAACCAAGGCAGGCGGACACCACCCCGAGAAAGGAGGCTTTGCCGTTTAAGACTGACAGCTGGTCAAAATCAGCCCCCTTCTCCGCTGTAGCCTCCGCGGTCTGAAAAACTGCCGCGGTCATTGTCCCCATTGTAATCCCGATGGTCACCGCCGGGAGGAAAATCTCCCCCGGGGCGGCCATAAATATTTCCCAGGCTCCGGGAAAGTCAAAGGCAAACCAGACCTTTCCCAAATCCGCCGGGGAAGGAAGGGCGAAAATCCCGCGATCAAAATCAATAAAGCCTTCCCCGGCTGCCAACAAGAAGGAAAAAAGCAAGCCTCCGGCAATGGTGTACTCCTTCGTTGATTTTCCGGTCCTCAGGATTCCCATAACCAGCAGAGTCAAAACTGTCACCAGCACCGCCGGAGCCAGCAGGTTACCCAGCTGGCTGTTGGTCATGACCGCCGGCAGGATGATCCCGCCGTTGGCCAGACCGTCGGAAAGCAGCAGCAGGGCTAGTCCCAGCCCGGCGGTCGAAGCGGCAACCCTCCGAAACCTCTCTGTACAGCCGGCCAAAAGCTTTCCCACCGGCAGGGCCAGCAGCGCCCCCAGCAGCAGGATTATCCTGGCCGCCCCATGACCGAGGCCCATGATGTACACGGAGGAGAAAACAAGCTCCCCGGTGAGGGCGTATTCCGGCGCCATGATGAACCGCTCCGACAGCAGAACCGACAGGCAGACGGTAAGAATCGTGGCAATATACGCCCCAAACCAATCAGCCCCCGCCCGGTTCAGCAGATCAACTGTCAGGATCAATCCGGGCAGCAGCGCCAGGACACGAACAAAACCGTTCATCATCTTCCCCCCGGCCGCCTGCAAAACGTGACGCAGGCCAATAATCTGTCCCACAAAAAAATCTGCCCCTAATTATAACGCAGTTGTTCAAAAATTGCGAAGCAATTTATTCCTCTTTGCGTTCAACGGCGAAGTCAATATCGCCACGCCATGTCAGCTAACAGATTTCCCAAAGCCTGCTAAACTGACGCAGGCGCATTTTAGCCGTTATACCCTGAAATTTCTCCTTTTGTGACAGTAAAATATTTTTTAAGGAAGAATCCCGGCTGAATAGATAGCCCATTGATTTCTTTTGCCTTTTTGGCTATACTCCTACTCAAAGGATTCTATCAGGAGGTGATAACATGACGATCGAGGAATGCTACAACACTTTGGGCGGAAACTATAAAAACGCCCTGTCCCGCCTTATGAACGATAACCTGATAAAGCGTTTCATCCTGAAATTCCCCGCCGATAAAAGCTACGAAAACATGGTAGCCGCCATGGAGGCACATGACGCAGACGTTGCTTTCCGGGAAGCCCATACCCTGAAGGGCGTGAGCCGTAATCTCGCCTTTGATCAGCTGGACAGCAGCGTCAGCGAAATTACTGAGCTCCTGAGAGCCGGCGACCTGGAGTCCGCCGCAAAGCTGCTGCCCAGGGTCACCGCCGACTACGAGCTGGTTATCGGCACCCTGGCAAAGCTTTAAGCCAATCCGGCAGGACAGACCAAAGGACGGGGATAAGCCCGTCAAAATAATAAAAGAAAAATTATGGACAGAGGAAACAGCCTCCGCTGAAAATAAAATCATCACCGGCGTTCTCTCGGACTCCGGTGAGTTTGTTTTTGCTGTTATAACGCTATGGAAAAAAACGAAAAAAACTACGATCCGTCTTTTCAAATCCAAAACAGCTCTGTCATCGAGAGCAACGCCGCCCTCTCCGAAAAAAGCCGGATCCGCATGGAAAGCTACCGGGCGGAAAACACGATCAAGGCCTACAGCGCGGACTGGCGGGATTTCTGCGACTGGTGCAAAGCGAAGGACGCTCCGCTCCTGCCAACCACTCCGGAAACCATCGTCAACTATATAAACGATCTGGCGGACAACGCCAAGGCCAATACCGTAGCCCGGCGGATCACCGCCATCAGCGAAAACCACATCGCCGCCGGGTACGATCGGGAATTCAATCCGGCAAAATCCGGTCTCGTCTCCGCCGCCATGCGCTCCATCCGCCGGGAAAAGGGAACATTTCAGAAAGGAAAGCAGCCAATCCTGCTGGAAACAATAAAGCTCCTTTCCCAATGCTTCCGGGGCTTTGACGACCTGCCCCACCTGCGGGACAGGGCGCTCCTCTGGCTGGGCTTTGCCGGGGCCTTCCGCCGCTCCGAGCTGGTGGCCGTGACCATCGAGGACCTGACCTTCACGCCCCAGGGCCTCATCGTGTTCATTCCCCGAGCCAAGGGCGACCAGACGGGCCAGGGCTCAACTATCGCAATTCCCTTTGCCCCCGAGCCAGACATCTGCCCCGTCCGGGCAGTGCGGACCTGGATCGAGGCTGCCGGGCTGGAATCCGGCCCCCTGTTCCACGCCTTCACCAAAAGCGGCGGCCTCCGCAGCGGAGCCCTATCGGATAAGTCAGTGGCCAACATCGTAAAGGAATACGTGGAAAAGGCCGGGCTTGATCCAAAAGAATTTTCCGGCCACAGCCTGCGGCGGGGGTTCGCCACCAGCGCCGCCCAGCACGATGTGACCACCCTGGGCATCATGAAGCAGACGCGGCACAAATCGGAAAAAATGGTTCACCGCTACATCGAACAGGGAAAGCTTTTCAAGGACAACCCCCTGGACAAGATGTTCCGCTGAAAATTACCGCAAAAAAAACAGGACAGTCACCGGGAATCTCCCGTCTGACTGTCCTGTTTTTCAGTATGCCTTAGTACACCTTTGTTATATCGTAGCCTTCGGCCTTCATAGCCTCCACGATCCGCTGTATATGCTCCGGCCCGTTAGTCTCTACCGTTACTCCCAGCATTACCTTCTTGAAGCTGTCCGTAACCATAGCCTGATTGTGATCGAGATGGATAACGTTTGCATTCAGCCGGGCCAGGATACTGGCGATGGCCAGCAGCTGGCCGGGCTTGTCCGGCAGGGGCACGGAGAAGCAGAACTCACGGCCCCGGGCGATAATTGCCTTGTCGATAAGGGCGGAAATGGTGGATATGTCTATATTGCCGCCGGAAACGATAGCGACGACCTTTTTATGCTTGAAGGGAAGCTTGGTAAGGGCCGCCAGGCTCAGGACCCCGGCCCCCTCCGCGATGAGCTTGTGCTTCTCGATAAGCGACAACAGCGCCGACATTATCTCCATTTCGGAAACGGTGATAATTCCATCCAGATACTTCCGGCAAAAAGCAAAGGTCAGGTTCCCCGGAGTCTTAACCGCGCAGCCATCGGCAACCGTGTCTACCGACTCCAGACTTACCGCCTTCCCCGCCTTGAAGGAGGCGTCCATACAGGGGGCTCCCTCCGGCTCCACCCCGTAGACGAAAATATTGGGGTTCAGGGATTTCGTGGCCAGGGCAACGCCGGAAGCAAATCCGCCGCCGCCGATGGGAACGAGAATGCAGTCAGCATCCTTGCACTCGTCAACGATTTCCATGGCGGTAGTTCCCTGCCCCAAAAGAACCTCCAGGTCGTTGAAGGGATGAATATATATATATCCATGCTCCGCCGTGAGCTCCTGGGCTTTGGCAGCCGCATCGTCAAAGGTGTCCCCGTGGAGAACTACCTCCACGCCGTAGGCCCGGGTAGCCTCCACCTTCAAAATCGGGGTGGTGGCAGGCATACAGATAACGGCGTGTACCCCCAGTTCCCTGGCGGCATAGGCAACGCCCTGGGCATGATTACCGGCGCTGGCAGTAATGATACCCTTGTCCTTCTGCTCTTTGGTCAGCTGGCTGATGCGGTTATAGGCGCCCCGGAGCTTGAAGGAGCCTGTCTTCTGGAGGTTCTCCGGCTTGATGAGCACCGTGTTTTCCGCCAGCTCGGAAAAATACTCGCTTTCGATAAGCTTTGTCCTGCGGACGACTCCGTCCAATTGCTTGCAGGCTCGGTATATGTCGGCAATATTTGTATTGGCGATGATTTCCTCAACCGTACGGGCTGCATTCTGTCCTTCCGGCATTTTTTCTTCTGCTTCCGTCATTATTTATTCCTTCTCTTTCATTTCTAACTCAGCGGTGCAGTGAGGGCAGCGAGTAGCGTCAGCGGCGATCACCTCGCGGCAGTAGGGGCAGCGGCGCGGCTCAGCCGGCGGCGGAGCAGGCATCAGGCGGTTTATCTGCTTTACTACCACAAACAGAGAAAACGCAATGATCAAAAACTCAATGACCGCATCGATCAAAGCCCCGTAGGCAATGACCGGAACATTTTCCGCCTGGGCCTCGGCCAAAGTTTCCACCGGCTTTGAGCCCAAACTGATAAAAAGGTTGGAAAATTTACTGCCGCCGGTGAGGCAACCCATTATCGGGGATATGATATTACTTACGAGCCCGTTGACAATCTTCCCGAAGGCGCCGCCGATAACAACGCCCACCGCCAGATCCATCACGTTGCCCCGGAGAGCAAATTTCTTAAATTCTTCAATAAAACCGGCCATTGTGGATTCTCCTTTCTCCAATGACTTACGCTGCCTGCAAAAAACTATGATTCATCCTTTTCCCGGGCCATTACCGCCTGAACATAGATGGCGCATTCCAGCCGCTTTTTTTGCAGCTCGCAGCCCACTTCATAGGGCTGGTAAATATCTCCGTGAAACAGGTCCGCATTGGCATGACAGCCGCCGGAGCAGTAAAATCTCGCCCAGCAGCCGGCGCATTTTTTCTTGTTGAGGACATGGGCATTGCGGAACTTTCGGGGCAGCTCCCTGTTCTCCACATCCGTCCAAACCGTCCCCAGCTTGTAACCGGCCCGGCCGACGAACTGATGGCAGGGATAGAGATCGCCATTGGCCGCCACGGCAAAGTATTCATGCCCGGCCCCGCAGCCGGCCAGCCGCTTTGCCACACAGGGTCCATTGGAAAGATCCATGTTGAAGTGGAAGAAGAAGAATCCCTTCCCCTGGGCCCGGCGTTTGAGATATTCCGCCGTAAGCCGGTCGTACTCGGCAAAGATCCGGGGCAGGTGCTCCTCTGTAATGGCAAAGGCAGCGTCTTTCAAAACTACCGGCTCCACGCTGAGGACGTCAAAGCCTTCTTCCGCCATGGAAATAACATCATTGGTGAAATCAAGGTTTTCCGCCGTATAGGTGCCCCGAAGGAAGTAATCCTTTCCGTCACGGGAATCGACAATCTGCCGGAAATTGGCCACACAGCGGTCGTAGGTGCCATTTTCTCCCGCGTCAGGCCGCATATTGTCGTGAACTTCTTTGCGGCCGTCAAGGCTCAACACCAGACTTATATTATTGTCGTTGAGCCACTGGCGGTTCTCCTCATTCAGCAGCAGGCCGTTGGTGGTAAGGGTCAGCTTGAAATGTTTACCCGTTTCTTTCTCCCGCTGGCGTACATACCTGGTAACCTCCCTGATCATGGACATATTCATCAGGGGCTCGCCGCCGAAAAAATCAATTTCGCAATGCTTTCTGGCTCCGCAGTGGTCGATGATGTAATCCACGGCCGCCTTGCCGGTTTCCGGGCTCATAAGCTGCCGGACACCGGAGTACTCGCCGGTACCGCCGAAGCAATACTTGCAGCGGAGGTTGCAGTCATGGGCCACCATCAGGCAGAGGGACTTCACCAGTCCCTGCTCGGCAAATACCGGGGGAACATCTATATCCGGAGCAAAGAGAAGCTGCTGGTCAATGAGCTGTCCAAGCTCATCGAGACATTCGACCAGCTCCTCCCTGCCGTATTTATCGGCCAGGGCGTCAACGACGGCGTCCCCATTGCCGCCGTCAAAGGTGTCCATGACATCATAAATCATTTCATCTACCAGATGGACTGCGCCGCTGTTCACGTCCACCAGCACATAATCCTCTCCCTGGCGGAATTTATGAATTTTTTCTTTCGTATCGGTCACTGAAAAACCTCTCCCAAAATTTCCAAAAAAAGCGCTGCCACCCGCAGGCAGCAGCGCTTCCCTGGTTACTTCTCGCAAACCTGGTTGCCAACCGTGCAGGAGGTCTTGCAGGCCGACTGGCAGGAGGCCTGGCACTCGCCGCAGCCGCCGGTCTTCAGAGTCTTCTGAAGGGTCGGCTTGTTGACCGTCTTAATGTGTTTCATGGACATATCCTCCTTCTCTATTTGTCATTTTGAACCTAAAGAGTCCGTTACATTCTATCCCTTTTTTGCTTCCGGCGCAAGGGGTTCCATTCCTTCCGGCACTAAAATTATCCGCACGGGAAGATTGGAAGCCGGTGGGGGAGACATTTCCAGCCGCAGCTCATGCCGGGGCTGAAAAGAACCCAGAAGCGTTACTTCATCCTGGGGAGAAATCATGCATTTGCCGGTCTTATCGCCATAAGATTCCGCCAAAAGCCCGGCTGTCCCAAAATCCCAGCCGGACCATTCGGGAGTTTCAATCAACCGGGGACTGCCAACGCTTTCATCGGCTTCCACATTGACAGCTCCGGCATAGACACCGCCCCGGGGAGCCAAGTACACCCTGAAGCCTCCCCTCGCGCAGGGAATGGTTATGTTGTAAACGATGCCATAGTTTCCTTCATTGGTCATAATCGTCCCATCGGCCGAATCGATTCCGCTGTGGAATTTATCCGCGCTCCCGTCGCCGACAGTGAAATACACTATCCCATCCCGCCGGGGACGGTATTGCTTTTTCCCGGTCAGAAGCCGGTTCATGCCGGTATAGCTGCCCCTCATGGTATCAGTCCTGCCAACGGCCTTTACAAGGGGCGCCTCCTCTATATACTCCAGCGGACTGTCATCCGCTTCATGGACGAGCACCGTGGCCGTGACAGGACGGCTGACGGTAAAATCCACACAGCTGCAGGCCAGATCCTTCGGCTTTATCAGCTGCTCCTCCTGCTCCCGGCAAAGGATTCGCCGCTCGCCGGGAGCAAGAATAAAGCCCTCGGTGGACTGACGGCCAAAATATGACAGCTGGACTGCCTTGCCCACGGCCAGATAATCAGGAGACGGTTCGGCCAGCCCCAGCCTGGTTACATTGACGATGGCGTCAGCCTCCCCTCGGTTTTCCAGCACTATGGCGATCCGCAGATCTTTTCTGGTCCCGTTCACGTGGTAGTAGAGGACTCTGGCGTCACCCTTTACCTGCTCGTTATAGTAAATACCGGTTTTCTTAACATATTCCGGATTATCCGACAGCAGAAGTGTGCCGCCCACATCCTGGGTTTTCATGGGCCACGGGATCATTTCCCGGAGTTCGGCTGCCGTCCCGTTTTTCTTTTCCGGCAGCCTCTTTAGGATTCCGTTTGAAGTCCCCGGCGTCTTTTCCGCTTCCTCAGCGGCCCTGGCCAGCATCACAGCCAAGGAGCTCTCCGTTTCTTTCTTTTCCTTTTCCTGGTTCTTTCCTGTTTTCTCTTTTTCCCGGTTGGCTTCGACAGGCTCTAATTCCTCAACCTTTTCCGGCTCCGGCTGATCCTTCTCCTCCCAAAGCTCCTCCCGATCGGAAAGTCCATCAGCCTCGGGGATATTTTCCTTCGGCAGAGCCCCGCTGGCCTCGCCAACCTCTCTGTATTCTTCAACAAGTGACCCCCTCCCTGCGGGAGGGAGCCGCCTAAATTCCCCGCTGCCCCGTTGACGAGGCCTCTCATGAACAATGGTAAGGGCTGATGCCGGTGACAGATACCTCCCCGGAACAGCAGGGCAGAACTCCAGCAGCAGAATCGCTGACAAAACGGCCGCTATTTTGTTTTTTCCTTTTCCTAAACAGTCTTTGCTCATTATCGTTCCTCACCAACGTCCAAGCCAAAAATGTGGAGCAGCTTTGCCCTTGCCAGACGCATTCTCAAACCGGCCGTCCCCGGCAGGTACCGGCTCGGTCTCGTAATGTTTATTCTCCTTAAATGATAGGGGCTGGTGGTTTTCGTATTGTAGCCCGGCTGGCCGGTAACCGCCGTGAGATAATTATTCTCCTTCAGGTATTCCACGATCCGTTCATCGTACTTTCCCTCCGGATAAGAGAAGGCCGTGACCCTTGTGTTGGCAAACCACCACATAATAATGCGGGATAATTTTGCCTCATTAGAAGCGGCCAGATCTTCCAGCTCCGTAACCGGAATATGGTTTGCCGTATGGCTGCCCAGCTCAAAGCCCCGGCGCTTCAGCCGTTTCAGTTCCTCCCAGTCAAGGTATCGCTGTGTATCGGCATAATTCGTCACCATGTAGATGGTGCCGCGCATACCGAAGGCTTCCATTATTGGCCGCATATTGTCCAGCATATCCACATAGCCGTCGTCAAAGGTAATTATTACCGGCTTTTCCGGCAGCTGGAAGGCCCCGATCTGATAGCGGGCAAACTCCTCGGTAGATATGGTGGTATATCCCTGCTCTGACAGATAGGCCAAATGGGCCGCAAAATCATCAGTGGTAATCGTCCACTGATCATCGTCCCGATCGTTTACCTTGTGGTACTCCAGTATCGGTACCCCCTCCGGGGTATACTGCTCCAGCGCAAAGAACGATGCCACGCCCAAAGCCAGGAGCACTGCCCCCCGCAAAAGCCACTTCGCTGGACGGCTCCTGTCCGCCGCTGTCCGCCTGCATTCTGTTGACAATTCCCTTCTCCTGCTTCCTTAGAGATCATTTGCCAGCTCCATGATTTTCCGCAGCCGGTGATTAACTCCGCTGCGGCTAAGCCCCATTATCCTTGCCAAATCGGAAAGGGCCGCATCTGGATGAGTAAGTCTGGCGGTCAGGGTTTCCCGCAATTTTTTCGGCAGGGCTCCCCGCTGCTTTTCCGTCAGACGCCGGATGGCATTAAGCTGACGAGCCGCCGCATCGGCGGTCTTCTGAAGGTTGGCGGTCTCGCAGTTCACCAGCCTGTTCACCTGATTGCGGACCTCTTTGACATTTCGGGACACTTCCAGCTTTTCTCCCGCCTGCTCCGCCCCTGCCATATTGAGGAAATCCACTATGGCGTCAGCTTCCTTCATGTATACGATGTAGAATTCTTTTCTGTCGGTAAGCCGGGCGGGGAGGGTCAGCTTTTGGGCCAGATTCAGCAGGAAAGCCGCGTATTGGTAGTTTGTGCTGACAAATTCCAGATGGTACCCAGCCCCGGGCCGGTTGACGCTTCCCGCCGAGAGAAAGGCTCCCTTGAGATAAGCCACCTCGCAGCAGCTCCGCCGCAGGAACCCACGGCCGGGAACCGGGGTACTGGCAGGCATCAGCTGAAGCTCCTCTATCATTTTCTCCACCGCCGGCTGGGGGGGGATACGCACCTCATACCGGGTATTTTTCTTTAGCCGCCGGGCCCGGCTCACGGTTATCTCCGTGGTAACGGCCCCCTCGTCCTTCAAAAGCCGGAGAACCCGCCGGGCTACGGCCGCGTTTTCCGTTGAAAAGCAGAGACCGGGGCCACTTCTGCCGCCAATGGTCATGGCGGCCCCCGTTTTCAGCAGGGCCGCCAGCTCAGCCCTGCGGCAGCAGCCGCTGTCCCCCTCGCTGCGGGCCAGCTCATTTTTTACCTCAGTGGCAAACGATATCACGGTAATCACCCCGAACCAATCAGATTGAATCCTCCAGCCGGCGAATCAGTTCCCTCAGGCACTTGGTAAGTTTTTTAGGATCATGGTGTACTCCATCGGCCCGGTTCACAATATCCGCCTGAACGATACCCACCCCCAGGGCTTTCAGCTCCTCCTCATCTACGATAACCGGGTACTCGCCGTGAGCGGCATAGTAAGCAGCCTTTGCCCCGGCTACAGGCGCGGTGTTTACTATCACATAGTCGATTATCCCCTGCCCCCCGTGCTCAATGATAGCCCGCACATGCATGGAGGCAGTATAGCCGTCAGTTTCACCGGACTGAGTCATTACGTTACAGATATAAATCTTTATTGCCGGGGACTTTTTGATGGCCTCCGCCATCCCGTCAACCAAAAGGTTCGGCATTATCGAGGTGTAGAGGGAGCCGGGCCCCAGAACCACCACCTCCGCCCGGTATATGGCGTCAATAGTGGCCGATACAGGCATTACCGGACTGGGGGAAAGCCTCACGCACTTTATCCGTTTTTTTGCCAGGGGAATTTGGGACTCCCCATAGACTACCGTCCCGTCTTCCATTATTGCATCCAGCCTTACGTGCTGGATGGAGGCAGGCAGAACTCTGCCCTTTACCGCCAGTACCTTAGAGGATGTGTCCAGGGCCGATACCATATCCCCGGTAACCCCGTTCATAGCCGCCAGGAAAAGATTGCCAAAGCTGTGGCCCGCCAGCTCCTTTGTCCCCCCGAACCGGTACTGAAAGAGCCGCTCCATCAGAGGCTCCGTATCCGCCAGGGCAACGAGACAGTTCCTTAAATCACCCGGCGGAATAATGCCCAGCTCCTCCCGGAGCCGGCCGGAGGACCCACCATCGTCCGCTACGGTAACGATGGCCGTCACGTGATCCGTCATGGTTTTCAGCCCTCGAAGCAGCATGGACAGACCGTGCCCACCGCCAATGGCCGTAATTATAGGGCCATTTTTCAACCGCCGTTTTTCGTAGACAAGGTCCACCAAGTCCGCCGAATTTTCCGGCAGTATAAGGGTAATAACCGAGCGGATAACGAACCGGGTGGCCAGCAGCATGACCGCCACCCCCAGCAGGATAATGACTGTTCCCACCATGGCGGTGGCGCCATAGTCGTAGCTTCCCCGCACCTGGTAAACAAAGCGGAAAATGCTTTCCTCTATCCGCTCGAGATATTTGTAGTTGAAGATCAGGGCCAGCCCCAGGCTCACCAGCATACCCCCGGCCATGAACAGGAGCAGCCAGCGCTTGAAATGCATCCCAGGGTACAGCCACTTTAATAAATGCATTGCAAATCCTTCTTACCCGTTTGTTTCTATATGCTCCTGCACTTTGTTTTTCTGCAGATCCCGGTGCTCCAGAGCCGCCGGGTAACCGGCCAACCTCAGGTCTTCTGCCACATGATGGGCCACGAACACCGACCGGTGCATACCGCCGGTGCAACCAAGAGCGATCACCAGCTGGCTCTTGCCCTCCGCAATATACTGGGGAACAAGAAAGCTCAGCAGATCGTCCAGCCTTTTCAGGAATTCCCGGGTAACAGGATGACTGCCGATAAACTCAGCCACCTCAGGCACGGTACCGCTCTTGTATTTCAGCTCATCAATATAGAAGGGATTAGGCAGAAACCGCACGTCAAAGACAAGATCCGCATCGAGAGGTATTCCGAATTTGTACCCAAAGGACAGGACATTTATGCTGATGGTCTCACTGTCCGCCTCCCCAAAGAGCCGGACCAGCTTCTCCTTGAGGGCGGTTTGTCTCATTTCTGAAGTATCAATGGTATAGGTTGCCAGCTCAAGTGCCGGGGCCAGCCACTCCCGCTCCCTCTTCACTCCCTCGGATATACGGGAAAAGGGCGCCATGGGATGAATGCGGCGGGTCTCCTTATAGCGACGGATAATAGCCTCGTCAGTTGCCTGCATAAAGAGCAGCTCATAGGGGATCCCTTTTTCCTTCAGCTCCCTCAACACCTTCACGAAATCGTTGAAGAGCGCTCCGCTTCTGGTATCCACCACGAGAACCAATTTCCTGCCCTGACTGCCGTCCCGGCACATCTCCGCAAAGCGGGAAATGAACAGCGGCGGAAAATTATCCACGACAAAATAGCCCATATCCTCAAGATACCGGCAGGCCGAAGTCTTTCCGCTGCCGGAAAGACCGGTTACAATAACGAGGCGGTTACTGCCTGCTCCGCTTTTTTCCACCATGAACACCTCCGCCGCTTACAACACAAACTTTTCCAGGGCCTGAGCAAAGCCATTCTCTCCCACCGGGGCCGTAACGTAATCCGCCGCCGCCTTTACCGGATCGGCAGCATCTCCCATGGCCACGGAAATTCCCGCCACCTCCAGCATGGAGATATCATTTTCGGAATCACCAAGGCACATGACCTCCGATAAATCGCAGCCGTAAAGCTTCGCCAGCCGCCTCACCGCGTTGCCCTTGCTGACCTCCGGCAGCATTATATCAATGTATCGCTCCGCCGACTGCACAGCCACGATCCGTCCGGCAAAGTCCCGGTTCAGGTCAGCGATGATTCCCCGGGTAAGCCGGCCTTCCTCAGAAATTATCAACAGCTTCGGTATCGTCCCGGTAGCCGCCAGCTCCTTCAGCCCCTTCTCTCCGGAGGCAACTCCCGGCAGTCTGGTGGACCGCTGATATATCCGGGCCTTTTCTTCCTCCGCCACAAAGTGAAACTCATCCTGGTAGTAAAGCTGAATATAAAGGCCCCGCCGGAAAGCATACTCCAGGATCTCCACCGCCAGCTCCCCCGGCAGGCAGCTGGAATAAACAACGTCCCCCTCAAGGCTCTTGATTAGCGCCCCGTTGTAGCTTATGACCGGAGTCGACTCTTTAAGTCCCAGCTGCCGGGCATAACGGGCCGCCGACTTGTACATTCTGCCAGTGGCCAGAGCAACGATAATGTTCTTGTCCACCGCCCTCCGAACCGCCGCCCTGTTTTCCGGAGAAGGATCAAATTTCAAATTCGCGCTGTCGATAAGGGTTCCATCTATGTCGCTGACAATAAGTTTTACAGCCATTTCAATCTCCTTGTCTCCAGGAAATATCTTCAAAGGTTTGCGGTAATGCCAATATTCTTACCGTTTCATTATAGCAAACTCCCCATCTTTTTTGAACAGGAAGGACGCAAAAAACACAGCCGGGCCTCTCGACGATGCTCGGCTGTGTTTTATCGTACCTGTCCGGCGCCAATCAGGCTTCAAACTTCCCGCCCGTGAGAAGCTCATAGGCTTCGTGATACTTCTCGATGGTCTTGTCAATGATCTCATCAGGCAGGCAGTAATCGCTGGCGGGATTTTCCGTGAGCCAGTCCCTGACGAACTGCTTGTCGTAGGAGGGCTGGGACTTTCCTGCTTCATATCCCTTCAGGGGCCAGAAGCGGGAGCAGTCCGGCGTAATCATTTCATCCCCCAGAACGATATTGCCCTTCTCATCCAAACCGAACTCAAACTTGGTATCGGCGATGATAATCCCCCGGGTCAGGGCATAATCAGCACACTTCTTATAGATGGCCAAGGTGTACTTCTTCAGCTTTTCCGCGTACTCCCGGCCATGGCCTGGATACAGCCTCTCCATCAGATTGGCTCCCTGCTCCACGGAGATATTTTCGTCGTGGTCGCCGATCTCCGCCTTGGTGGAGGGGGTAAAGATCGGCTCCGGAAGCTTCTGGGATTCCTTCAGACCCTCCGGAAGCTTTATGCCGCAGATCTCGCCGGTCTTCCGGTAGCTTTCCCAGCCGCTGCCGGTAATGTAGCCCCGGACGATGCACTCCATGGGCAGCATGGTGAGCTTTTTGCATTTCATGCTGTTGCCGATAAACTCCGGCTGGCGGAAAAATTCCGGCATATCGTTGTTGTCGACGGAGATCAGGTGGTTGGGAACAATGTCTTTTGTGAAGTCAAACCAGAACCTGGATAGCTGAGTCAGGACAGCGCCCTTGGTTCTGATTTTATTCTTGAGAATATGGTCAAACGCAGAAATGCGGTCGGTGGCTACCATGACGATTGAATCCCCGATATCATACATCTCGCGAACTTTACCGGATTTGAAAGCTTTATACTCCTGCATGAAATTTGCCTCCTAAATTGAACTACACAGCATATCGACGAACAGTGACAGCATACCATAGAATAATTCCTTTCGCAATAAAAAATCCCGGCGCATGAGTAATGCACCGGGAAATCTTGCTGTGTTTTTTGGATCCTGGTAATCTGCCGGATAAATTAAATTACTTAACCTCGACAGTAGCGCCAGCCTCTTCGAGCTTAGCCTTGATGGATTCAGCATCAGCCTTGGAGACCTTCTCCTTAACGGGAGCCGGAGCGCCGTCAACGAGAGCCTTGGCTTCCTTCAGACCGAGACCGGTAATCTCGCGAACGACCTTGATAACGCCAATCTTCTGAGCACCAGCGCTGGCCAGAACAACGTCGAATTCGGTCTTCTCTTCTTCAGCGGCAGCGCCGCCGGCAGCAGGAGCAGCCGCGACAGCAACCGGAGCAGCTGCGCTTACCCCAAACTTCTCTTCCATAGCCTTTACTAGCTCGGCCAGCTCAAGGACAGTCATGCTTTCAACAGCAGAAATGAATTCTTCTTTAGTCATTATAAAACCCTCCATAAAATTTATTTTTCTTAATTAAGCTATGCGACAACCAGTCGCCTCATATCAGGCAGCGCCCTGTCCTTCCTTCTGCTTGCGGATAGCCTCAAGCACATAGACGGCGTTGCGGATGATGCCGGACAGGCAGCTGACCGTTCCGCTGAGCGGAGCCTGCATAGAACCCAGCAGCTTTGCGATGAGAACCTCGCGGCTGGGCAGACTGGCCAGAGCAGCTACTTCCTTTGCATCAATGACGGCTCCGTCAACGATACCAGCCTTAACGACCAGCTTCTCGTCCTTGTCCAGCTTGTTCTTCTTAACGAACTCAGAGATAATCTTAGCCGGCGCTACAGCATCAGTAAGAGAATAGGCTATAGCAGTGGTGCCGTTGAGGCTCGGAATCAGGTCATCAAGACCTGCCTCCTTTGCCGCAATAGCAGTCAGAGTATTCTTAATGACCTTGTAGGTGACCCCGGCAGCGCGAAGTTCGCGGCGCAGCTGAGTGTCCTCGAGCACCGTCAACCCTCTGTACGTCGTGAAAACCACACCCTGCGCGGTAGTCATCGCTTCCTTGAGAGCGGCAACTTTGAGTTCTTTCTCTTTCGTTACTCCCATGAAAACACCTCCTCTCGAAAAATTTCGAAGAAAACGGCCTCCGACTGTATGCCGGAGGCCGTCAATTTATCTTGACAGGCGTTCCAGCCTCGGCGGGCGGGTCATCCCCTTTGAATGCTTTCGCATACCAGCTGTCTACAGCCGCGAACCTATGCTATTTGCAAAATTAGTGAAGGCCGTTTTATCAGCCCTGGGCAGAAACTTCCACAGCCGGGCCCATGGTAGCGGCCACGGTGATGCTCTTTATATACTGTCCCTTTGCTGCCGCAGGCTTAGCCTTAATAAGGGTATCCATAAGAGCCTGATAGTTCTGGCGGAGCTTCTCTCCCTCGAAAGAGGCCCTGCCGATAGGAACATGGACATTACCCTGCTTGTCGGTACGGTACTCGACCTTACCGGCTTTGATTTCAGCGATGGCCTTGGTGAGGTCCATAGTGACGGTACCCAGCTTCGGATTCGGCATCAGGCCACGGGGACCGAGAACCTTACCGAGGCGACCCACCACGCCCATCATGTTGGGAGTAGCTACAGCCACGTCAAAATCGAACCAACCACCCTGAATCTTGGTTACAAGCTCTTCAGCGCCTACATAATCAGCCCCTGCCGCCTCTGCCTCAGCAACCTTGTCACCTTTTGCAAAGACGAGAACCCGCTTGGTCTTGCCGGTGCCGTTGGGCAACACGATTGCTCCACGGACCTGCTGATCAGCATACTTCGGATCGACGCCGAGACGAACATGAAGCTCGATGGTTTCATCAAACTTAGCCGTCGCAGTTTTCTTCACAAGCTCCATCGCTTCGGCAGGAGCATAAGCCTTTCCCGCCTCAATGAGCTTTGCGGCATCCTGATACTTTTTACCGTGTTTTGCCATTTGTTTATGTTTCTCCTTTCGTGGTCAAACGGAATCACCCTCCCACGATATCAGACTCCATCTCAGTCGACAATCTCGATGCCCATGCTGCGGGCGGTACCCTCAATCATACGGGTAGCGGCCTCAATATCGGATGCGTTGAGATCCGGCATCTTGAGCTCGGCAATTTCCTTCGCCTTGGCCCGAGACACCTTTGCAACCTTCTTCTTATTTGGTTCACCGGAAGCAGTCTCAATGCCAGCGGCCTTCTTGAGGAGGACCGGCGCCGGCGGAGTCTTGGTGACGAAAGTGAAGGAACGGTCTTCGTAAACAGAAATAACTACCGGTATGACAAGGCCGGTCTGCTGAGCCGTGCGATCATTGAACTGCTTGACAAACTCCATGATATTGACACCAGCCTGACCAAGAGCCGGACCTACCGGAGGAGCCGGGGTAGCCTTGCCAGCCAAAACCTGTAGTTTCACAACTTTGGTAACCTTCTTTGCTGCCATTCTTATTTCACCTCCTTAGGAATTGAAGCTTCTTTTCTGTCAGAGAGCCTCTATTTCATCGACGTCCAGTTCTACCCGGACATCTCTGCCATCCATTACCTGGGTGACGATGGTAACTCGGCCGTTGGTACGGTCAATAGCCACCACAGTACCCGTATAGTTTTCATACGAGCCCTTGACGACCCTGACTCCTTCGCCCTCCGTTACCTGTATATCAAAGGTGACTTTCGCTTCTGCCTGAGTCGCCTTCAATATGCTCTTTACCTCTGACGGCGTCAGAGGACTGGGCTTTGTGCCGTCAGGTCCCACAAACCGGGTAACCCCCGGGGTATTGCGGACCACATACCAGGAAAAGCCGTTCATAAGCATCTCTACCAGGACATAGCCCGGAAAGAGCTTGCGCTCCACGGTATGCTCCTTGCCATTCCTGACGACGATTTCTTTTTCCAGCGGTACAACGACGTTGAAAATCTGCGCCTCAAGGCCCATGGAACGAACCTTTCGCTCAAGGTCATTTTTCACCTTGTTCTCGTAACCGGTAGCCGTGTGTATAACGTACCAGTGGCACTCGCTTTCCGGCTCGCAATCATCCATGTGTTCAGCCGCTTTTTCCCTGAGTTCCAAATCTTTTTCTTGTTCCATGATCTATTCGGGGATGACCTGCACCCCCACACCTCCCCGCGCTATTTCAACAAAAGCTCAAACAGGCGCGCGAAAAATGCGTCACAGGCCCACACCAAAACACAAACTACAAAGGTGGCGAGCCCTACCACAAGAGTGTAGGACACCAACTCCCGGCGGTTTGGCCAGGATACCTTTTTCATCTCGGCGTTTACCTCGCCCACGAACGTAATGGGATTGAAACCGGACGAAGACGCAGGAACCGCTACTTTAGCGTTTTCTTTCGCTTTATCGTCTGCCATATCGTTCACATACCCGCAACCAACGCGCCGGAATCACTTTGTTTCCTTGTGGGCTGTATGCTTCTTGCAGAACTTGCAATACTTCGTGAGCTCGATGCGGTCAGGATCGTTCTTCTTATTCTTGTTGGTGCGATAGTTGCGGTTCTTGCACTCCGAGCAAGCCAACGTGATGTTAGTGCGCATGCCGATACACTCCTTTTCTCAGATTCAGCTATTTGCCACAGGGGCAAAACGGCAATATATAATCTATCATAATCATTAAAGCATGTCAACAACGGCCGCAAAATTTCGCGGCTGTTATGATGCGGTCCCCCCAGCGGGCTGCGCCAGACCATCGAGACTCTGCTTTAGGTTTATGACATAAAGAAAACCCCTTCAAAAGGGGTTCTTGGCAAATGGTGGCGGCGAGGAGATTCGAACTCTTGACACTCCGGGTATGAACCGAATGCTCTAGCCAACTGAGCTACGCCGCCAAAAAATGGAGCTGATGACCAGAATTGAACTGGTGACCTTATCCTTACCAAGGATACGCTCTACCGACTGAGCTACATCAGCAAAATGGTGGGCAGGGGTGGATTCGAACCACCGTACTCGTGAGAGGACAGATTTACAGTCTGTTGCCTTTAACCACTCGGCCACCTACCCACTATATACAAACAGCTGACCGACGCTGCTTATACCGTTGGTTGCGGGAAGAGGACTTGAACCTCTGACCTTCGGGTTATGAGCCCGACGAGCTACCAACTGCTCCATCCCGCGATGTCCTGCCGGCCCTCATTGCGGGCTGACAAGAATGAATGTTACCATAATGGTTTTTGTTTGTAAAGAGGTATTTTGAAAAAATTTGAAAATTTGTCTGATTTTTATCAGCCGCCCAGGTAAGCTTTCCGAATGGCCTCGCTGGAAGCAAGCTCATCCGCGTTGCCGGAAACAGTGACCCTGCCCGTCTCCAACACGTATGCTCTATGGGCAACCTTCAGGGCCATGTTGGCATTTTGTTCGACCAGAAGTATTGTAGTACCGGCAGCATTTATATCGGAAATAATGGAGAATATTTCCTTTATAAGAATCGGCGCCAGACCCATAGAGGGCTCGTCAAGGAGCAGCAGCTTCGGGCGGCTCATGAGAGCCCTGCCCATGGCCAGCATCTGCTGCTCGCCGCCGGAAAGGGTGCCTGCCTCCTGCTGGAGACGCTCCTTCAAGCGGGGAAAACGGCCAAAGACCCTTTCCAGGTCCGCGGCAATCCCGTCAGGGTCAGTTCTGATGTATGCTCCCAGCTCAAGATTTTCCTGAACGGTCATGTTAGCAAAAATACGGCGTCCCTCCGGTACCTGACTGATACCAGCCTTTACTATATCCTGCGCCTGCCGTCCGCCGATCGGCTGTCCTTCAAAAAAAATCTCCCCGCTCTTTGGCTTCAGGAGGCCTGATATGGTTCTGAGAGCAGTGGACTTTCCGGCGCCGTTAGCCCCGATAAGGGTCACGGTTTCTCCCTGATTTACCGTGAGGTTTACGTTCTGTATTGCATGAATGTTGCCATAGAAGACATTTACATCCTTCATTTCCAGCATAGCTGCCATCAGTCATCACCTCCAAGATAAGCTCTGATGACCTGGGGATCCCTTTGGATCTCCGCCGGGCTTCCCATGGCGATGGTCATACCGTACTCAAGGACGTAGATCCGTTCACAGATTCCCATCACGAGGCTCATATCATGCTCGATGAGCAGGATGGATATGCCAAATTTCTTTTGTAGCCAAGCGATAAGATTCATCAGCTCTTGGGTTTCCTGGGGGTTCATACCAGCCGCCGGTTCGTCCAGCAACAGGAGCTTCGGTCCGGTAGCCAGCGCCCTGGCGATTTCCAGCCGGCGCTGGGCCCCGTAAGGAAGGTTCTTAGCCGTTTCCTCCGCCAGATCCTCCAAGTCGAATATTTTCAGGAGCTGCCTTGCCCTGATGTCCGTCCTGATCTCGTCTTCCATATATCTGCCAATGCGGAGCGCCGCCTCCAGCAGGCCGTAACGGATATGCTTATGAAAAGCGATCTTTACATTATCCAGTACGGACAGCTCCGAGAAGAGCCTGATATTCTGGAAGGTGCGGGCCACCCCCTTTTCGGTAATATAAGAGGGTTTCTTTCCGGTCACATCCTCCCCGCAGAATTCAATGCTGCCTGAGGTAGGAGAATATACTCCAGTCAGAAGGTTGAAGGCGGTGGTCTTACCAGCGCCGTTGGGGCCGATAAGACCCACAAGCTCTCCTTCGGTGATGTACATATTAAAATCATCAACAGCGGTGAGACCGCCGAATTCTATAGAGACATTGCTGCATTTCAGAATAGCTTCCGCCATTATGCTCTGCCTCCTTTTCCGTCCGCCTCATCCGCCATGCCCATTGCCTTTTTCGCTTCCGGAGACATATTTTTCAGGTAGCGGAAGACGGGCAAATTGGTGATCTCCACATAACCGAAAAGGCCCTGGGGTCGATAGAACATAAGGAGAATAAGGATAAGGGAATAAATGATCATCCGGAATTCCGGCACCCCGGCCAGGGCGGCGGAGATACCGGTAACTACGATAGCTCCGGCAATGGAGCCGGTGATGGAGCCAAGTCCTCCCAAAACTACCATTATAAGATAGTTGAAGGACTGAAGAAAGCCGAATGTGCCTGGCATAAGGATGTAGAAGCAATGGGCAAAGAGCGCCCCTGCGATCCCGGCAAAGGCCGCCCCCAGGGTAAAGGCCAGCACCTTGTAATTTACAACCTTGACTCCCATTGCCTCGGCAGCAATTTCATTTTCACGGATAGCAATGCAGGCCCGTCCGTAAGCAGAGTTTACAAAGTTCTTTATGAACAGAAGGGTCGCCAGCATAACCAGGAATGCCCAGGCGAAGGTAGTATAACGGGGAATTCCCGTAAAGCCTGCCGCCCCGCCCACATAGTCGATATTCATGATGACGATGCGGATGATTTCACAGAGGCCCAGGGTGGCGATTGCCAGATAGTCCCCATTGAGCCGGAGCGTGGGTATACCGATGAGGAATCCCACAAAACCTGCCGCAGCCGCCGCAGCCAGGATCGCCAACCCAAAGGGCAGCTGCAGCTTTGCCGTAAGAACTACGGAAACGTAAGCTCCTACCGCCATAAAGCCCGCATGGCCAAGGGAAAACTGTCCCGTATAGCCGTTAATAAGGTTCAGGCTCACAGACATAATGACATTTATGCAGATAATGATAATATTCAGTTTCCAGAAGGGCCCGATTACTTCCGCTTCTATCAGGCCGTAAATAATGGCAAAAATTACCAGCCCAACTGTTGCCAGGAGGGCATCGACTTTACGTTCAATCACGATGACACCTCACACTTTCTCCCGGACAGTTTTGCCAAAGATGCCCGAGGGACGGAACAGCAGAACGAGAATAAGAATGGCGAAGGCCGCCGCATCACGGAAGGTAGAGGAAATGAATCCGGAAACCAGCGCCTCAATAACCCCCAGCAAAATTCCCCCGGCCATTGCCCCGGGGATACTGCCGATACCGCCGAATACAGCGGCAACAAAAGCTTTCAGGCCGGGCATAATACCCATAAGGGGATCAATGCTGTTGTAGTACACACCCACCAGGACGCCTCCGGCGGCGGCCAGAGCCGAACCGATGCCAAAGGTGAAATTGATGATGCGGTCAGCGTTTATCCCCATGAGCTGCGCAGTTTCAGTGTCAAAGGATACCGCCCTCATTGCCTGGCCGACCTTAGTCTTCTGCACCACATAAGTCAGGATGATCATCAGGATGATAGTTATCGCGAAAATCAACAGCTGCTGTCCGTTGATGACAAAGCCGCCGATGTTATAGGCAAGATTACCCACCACCTCCGGAAATGTGCGGGGGGTAGGGGAAACGAAGTACATACTGCCGTACTCCAGCAGAAAGGACATACCAATGGCCGTGATGAGCACGGAAATGCGCGGCGCATGACGCAGCGGCGCATAGGCCAGCCGCTCTACCAGCATCCCCAGCAAGGCAGTCACAATCATTGAAACAAGAAGGGCCGGAACTATGGACATATTTGCCATGGTAACGGCAAAGAAGCTCACATAAGCGCCTACCATATAGATATCGCCGTGGGCAAAGTTAATCAGCTTTATAATGCCGTAGACCATGGTGTAGCCCAGGGCAATCAGCGCGTATATGCTGCCCAGCGAAACTCCGTTTATTATCTGCTGGATCAGTACGTTAAAGAAATCCATTAGTAGTCACTCCGTAAGCGGCGGAAATAATATAACGATCTTTGACCGTTGAATGCTGACATGAAAAAAACTCCTGGAAAATTTTCCTGAACGACTGCATTATAGCGCCGTTGCTTCAAAAAACAGCCTTGGCTGTTTTCATTTTTCTTTGCGTTCAGTGCTTGACAACACTACGACGGCAGACCGCTTCTGCCGTCAGGCAAGAATCGCCCTACAGCTTCCTGGCAGACTGCATGATGATTTTTAATCCAGCCGTTTAATTGATTAAAGACATGAATATAGGAGCGACCGTTGAGGCAAAGCAGCCTGCGCTGTCCGTATTCCTCGACGGCACGCCCCTACTCCATCGTAAAGGGTCTGTTATTTACCCGATGCCCGGAAAGCTATGATTAAGCCTTCGGTGTGATCTTTTCCTTCATGACAGTCTGGCCATCTTTGTACTCAAGAATAACGACAGACTTGACAGGATTGTGATTCTTGTCCATGGTGATATTACCGGTGCCTACAGCCAAGTCCTTTGTTTCCTCAAGCGCCTTGGTAATCTTGACCGGATCATCGCTGCCGGCCCGCTTTATGGCATCGGTCACGAGAATCCCCGCATCGTAGCCGAGAGCCGCGAACACGTTGGGAACCTCATTGTACTTCTTCTTGTAGGCGTTGATGAAGCCCTGGACCTCCTTGTCCTGATCGGAGTAATGCGTTGAGAAGTAAGTGTTGTTGAGGGCATCCTTACCGGCCAGTTCTATGGTCTTGGCATCATCCCAGCCGTCGGTGCCGAGCATGGGGCAGGTGATACCCAGCTCACGGGCCTGCTTGACGATCTTGCCCACTTCTTCATAGTAAGCCGGAACGAAGATGATATCAGCATTTGCCCCCTTCAGCTTTGTGAGGGTTGCCTTGAAATCCTGATCCTTCTGAAGGAAAGCTTCCTGCATGAGGACTTTTCCCCCGGCCGCTTCAAACTTCTCTTTGAACACCTCTCCCAGGCTCTTGGAGTAATCGGAGCTGGAGTCTATGTAGACAACGGCAGTTTTTGCATTGAGGCTCTTGGCGGCAAAGGTGGCCATAACGTCGCCCTGGAGCGGGTCAATAAAGCAGCTGCGGAAGATGAAGGGCTTAACCGCGCCGTTCTCGACAGTTACCTTCGGACTGGTCGCGGCCGGTCCGACAACGGGAATCTTCGCGTCGTTGGCGATCTGAACCTCAGCCATAACGCCGCCGGTGGTAGCCGGTCCGACAATGACTCTCACCTTATCAGAGGAAATCAGCTTGGTCGCGGCATTGGCCGCCTCAGCCGGATCAGACTTGGTATCAGCTTTTACGATGACGATTTTCTTGCCCAGGACACCGCCTTTGGCATTGATCTCCTCCAAAGCCAGGTCAAGTCCCTTGAAGCACGCATTGCCGTAGTTGGCTACGCCGCCGGTCATTTCAAAGTTCGCGCCGATTTTGATGTCGCCGCCTGCCTTTGCTCCATCGTCAGCTTTCTTTTCGCCGCCACCGCACCCGGTGAGGACTGCGCCCATGAGAGCGGTCCCGGTCAGAAGGCTCATGGCCTTCAACATTTTCTTGCCGAATTTCATTTCAATCCCTCCAAAATATTTCCCTTTCAGGCTGGCTTTCAAATAAAAAAGCCCGTCAGTCACAACCTTCCATGAGACTAACGGGCTTATTATATGTTACAAGTTTACAATTAGTCAAGTACAAAATGGGGAATTTTTATGTATACTTAGGAACATTTTCATTGTGATGCCATTATTCAGAAAAATGCAACCGGCGTTTTCCTTCCTGCTTACGCTCAATGCCTGCATTACGCATACAGAAAACCGTCAGGCTTCAATATCATACGAATCTCATTTCGGCAGAACAAATTTCCCCGCCCCGTATTTGTACCAGGCCGCACAGGTTCCCTCCACGGAAACCATACAGGGTCCGACGGGATGGCGGTCGGTACACCCCCGGCCAAAAAGCGGGCAGTCCTTTGGGGTCACCGCTCCCGTGAGAATTTCACCGCAGCGGCACAAACGGCTGACAGCGGCGCCCGCGCTTTCTTTTGCTGCTTCGGTCACTGGCAGCTGCCGGCGGGCATCATAGGAAGCGTATTCCTCCCGCAGGGACAGTCCAGATTCCTCCAGCCAGCCAAGTCCCCGCCACTTTTCACCGGTCTCCTGAAATACCTGCATCATCACTTTTCGGGCCGTGGGATTTCCCTCCTCCCGCACAACGGAAGGATAGAGGTTTTCCACCGCCGATACCTTGTCCCGGATCAGCTCAGACAGCCGCAGAATAGCCGCCATGATCCCCAGAGGCTCAAAGCCGGTAACAACGCCCCGCTGACCATAAGTCTTGAGAAAATCAAATTCCCGCCGGCCGGTAACCACCGCCACATGCCCCGGCAGAATAAATCCGTCGATACGGTGAGGCATATCCAGTATCGCCTTCATCGCCGGAGGCACCAGCTTGTGGGCCGTGAGGAGATATAGATTCTCTGTCCCCGCCTCCTCCGCCGCCAGAACAAGCGCCGCGGCCGCCGGGGCCGTTGTCTCAAAGCCCACCGCCAGGTATACGACTTGCCTGTCCGGATTTTCCCGGGCTATATCAAGAGCCTCCAAAGGTGAATAGATCACCCTGATATCGGCCCCCCTCGCTTTAGCCTCCGCCAAATTTTTCGGTTCTGTCCCATTCAGGCCGGTACCCGGTACCTTCAGCAAATCCCCGAATACCGCAATAATCACCTCCGGCCTGCCGGCAAGGGAAACAGCTTCATCAATGTAACCATCCACCGTGACGCAAACCGGACAGCCCGGCCCCGATACCAGCTCCACCGCGGCTGGCAGCAGCTGCCGCAATCCGGAGCGGAAAATCGTGACGGTATGAGTCCCGCAGACTTCCATAAAGCGCAAGGGATTCTTCTCGTTGCGGCGGCAGGCGGCCGCCGCCTCAGCAATCCTGCGGACTATGTTTTGAGCCGCGCCTGCTATATCTCCGCTCATGATTTCTGACCCGCGATAAAATCTGCCGAAGGGCGCATGGCCGCTATCTCCGCGGCCAGGGACTCCTGTAACTGACCGGTCCGCCCGGCTCCCCCAATCTCCCGCCACAGGGCCTGAGACTCCAAGGCAAGGTGTTCATCGACGATCTCCATGGCAAAGCCGGCATGAACCAGCACGAAGTCCCCCACCTTTGCCTGGGGCAGCAGCATAAGGCTGGCTCTTCGGGAAACCCCGTCCAGAGTCACTGTCGCCAGGCCGTTTTCTATTGCCGTTATTTTTGCCGGTGCTGCCAAACACATTTTTATTACCTCTGCTTGTAATTGAGATCCTTTTGTTTCATTA
>CAJTSO010000018.1:34129-35313 GCA_910579115.1 uncultured Selenomonadaceae bacterium
GCCGTTGAATGCCAATAGGGAGAAATTGTTTTACAATTTCCTGAACCGCTGCATCACGGCAAACCATCATTTCGTTTGAAAGAATCCGCCGCTTGTGATAGGATTAGTCTGGATGATTAAGTATAGACATCAGCTAAAATTCTCCGGCAGACTTAAAAGCGTTTGCCACAGAAAGAGTGGTTCCGATGAAAATTCTCCTTTCTAACGATGACGGCATAACTGCTGAAGGGCTCAAAGCCCTCGTCCGGGCCCTGTCCCCCCGCAATCGGGTGGTAGTCTGCGCCCCCGCCCGGCAGCAAAGCGGCATGAGTCACGCCATCACCGTCTTTGACGACATGGCAGTGGAAGACTGTCCCCAACTGCTGGAGCTTGGCGCCGCTGAAGCCATCAGTATCGCCGGCACTCCGGCCGACTGCGTGAAGCTCTACCTGGAGGCGATTTCCCCCGCAAAGGGAGAAGACTACCCTGACCTGGTTATTTCCGGCATAAATCATGGGGGCAATCTGGGGACCGATGTCCTTTATTCCGGTACGGTAGGCGCCGCTCTGGAAGGATATATGCACGGCATAAACACCCTGGCCGTCTCATTGTCCACCAGCAGTTCCCTGTCATACGATGAAGCGGCCAGGGAGACCACCGGTATGCTGGATACCTTTATTGCTCAGGAGCCCCGCCCCTTCCTGCTGAACATCAACTTCCCCAAGGAATATGCTGCCGGAAAACCCCAGTGGCGCTGGGCAGCTCTGGGCCACCGGGATTACCTGAACGCCTACACTCTCTACAATGAGGACGGACACCGCTACTACCGGCTGGCGGGAGAAATCTTTGACGGAGACAACGAGCCCACCACGGATATATACGCTGTCCACAAGGGGCTGATTTCCGTTACCCCCCTGTACGATGACCTGACGAATGAGGCCGCCCTCCGCCGTCACAATCTGGAAACGATTCCCAGGCGGCCGCTTATCAAGCAGAGTATCCTCTCTGATGTTTACTCCGATTTCTGATTTATTTAACAGGTTCCCCTTCAGGAGAGCTGCCAGCGTAGCCGACTGAGGGGTGACAAGACAAATCGGTCGGTTAATCTGTCACCCCTCCGCCCTTCGGGCACCTCCCCTACAGGGGAGGCCATTAGACCGATTATATGTTTCCCCTCCGGCTTGACTAACTCACTTAATGCGTTC
>CAJTSO010000019.1:0-6856 GCA_910579115.1 uncultured Selenomonadaceae bacterium
TACGTCGCCCCCCTGTTTATCCTGTTTACCACACATCTCAAAAGCAAAGGCTATACTGTATTCAATATCGCGCATATTATGAGCTAACGTATCATACTCCGCTCCCTCTCTGATCGAGTCATAGTGTAGCATAGAATCTTCCGCAGGCTTGTAGCTGTAATTAACGACGTTTGTTATTTCGCCGTCCTTTAAAACGGAAATGGTCATGTCGTCGCCTTTGCCATTGACGACGGGCGCGACTCCTTTGTTGTCCGCGAGGGGTTTCTTTTCCATCGCCGCCAGCGCCTGACCTTCCTCGCTGATATCGAGCTTATAGACGTCCTTCGACTCTAAAAGCTCCGACGCTGTATTTGGCTTATCCTCCGCTTGCGACTGCGCCGGGATTGACGTAACGTCGGCTTTCCCTTGCGAGGCGCTGTCCGCCGACGCGCGCATCGCTTTCGCCGTGGGGTCGATATAGCTTGCGCTTGCGTTATCTAATTTCCCTATCTGCATGATTATCACCCCTCGATTAAATATAAAATATATTTTTATTGTATCATATACCTCACCAATATAAAAGTATGTCCCAAGAAAATTCTTGAGACATACTTTTATATATTAGTGTGCCCGTAAATGCTTGCTTTGCCTTAAATCAGCATAGCTCCGTTGGGCTCAATAAATACAGCTTCCGGACTGCCGTAATTACCATAGCCTGTTCCGATAGTATCTCCATGATACCAATTCGGACTCGTGAAATCCGCTGTTGCCATCTTATCCAGGTTCAAAATCACCACCATACTACTATCCCTAGTTTCAACTTTGCCCCAATACCCGGTATAAACCGGATTACCGTATTTATCTGTACCGGAAACTATATTGATTGCTCCTGCAAGGTCGCTTAATTTTGAGCTTTTCCTGGAATGGGACTCGCTATAAATAACACGATTCAGCAGTAATTCTACAGGATGAGCGAGATTCATTCCACGCGGTTCTTTCGAACCAGTATAGGTACATAACTGCGCCGCCGTCAAAATCGTTTCCGACGTTGTCGTAATCGAGCATTTGGAAGAAGAAGCCGAATTATTGAGGCGTGTCGTTTCGAAATCAATATTGTGATAGTCGAAGAGCGCGCCGTTGGCGAGCAGGTGGTACGCATACGCGGCCGCCTGAGCCGACGCGCCGTTCGCATCCGCTTGCGCCGTTTTCTGGAACGCGTTTGATTCCGCCAGGATAGTCTCTACGAAATGAGAGCCGTCTTTCGTGAAATCATATTTATGTATTCCTTCGGCGGAAATATCCACGCCGTCCGGCATGGTGACTACCAATACTTTGCAAACCGCCGCCGGGTCTATGTTGCCGTCGACGGACAGCAGGCGCAGGACGTAAGCGCCGGGATCTACGCTGGCGATACACGGAGTATACGGGTCAAGCACAGTCAGGACCTGCATATTTTGATTCAGGATCTGAAGCTGATAGTTGACGTTGTCCAGCGCTCCGTAAAGAACAATCTCGTACTGACCGGCTTCGGATACGAGCATGAGGGAGAGATCCTGATCGAGGGAGTTGTCCAGCGTATGGCTTACGGGCGTATTGAAGGGCTGAACCGGAGCCTGAAGCAGGCTGTCGTCTCCCTCATGCTCGTCCCATGTTCCTGAGAGCAGCATCAGGAAAGAGTATGCGTTCGCCGTATCTCCCGCAAAGGCCGCTACGCAGAAGAAGTAGTAGCCGGGCTCTGCAACGTAGCTCAAAAGCTCGTACATACCCGCCGGATTTTGTGATTCCGCGACGACGGTAAGGACTCCGGTAGACGCGTCGAGAGAGTACAGCGCAAGATCGTTGTCGATAGCGGCGTTAGCTTCCGGTGACATATAGAGGGTTATTTTCGCTTTTTCCGTAACCTCGAAGCAGTACCAGCGCCGCTGTCCCTGGCCGCTGATGGAGTCGCTGTACATTGAGCCCGGCTGTATCATGTAGGCGCCGTTGGGGTTGCTGTTGACAGGTTCGTCGTTTGCTGCGCGCGCGCCGGCCGCAGTCGAGAGAGCGACGGCTTCGAGAGGTCGCGCGGCTTTTTCAAACGCGGCGGGAGACGGCGCGAGTTTGGGAGCTTTCGCGTCTGTTTTCGTCGCCGGCGCGAGCGCCGAGATCATGCGTTGGCGCGAGATCACGTTTTTCATTTCGGTTGCGCTCACACTTCGGCCGCTTTTTTCTTTTGCCGGAAAATCTGCGGCGTTAAAAGTGATGGTTTTGTCAAACATTTTGATTCGTCCTTTCTTTTTCTGATAATTTTGGTAAATTACGGTTCTCATACTGCGCGCTTATGAGAGGAGAGTTGCGCCCGCAGGCGTCGGGTAAAAGCGTCGGATATAACGGCGGTTCTTTGAACCGCTATTTCAGCCGGTCGAAAAACCGTTTAAGGCAGTAGGTTCCCAACGGGACGATGATTGCGACTATCATGACCGCAAGGATAACGCAAAAAAGCAGTATGCCGTTGTCCGTTTTGTGTACGATAGCCGTCAGGACAGTTTCTGCCGCGTCCATTGTCTTCACCTCCTTTTATCCGACGCTCTTACTTATTACAGAGATTATTTGACGCTTTTTTTAACCTCAATTTAAAAATTTTTTTTGACGAATCGAAGGTAAAATAAAAAAAGCCCGGCTATTTGCCAGGGCTCAAGCTATAAAAAATACAATTTTTGTTTACGCGCTTTACGTTTGCAAGTCGCTAATATCTGCTTCTTCGTGCAGGCGCTCCAGCGCGTCCGCCGCCTCCGCCAGAGGGGTGATTGGGGTTGTTTGTCGACAGGCTGAAACCACCGGTTCAACCGGTGGTTTTGATTTTGGAGAATTTTAGTATGTAATACTATGAGTGGGGCAGCATTGGATGGGCGGTGCCCACGGGAGTGGGAGCCGCCTCCGGGGCAGCCTTCGCCCGGAAAACCTGACGCCAGCGGATGGCCAGCATGGCAAACATCATGACTAAGCTGACGCTGTAGGAGGTGTAAACGACCCGCATATCCCACCAGTAACTAAAGAGCGCCTGACACCACAGCACCCGGAAGAGGGCGTAGCAGATAAGGGTGCAGAGCATGGGCCAGGCAGCGTTGCCCAGCCCCTTCAGAGCCCCCAGGTAAACCTGGTTTACAGAGTAGAATATATAGGAAGGCAATACCCAGAGGACAGCGGCGACACCGTGGCGGAGAGTTTCCTGGTTGGAGGTGAAGCCCGCCAGAAGGGGCTCGGCAAAATAAGTGAGCAGGAAGCTCAGGGGCGCCGTGAAAAGAACGGCAGTAATCAGGCTGAAGCGGACAGCGTCCCTGATTCGGTCAAGCCGCCGGGCGCCGTAATTCTGCCCGATAAAACCGGTGAGGGCGATACCGTAGGCAAAGGTGGGATAATAAATGAAGCCCTCCAGCTTGGCAAAAAGCACCATGCCCGCTGCCGCGGCGGCGCCGAAAGCATTTATGCTCAGCTGAATTACGAGAGAGGAAATGCTCATGAAGAGCGCCTGCATACCGGCAGGCATAGAAAGGCGGATGATTTCGTTCAGGTCGGTCAGGGAGAGCCGCAGCCGCCGGCGGGTCAGGGCATAGTCGGGATGAAGCCGGGTCAGCTTGCGGAGGATAAAGCAGCCAAGGATAAGCTGGGACAAAACTGTAGCAAGGGCGGCTCCTGCCATCCCCCAGTCCAGAACCGTGACGAAGAGCAGATCCAGCGCCAGATTTACCATGGTGGAGGCGGTGAGGAGATAAAGGGCAGTGCGGGTGTTCCCCAGAGCTCTGAGAATGCCGTCGCCAATGTTGAAAAGCAGCTGGGGCATCAGGCCGAGAAAACCGATGGATAAATAAAGAGTTGCTTCCTTTAGTATATCAGGAGGACAATTCAGCCAGCGGAGCAGCCGCTCTGCCTCAAGGCAGCCCCCCAGCGTCAGCAGGAGCCCAACCAGCAGACCGAGGGATACCACGGTTCCGATGGCGCTGCTGACCTTGCCGTAGCGGTAGGCTCCGAAATGGTGGGAAATTATTATGGAAACGCCGCTGGAGAAGCCGATGAAGAAATTGACGATGACGGAGAGAATGAGTCCTCCGATACCTGCGGCAGCCAGACCGCCGTTTCCAACCCAGTGTCCAACGACGAAGCAGTCGGTGATGTTGTACAGCATTTGGAGCAGCTGGCAGAGGAGTACCGGCAGGGTGAAGGCAAAGAGGGTTTTCCCGATGGGACCGGTCTCCATGTGGACCTCTTTAGCTGAATTGATAAACATATATCTATCCCCAAAAATTATTTTTGTTTTGCTGAACAGATTGTCCTGTAATTTGATATACTAATAATAATCGGGAAGGGAGAAGACGGGTAGAGTCAGATTATTCCGGCCGTAAGATATTGAACTGATATTAAAAATTGTACATTATCATAAATAAACAATATTAGAGGAATGGGACGAAATGGACAGAAGACAGAAAAAAACAAGACAGGCAATTTTTGACGCGTTGGAAGCGCTGCTTCAGGTTAAGGCCTATGACCGGATAACTATCCAGGATATTATCGAGCGGGCGGATGTGGGCCGCAGCACCTTTTATTCCCACTTCGAGACGAAGGACGAGCTGCTCCACGCCATTTGCAGCGAGCTGCTTTCCCATGTCGTCCACGCGGCCCACGACTGCTCCCACACCCACGGTCTTCCCTCCGGTCAGGAGCAGCCTCTGTCCGTCTTTTGCCACAGCCTGAAGCACCTCCAGGAAAACGACCATAATATCCTGCGGCTTTTGGCCTGCGAATCAAACGCAATCTTTCTCAGCTACTTCAGCCGGATGGTGGAGGCAATCGTCCGGTCCCAGCTTCCTCTGGAAAAGCTGGCGGCCTGGCGGGGCGTGCCGGAGGAATTTCTGCTGCAGCATATTGCCAGCAGCTATATCTCCATGGTGAAATGGTGGCTGAAGAACTGCCCCGAGCTGCCGCCCCAGGAGCTGGCGGAGTACTTTCACCGGGTCATTGGGCCGTTGACTGTAGATAAGGAGGATAGCTGATAAAAAATGACAGGAGCCGTTGATTCTCGTGAATCAACGGCTCCTGTCAATATATGATGTTTTGGGGAGATCTATTTATTTGTGAGCCCCAGCTCCGCCAGCATGGCAAAATCTCCGGCGATGGTGGTGCCGCTGGTGGTGAGCATGTCTCCGGTGATGGTGGCGGAGGCTCCGGTAGTGAAGGCGGTCTTGCCGCAGCCCGGGAGCAGATTGCGGCCGGCGCCGAGGCGGATATTAGCTTCCGGATTGATGTAGCGGAAGAAGGCGATTGTTCTCATTGCATCATCGGAGGATACGGAAGGCATATTCTCAAGTGGGGAGCCGGGAATCGGCTGCAAAAAGTTCAGGGGGATGGAGGTGATTTCCATCTCCGACAGGGTGATTGCCATGTCCAGGCGGTCCGCCCAGCTTTCGCCGAGGCCGATGATGCCGCCGGAGCAGACGCAGAGACCGGCGTTCTTTGCATAGCTGATTGTACGCAGCTTGTCCTCAAATGTATGGGTGGTGCAGATTCTGGGGAAGAAGCTGCGGCTTGTTTCGATATTGTTGTGATAGCTGGTGACACCGGCATCTCTCAGCTGGTAGAACTGTTCCTGATTCAGAAGACCCATGGAAGCGCAGAGGTTAATGCTGAGGTTGTCCCGCATATCCCTGAAAGTATCCAATGCCTTTTCAAAGTCCTCGCCTACGAGGGCGCGGCCGGCGGTAACGATAGCGAAGCGGTTTACACCTGCCTCCTGGTTATGCTTTGCGGTAGCAATGATTTCTTCCTTCGGCAGGAAGTCGTAGGTTTCACAGCTGGTGTGGTTGTGGGCGGACTGGGCGCAGTATTTGCAGTTTTCCGGACATTTTCCGCTCTTGCCGTTGATGATGGTGCACATATCTACATGGTTGCCGCAGAAATACTTCTGGATACGGCCTGCACCCTCCTCCAGCTCGGCAAGGTCAGCCTCCAGAAAGATGGACAGGTCGTCGCCTCTCTTTATGAGGTACCCCTCGTTTATGATTTTGTCCGCCAGCCGGGCGGGAGTTATTTTTTCGGACACTTTTTGTTACCTCGCTTGTAAATGATAGGCTGCTTTCCCTTGGACACGGGGGATTCAGGGGCAGCGCTTTGGTTGTCAACTACATTATATTAGCAGGTTGACATTATGTCAACCAAAACTTGAAATCGGTTGACGAAAAATAAAGTTGATCGGTGAAACAGAGCTGAAGCCAGTCCGGCTGTACCATTTAAGCTCATTACCAGCTTATGATAAAAATAATTTTTGATAATTGGTCAAAAAATCAAAAAAATTACTTGATTTTTTCATTTAACGGGATTATTATATGAACTGTGCTTAGCACTCAGCTGGTATGAGTGCTAACAGAGAAGATAGCAAACTTCTATAACTCAATGAAGGAATTTTTTAGGAGGCAGATTGCAATGATCAAACCGTTGGGTGAACGCATCGTAGTGGAAGTTAAGGAAAAAGCGGCAAAGACCGAAAGCGGTCTTTTCCTGCCGGAAACCGCCAAGGAGAAGCCCCAGGAGGGCGTTGTTCTGGCGGTAGGCGGCGGCAAGGTGCTGGAGAGCGGCGCCGTTGCTCCCATGGATGTGAAGGTGGGCGACAAGATTCTGTTCGCCAAGTACAGCGGAAACGAAGTAAAAATTGATGACAAGAACCTGCTCATCATTCGTCAGTCTGATGTTCTCGGGATTCTTGACTAATATCGTCTTAAAATTTAGGAGGAAAATAGAAAATGGCAAAACAGATTTTATTTAATGAAGAAGCCCGCCGGGCTCTGGGCCGCGGCGTTGACGCTCTGGCTAACGCAGTGAAGATCACTCTCGGGCCCAAGGGCCGCAA
>CAJTSO010000019.1:6878-18381 GCA_910579115.1 uncultured Selenomonadaceae bacterium
AAGAAATTCGGCGCTCCCACCATCACCAACGACGGCGTTACCATCGCCCGTGACATCGAGCTGGAGGATCCCTTTGAAAACATGGGGGCTCAGCTGGTAAAGGAAGTTGCCACCAAGACAAACGATATCGCCGGTGACGGCACCACCACCGCCACTCTCCTGGCGCAGGCAATGATCCGTGAAGGTATGCGCAATGTTGCCGCCGGGGCAAATCCCATGGTCGTCAAGAAGGGTATCGAGCTGGCCGTGAAGGCTCTCGTGGCCGAAATCGGCAAGAAGGCCGTCAAGGTCGAGGGCAGTGAAGCCATTGCCCAGGTTGCCAGCATTTCCTCCAGCGATGAGGAAATCGGCAAGCTGATTGCTGACGCTATGGGCAAGGTTGGCAACGACGGAGTTATCACCGTTGAGGAGTCCAAGTCCATGGAGACAAACCTGAAGGTCGTTGAAGGTATGCAGTTCGACCGGGGCTACATCTCCCCCTACATGGTTACCGATGCGGAAAAGATGGAAGCGGTTGCCAAGGATCCCTATGTCCTCATCACTGATCGAAAGATCAACACCGTCAGCGAGATTCTTCCGGTTCTGGAGCAGATCATGCGTCAGGGCTCAGAGCTGGTCATCATCGCTGAGGATATCGAGGGCGAGGCTCTCTCCACCCTCATCATCAACAAGCTCCGCGGCACCCTGAAGGTTCTCGCCGTCAAGGCTCCGGGCTTTGGCGACCGCCGCAAGGCCATGCTTCAGGATATCGCTGTCCTCACCAAGGCAAACCTCATCAGCGAAGAGCTGGGCCGCAAGCTGGACAGCGTGACCCTTGAGGATCTCGGACACTGCGGTCAGGTTGTTTCCACCAAGGACAACACCACGATTGTGGACGGCGTTGGCGACAAGAAGGACATCGAGGCCCGCAAGGAGCAGATCAAGCGCCAGGTGGCAGAGACCAGCTCCGACTTCGACCGTGAGAAGCTTAAGGAACGCTTGGGCCGTCTTTCCTCCGGCGTTGCCGTCATCGAGATCGGCGCCGCCACCGAAGTGGAAATGCGGGATAAGAAGCTCCGCATTGAGGACGCCCTCAACGCTACCCGGGCTGCCGTTGAGGAAGGCATTGTGGCCGGCGGCGGCAAGACCTTCATCGACATTCTCCCGGCCCTTGATGCGATCGAGGCCGAGGGCGATGTGAAGGTGGGCGTTCAGATGGTAAAGCGGGCCATTGAAGAGCCGGTTCGCCAGATTGCTGAAAATGCCGGTGAGGAAGGCTCCGTCATCGTTGAGAAGGTAAAGACCTCCGGCAAGGGCTTTAATGCTCTCACCGGTGAGTATGTGGATATGATCGCTGCCGGTATCGTTGACCCGGCAAAGGTGACTCGTTCCGCTCTCCAGAATGCCGCCAGCATTGCCGCTATGGTTCTCACCACCGAGACCCTGGTAGCCGATAAGCCTGCTCCGGCAGCTCCCATGCCGCCCGCAGGCATGGGCGGCGGAATGCCTCCGATGATGTAACCGGATTTTCATAGGAAAGCTATCAGCCGACAGAGTGTTCTGTCGGCTGATTTTTGTATAACGCCCTGGTTAAGCGGGAGGCAGTAGTAAACCTTGGAAGCCCCTTTTACGGGTAGCAGGAAATAGTGTGCAGGTGATGTGATCGTATATGCGCTGTAAAGCGCGGCTGGTATTATGAGGCCTTACAGGCCAGATTCCCCGGCTACGCAGGGAGATCCTTATTTGATAAAAGAAGTGGTTCTTGAACAGGCGGGGCCGGAGTAGACTGAGAAATTTTTCATAACAGGCAGGAATTTTTCAAAAAAACAAGAACAAGTTACACTGGACGTATTCAAGCGGAAAATTTTTCTGACATGAACAGAAATTAGATAAAATGGGGAGACGGGTTCAATGGAAGAAACAAATCTGGACAAAAAAGGAATACTGTTGGAAACCGGGACAAATGAGTTTGAAATTGTTGAATTCAATATCGGCAATGTAAACTATGGCATCAATGTGGCAAAGGTCAGGGAAGTTATCACTGCCGCCGCGTTTCCCGTAACCCATATGCCCCAGGCCCATCCTTACGTAGACGGACTGTTTACCCTGCGGGGCCGGGCCATGCCTCTGGTAAATCTGGCCCGCTGCCTCAATGTGGCTGGTGATGGCCGCTCCAAAAATATAATTGTTACGGAAATCAATAACTATAATCTTGGCTTTTTGGTGGACAATGTTTCCCGTATCCACCGGATCTCCTGGAAGGACATGGAACCGGCCCCCGAGGTGGGGGATCAGTCCAGAGTCGTGGGCATTATCAAAATGGAGGACAAGATCGTTCTCCTGATTGATTTTGAGACCATCATTGCCGAGATAAATCCGGAAATCAATGCAAAACTTACTACCATTGAAGAGGCTGGTCATGACCTGAAGCTCCGCCGGGGCGGGGCGCATATCGTCGTGGCTGAGGACTCCCCTCTGCTCAGAGAGCTTTTGGTCTCCACCCTTCACGAGGCGGGCTATGAATACGTCAAGGATTTCAACAATGGAAAGGCCGCCTGGGATTATTTGGAAGAGCTGGCAGAGAGAGATGGGGACATCGAGGAGCGGGTTCGTCTCATTGTCAGCGATATTGAGATGCCCCAGATGGATGGCCACCATCTGTTGAAGCTGGTTCGTGAAGATCCCCGCCTCCACGATGTGCCGCTGATCCTTTTCTCCTCCCTTATCAATGAGGAAATGCGCCGCAAGGGAAAGGAGCTTGGCGCCAGCGGGCAGATTTCCAAGCCGGAGATTAACCAGCTTATCGCCCTGCTTGATGAAATGATTTTTGGCATTAAGAGGTAAGGATATTTTTAATCGTCTTCGTAGCTCAGCTGGATAGAGCGTTCGCCTCCTAAGCGAAAGGCCGGCAGTTCGAATCTGCCCGAGGACACCAGTAAATTTTCGGCAGCGGCTTCTGAAAGCCGTTGCCGTTTTTTGTGATGTATTATTAGGCTTTTATCCAGGTTTATGCAGTTTTTTATTGTTGTTGGTAATCCTAAAGGCGGCTATTTTAGAGATATTCCCGTTATATCCTTTGAGGAATTCATAAAGCGCTCAAAGGAGCCGGGCAAATAATCCGCGGGCAAAAGCCAAAGCTGGTCATTTGCGTTTACCATAAGCCTGAGGGAGGGGTATGTGGGAAATACTAAATTTTATTTTATCCTATAAGCCTGAATATAAGTTTTACTTTCGCCGTTATTCCGCGGTTTATATGAAAACTGTTCTTTACGCGATATAAACCAGATGGAAATTGCTTTGTAATTTCCTTAACGGCCGTATTATAGTCTTGAAATTATCAGGGCTTTGGTATAATATATAGCTAATGAATAATCCTGTCAGCGTTATTATTTTTTAGGAGGAATTGTTGATGGCTAATCAGTATGCAGGAACCCAGACCGAGAAGAATCTTCAGGCGGCCTTTGCCGGAGAGTCCCAGGCCCGCAATAAATATACCTACTTTGCTTCCGTTGCAAAGAAGGAAGGCTATGAGCAGATCAGCGGGCTCTTCCTCAAGACGGCGGACAACGAAAAGGAACACGCCAAGATGTGGGCAAAGGAGCTGGGGATTATCGGCGATACGGCTGCCAATCTGAGCGCGGCGGCTGATGGTGAAAACTACGAGTGGACCGATATGTACGATGGCTTTGCCAAGACGGCTGAGGCCGAGGGCTTCAAGGCGCTGGCGGCCAAGTTCCGGATGGTCGCTGATATTGAAAAGCGCCATGAGGAGCGTTATCGTGCCCTGCTCAAGAATGTTGAGACCAAGGCTGTCTTTGAGAGGAGCGAGGTAAAGGTCTGGGAGTGCCGTAACTGCGGTCATGTCGTCGTGGGTACAAAGGCGCCGGCCGTTTGCCCGGTCTGCACTCATCCCCAGAGCTTCTTTGAAATCTGTGAAGCCAACTATTGATCAAAATTTTGAAATTTTGAAGAGCTTAAGCGCCCGCGCGGCGTTTAGGCTCTTTTTTCTGCCTTCGCAAAATGATGTGCCGGTATCTGGTTGAGAAAAGAAGAGGAACTGATATATTGTCATTGAAGTAAGTAATTTGGAGTAGTATAATATCGTAAAGGAGTCTACACAGAGTATAGGCACTGGTTCAGTAATGGGAAGGTCAGAAATGAAAGATAATGTATTTTGCAACGACTACTACGAAATATCAGGTGACTACCGGCTGCTGGCATTTAATCAAACTGTAGTCGATATATACCAGGGGGTAAAGGTCGGAGACAAATGCTACGAGGTGATCATGAAGCGGGAGGCGCCGTGTCTCCACTGCCCCGTGGCCGGAAATTCAGATTGTGACTGTCCTGTTTACTATGATTCCTTGTACGAGAACTGGAGGGAAGCGATTTTTGCCAAAATCGGTGAAGATCGATACGCGGTCATCAACCGGCCGGCCATGGATCGGGGAATGCGGGTTTTTGATTCCCTGGGGCAGGATGGCAACGAGGATTTGATCAGGCAGGTGGCTGGCCGGGCGGTCAACGATCGGCTGCCGGAGCTGGAAAAAGAGCTTCGGGATAAGCAGCTCAACCTTGAAGCGTGCGCCTGTGAGCAGGAGGCTCAGCTGGAAGAGATAATATCCCTTAACGGCGTCCTTCAGGAAAAGCAGGCGAGGCTGGAGAAGCTCACCGTTGAACAGGAGCGGCAGAAGGAGGAGCTGAGGGAAGCCAAGGAGGCCGCAGAGGCGGCGAGCAGCGCAAAGACGGCCTTTCTCTTTCATATGAGCTACGATATCAGGACTCCAATGAATGCGATAATGGGTTTCCGGGACCTCCTGGAGAAGCATCAGGATGATCCTGTCCGGCGTCAGGGTTATCTGGATAAAATCGGGGACTCCAGCAAGGTGCTGTTGTCAATTATCAATAATGTGCTGGAGATGGCCCGGATCGAGAAGGGAAATTTGGAAGTAGATGAGGTGGGCTGGAGCACCGAGCAGTTTGTCGATTCAATCTATTCTATTTTCGCTGAGTTGATGAAGCAGAAGGGGATAAAATATACCCGGGAAGTTAATGTGGTTCAGGAGTACGTTTTTTGCGATCCCGTCAAGCTCCGGGAGGTTTTCATCAATATTCTTTCCAACGCGTATAAGTATACGAAGCCTGGTGGCAGCGTCCATATGGATCTGCGGGAGCTTCCCTGTGAACGGGAGGGCTGGACGTTGTATCAGACCACCATATCGGATACGGGAATTGGAATGAGTGAGGAATTTATTCCCCATATTTTTGAGGAGTTTGCCCGGGAGCATAATACCACTGATAACAAAATTGAAGGTACCGGCTTGGGAATGCCTATCGTCAAGCGACTGGTGGGGCTCATGAATGGTACGATCGAGGTGTACAGCAAAAAGGATCAGGGGACAAAAATCGTGGTCACCATCCCGCACCGGGTGGCGGAAAAAGCCGATCTGGTGGAGAAGGTCGAAGGGGGATTGGATCCCGGTATCTTTGTCGGCAAGCGGATTCTTCTGGCGGAGGATAATGACCTGAATGCGGAAATCGCCGAGGAGATCCTCAAGGAAGTGGGCTTTTTGGTAGACAGGGCGGAGGACGGGCGCGTTTGCCTGGAGAAGCTGGCAACCGCGGAGAGTAATTACTACGACCTGGTGCTGATGGATATACAGATGCCGGAAATGAATGGCTACGAGGCGGCCAGAAGTATCAGGAAGCTGACGGACAGTGAAAAGGCAACCATCCCCATTTTGGCAATGACGGCCAATGCTTTTGAGGAGGATAAGAGGGAGGCGTATCGTTCCGGGATGAACGGGCATTTGGGAAAGCCCGTTGATGTGAAGCGGCTCATGAGGGAGCTGGCCGTTCTGCTGAAGTAAAAAAGCGGAAAAGACACAGAATGAACGGAAAGCACAATGTTTTACCAAGGTATTACTGCCGGGAATATCTATATGAAAATAAGTCAGGCTGAGGGACTGCTTCAATCGGTTGAAGCAGTCCCTCAGCCGTTTTATAATGCCGACAGGAAGAAAAATCCTGTGAAAATTTTTTGGGCGGCTCATTATGACAGTCTTTGATCGCTTGAGGCTGATATAAATAAAATTTCCGTGAAAATTTTTGAGCGGCTCATTACAGGCGGGCTTTGTTGGGAGGTAGAAAAATGGGTCGCTGGCTGCCTGAACGATTGCTTAGGCTGGCGCTGGTACTATTCTCTATCAGCTTTTTGTCATTTGGGCTGATGAGGCTGGCCGGTAGTGATGTGGTGGAGCAAAAGATGGAGAATAGGGGGGAGGCAGTTTCGGCGGAGGCGGCGGAGGAGGCCAGGGCTTCGCTGGGACTTGATCAGCCCTTTCTGGTTCAATATTCAGTCTGGCTAAAACGGGCAGCCGGGGGAGATTTGGGGAGGAGCTATGTTTCGGGGCAGCCGGTGGCGGAGGCTTTTTGGCAGCGCCTGCCCAATACGCTGCGGCTGGCTTTTATGTCGGTGCTGCTGACGGCTGTCCTTTCGCTGCCGCTTGGCATCCTGTCCGCCGTCCGGCAGAATGGGCCGGTGGATTATGCGGTCCGGGTTCTGAGCTTTGTGGGGAACTCCCTGCCTAATTTTGTCGTGGCTTTGCTGCTGCTGTATATTCTTTCCCTTCGTCTGGGGTGGCTGCCGGTGATATCCGATGGGACGGGCTGGGAAAGCGCCGTAATGCCCGGGCTGACTTTGGCCATAGCCATGGGCGCGAAGTATATCCGGCAGGTGCGGACGGCGGTGCTGGAGGAACTGAGCCAGCCCTATGTGGCAGGGGCCTTGTCCAGGGGCATCCCTTTTGCCAGACTGCTGTGGGGCGGTGTCCTGCGGTCGGCGGGGGGAACTCTGCTGACCATGCTGGCGCTGTCTCTGGGGGATCTTCTGGGGGGCGCCGCGGTTGTGGAGACGATTTTCATGTATGGCGGGGTGGGGAGTATGGCTGCCGAGGCCATCAGGATGAGAGATTATCCGGTTGTTCAGGCCTATGTAATGATGATGGGCGGGATATACGCGCTGCTGAATCTGCTGGCTGATCTGGGCTGCAGGTGGCTTGATCCCCGGATTGGCAGGGGGGATATGTGAGATGCGGCTGGGGAAAAGCAGAACAGCTTCCGGCAGGGTAAGGCGCTGGCTCTGGATATTGACCGCCCTGACGGCCCTGCTTCTGCTGGCGGTTTACGGGGCGCCCTTTATATGTCCTTTCGATCCCCAGGGACAGGATTTGTCCCGGAGCTTGCAGCCTCCGGGAAAGGAGCATATTCTGGGCACCGATCAGTACGGCAGAGATGTGCTGGCCAGGGTTTTGAGCGGGGGAAGGGTCAGCATAAGCTCCACCTTTTTATTGGTGGCGGTCATTTCTGTCTTTGGCTCCATGAGCGGCGTTTACTGCGGACTGCGTGGAGGGTGGCCGGACAGGCTGCTGATGGGGATAGCGGAGCTTTGCCTGTCCCTGCCCGGGATCATTTTGGCCATGGCCATTGCCGCCGTGCTTAATGGAGGCGTATTGGGGGCGGTGGGCGCGTTGGCTTTGGTAAGCTGGCCGAAGTATGCCCGGCTGGCCAGGAGCCGTACCCTGGCGTTAAAAAACTCCCCTTTTATTTACGCGGTCCGGCTGGCGGGAGATACGCCCGGGCAGGTGGTTCGGCGTCATCTGCTGCCCAATATTCTGGGAACTGTTCTGGTTACGGCAATACTTGATATAGGAACACTGCTGATGGAGCTGGCCGGTCTGTCCTTTCTGGGACTGGGAGCTCAGCCTCCCACGGCGGAGTGGGGCAGTATGCTCAGCTCCGGGCGAAGTATGCTGCAGCTTTATCCCTGGCTGGTACTGGGGCCCGGTTTGGGGATTTTTATTACGGTGGTTCTGTTTAGTCTCCTGGGAGACGCCATGCGGGATTGCCTTGACGTGCGCCGCGTACCATGAGAAAAATCATTTATAAGACAGGAGCAAAGAATATGAAAAAATTTTTCAGCCTGCTGATCCTGCTGGCGCTGGCCGCGGCCCTGACGGCCGGCTGCGGCGGGGATAAAAAGCCGGAGCCGCAAAGAAATGCTGGCCGCGTCTTTACCTTTGGAGATACTACCTTCAACGCGGAAAACGAGGAGCCGGACGTGAATCCCCACAATGCTTATGCCGGTTGGGCCTGCATTCGTTACGGCATCGGTGAGACGCTGTTCCGCTACAACGACAAGATGGAGCAGGAACCCTGGCTGGCTGAAGGCTTTGAATTGGTGGATGACCTGACCTGGAAAATCAGACTTCGGGATGACGTGGCCTTTTCCAATGGGCGGAAAATGGACGCCCAGGCGGTGAAGGAGTGTTTGGAGCAGCTGATTAAGGTTCACCGGCGGGCGAGAGGTAATCTAAACCTGGCGGCCATGGAGGCCGATGGCCAGATTTTGACCCTGAAAACCAGCGAGCCGGAGCCGTCCCTGCTGAACTATCTGGGGAATCCCTATGGCTGTATCATCGATGTGCAGGCCGGAATTACCCCTGATGGAATCGTGGCAGGCACCGGTCCCTATGTGGCGAAAAAGGTCATCCCCAGTCAGCGGGTGGAGCTTGAGCCAAACGAGAAGTACTGGGGCGGGAAGCCGCAAATGGAGAAAATTTTCGTTCAGACTATTTCCAATGGGGATACCCTGGTTGCCGCTCTCCAGTCCGGCCAAATCGATGCGGCCTATGGCATACCCTATGCCAGTTATCCCCTGTTTCAAAGCGATAAGTACAAATTTACCGGCACGGCCACCAGCCGGGTTTTCTTCGGGCAGGTCAACTTTGCGTCTCCCATTATGCAGGATAAAGCCGTCCGCCGGGCAATTGCCCTGGGAGTAGACAAGGGGGCTTTTGTGAAAACCCTGCTCTGGGGTTATGGCGAGGTGGCAACCGGACCCTTCCCGGATAATTTCACCTTTGGCGGGAAAAATCTCCGGACGGAGGGCTTTGATCCGGAGAAGGCCAAGGCTGAACTGGAGGCGGCGGGTTGGAAGGATACCGATGGGGACGGCATCCGGGAAAAGAACGGCCGTAAGCTGCGGGTCCGCTGGCTGACTTATCCCAGCCGTCAGGAACTGCCACTTTTGGCGGAGGCGGCCCAATCTGATCTGAAGAAGCTGGGTATTGACCTGATTGTAAACAATACAGCTGACCACAATGGAGTGGTTAAGGATCCAAAGGCCTGGGACATTTACGTCAGCGCCTTTGTAACCTGCGGTACCGGTGATCCGCTGAACTTTTTCTCCACGGTGTGCCTGGACAGCTCTACGAAAAACCGGGGCGGTTATCACAGCGACCGGGTGGAAGCTCTGGCACAGGAAATGAAAGGAACCTTTGACCGGCAGAAGCGGGGTGAACTGGCGGTACAGATCCAGCAGGAGCTTCTTGATGACGCCGCATTCTGCTTCTTTTCCTTCCTGAAGATGAGTATGATCAACAAGGCTGAGGTTCAGGGGCTGAAGGCGCATACCTCCGATTATTACGAAATTACGAAAGATCTTTCCTTTAAGTAGAAAATTACACCCCGCAGCGGTACTAAACTCCAGCAGCGTGATGACTGGCAGTCGTTAAGTACCGGCGTGGATAAACAGCTTTCTTACCGGCAAGGCCATTGAGGCTTTAAGCTGTGGAAAGGGTCGTTGGGAAAAATCATGACAAAGCTACTGACCTGTACTAACGTGACAATTGCCTATCAGGGGGTTCCTTGCGTTCATGATCTGTCCCTGGAACTGGCGGACGGGGAGACGCTGGGCATTGTTGGGGAGTCGGGCTCAGGCAAATCAACCTTATTGCGGGCCCTTATGGGTCTTTCCTGTACCGGGGGAACGGTGACCAGCGGGGAGATAAGCTATAACGGAGAATCCCTGACCGGCGGTTCGGCGGAAAAATGGCGGCAGCTGCGGGGCAGGGAAATCGCCATGCTTTTTCAGGATGCGGGTGCCTCCCTCGTTCCGGTGCAGACCGTGGGCCGGCAGGTTTGGGAATGTCTCAGGGCTCAAGGGGCTACCGACCGTAAAAAGGTCCGGACAGAAGCAATGGCTCTTTTTCAGCGGCTGCGGTTTTCCGACCCGGAGGGCCTTTGGGAAAACTATCCCTGCGAATTGTCCGGCGGTATGGCTCAGCGGATCTGTCTGGCCATGGCTCTTCTGACGGGGCCAAAATTGCTGTTGGCGGATGAGCCAACCAGCGCCTTGGATGTCATCGCCCAGAGCCGGGTAGTGGACGAGCTCCGCGCCGTTAAGAAGCAAACGGGGATGGCAATGCTGGTGGTGAGCCATGATTTTGGGGTGATTGCCGCTCTGGCCGACAGGATCCTGGTGATGAAGGAGGGCCGGGAAGTGGAGCAGGGAAAAGCCCGGCAGTTGCTGAATGCTCCACGGGCTGAGTATACCCGGCAGCTGATAAAGGCGGTGCCCGAACTGTGAGGCTGGAACTGGCCAGTGAATATGAAAGAGGAAGAGGGATCGATTATGAAGCCGCTGCTGGAGCTTCGGAATGTCACAAAGGCGTATACCGCCCGTCACCGGACAGTCATTGCCGTTGATGAGGTGAGCTTTTCCCTGCTGCCGGGGGAGATCTTGGGGATTATGGGACCATCGGGCTCCGGCAAGAGTACCCTGGCCCGGCTGATGGCCCGACTGGAGGATGTGGATCAGGGGGAGATCCGGCTGGAGGGGGAAGCGATCACCCGTCTTCAGGGCCGCGCGCTCAGACCGGTGTACGACAGATTGCAGCTGGTCTTTCAGGATCATGCGGGATCCTTTAATCCCCGGCGGACAATCGGCGACGGGGTAGGCGAGAGTATGCGGAATGAGGGCGCCGGTCCCCGTGAGACCCGGGAGCGGACAGAGGAGCTGCTGAGGCAGTGCGGGCTGTCCCCTGAGCTGGCGGAGCGATATCCCCATCAGCTGTCCGGCGGGCAATGCCAGCGGGCGGCCATTGCCCGCGCCCTGTCCCATCAGCCGAAGCTGATAATTCTGGATGAAGCTACCAGCGCCCTGGATACCACCGTGCAGCAGGAAATTATTTCCCTGCTGGCCAGATTGCAAAGGGAAAGGGGCATGGCCTACGTCTTCATCTGCCACAATCCTGCCCTGATAAAAAATTTTTGCCAGCGGGTGATCGTGCTGGACAAAGGGAAAATAGCAGAGCAGGGAACTGTGGAGCGGGTGTTCAATCAGCCCGGCAGCCAGCCGGCGAAAAATCTTTTGGCCGCGGCGCTGTCTATATGAAAAAACCGGCAGGAATGATTTTCCGCCGGTTTTTTTCTGAAAAGCAGTCTCTTGTTGTCCCCTGCTTTTTCCGATATGATGTAGATGGTTATTATCAGGATGAATACTATATTGAAGCGGGAGAGCTCATCATGCTGGAAATCAGGCCCTTAAAATATTTCGTGGTCAGCGCCGACGTAAGGTCGTTCAGCGAAACGGCGAAAATCCTTTATACCACCCAGTCAAATGTCAGCAAGACGATAGCCCAGCTGGAAAGAAAGCTGGGAATACAGCTTTTTCAGCGGCAGG
>CAJTSO010000019.1:18399-34230 GCA_910579115.1 uncultured Selenomonadaceae bacterium
GTGGTCCTGACGGCGGAGGGACGGCGGTTTTATGAAAAAGCCAATGTGATTTTGAACGGGCTGGAGGAGCTGGAGGGAGAGATGAAATCACCTCAGGGCAAGCTGGTCAGCATTTCGGCCAATCCCAGCTCCTGGTTTGCCAACTGCTTTTCGGAATTTTACAGGGACCATGGTCAGGCGGATACGGAGTTCCGCATATGGATGGACAATACTCCCAATATTCTGCACCGGGTGCGGGAGGGAAGGGACGAGACTGGCTTTATCGGAGTTTTCCCTGATCAGCTGGAACAACTGCACTATGATTTGAAACGGTATCAGCTGGGTTTTGTCTGCCTGAGAAAAATGGATGCAATGCTGTTCTTCCGGTCTGAGTGGAACCTCGCCGGCCGGGCCGCCGGTTTGCCGGCGGATACCCGCAAGCCCCGCTGCGTGCAGATGGTCAATGACCCTTATATCCGCTACAAGGGATGGCGGACCGAGGGGGAGCGGCTGGCTCTGGAGCCTCGGGTAGCTGTCACCACAAACAGCGATTACGTAATCAATCTGCTGCTGGAGAAAAATCATCTGGCTAACATCAGCTGTGAAACATACCTCCGCTATGAACCGGGGAAGTCTCCCGGTATCCGCCTGAAACACGGGGAAGGAAAAATCCTGTACGGGGTTATTACCAGGAACGGAAATCCCGTCAGCCAGCTGGCCAGGGAATTTATCGACTTCGTCCGGGAACGGATCAACGTAACGGCGAATTGAAAAATGACAGATAAAAGGGCAGACCATGAGCCGCGTGCCGTGGTCTGCCCTTTTCGTTATACAAAAAATCCGGCAGATGAAATCATCTACCGGTTATTTTCATGGTGACCCGGGAGGGACTCGAACCCCCGACCTTTTGGTTCGTAGCCAAACGCTCTAATCCAACTGAGCTACCGGGCCGTGTCGCTGTCGACAAAGGATATGTTACCACAGGGGCATTTTAATGTCAAATACTTTTTTGGAAATTTTGCTTTTTGAGGGGCTTTCGATCAGGGGGACGAGGGCGGAATAAGGTCTGCGGCAGTCCTATACCTATAGATGATGTAGGACTTTTGAGTAGAAGTGAAATTTTTTCACAAAAAGTGGTATAAAGTGGTGAATTGTGGTAAAATGTCCCCAAAGGAGGTGACGAGCGATGTTAATGGGGGAGTATACCCATTCGATGGACGCGAAGGGCCGGGTCAGCCTGCCGGCAGATTTTCGCGCTGCCCTTGGAGACTCGTTCGTCATCACGAAGGGTTTGGATAACTGCCTCTTTGTTTATGGCCCTGAGGAATGGCAGCGGCTTTCCGAAAAGCTGGCGAAGCTGCCTATCTCGAAGGCGGAGGTTCGTTCCTTTGTGCGTTTTTTCTTTGCGGGCGCCCGGGAAACGGAGTGCGACAAGCAGGGACGGTTCCTTGTACCGGCAAATCTCCGGTCTTATGCAAAGCTGGATAAGGAGGCCGTTCTCATCGGCGTGTCCAACCGGGTGGAAATCTGGTCCAGAGCCGAGTGGGAACGCTACAGCGATGCGGTGTGCCCGGCGGTGACAGAGATTGCGGAGACCCTTACGGAGCTTGGCATTTGACGGTGAGCCGGGCAGGGATGAACGAAGGAGCAAAGCGGTGGAATTTCATCATGTAAGCGTGCTGCCGGAGGCGGCGGAGCTCCTTGTGACAGATCCCGACGGAATATATGTGGATTGTACTCTCGGCGGCGGAGGCCACAGCGGCAGGATTGCGGCGAGGCTGTCAGCTAAGGGGCGGCTCATTGGGATCGATCAGGACGAGGAAGCTATCGAGGCGGCCGGTAAACATCTGAATGAGCTGAAGGAGCAGGGAGCGGCCTGCCGGATAAATCTGGTTCACGATAATTTTTCCCGCCTGCCCGAGATTTTGCGGGGACTGGGGCTGGCCGAGGCCGGTTCCATAGATGGAGCGCTCTTTGATTTAGGCGTATCCAGCCATCAGCTGGATACGGTGGAGCGGGGCTTTTCCTATATGAGGGACGCGGCTCTTGATATGAGGATGGATCCCCGTCAGAAATTGTCGGCGGCAGTTATCCTTAACGGCTGGAACGAGGAGGAGCTGGGCCGGATATTTCGGGAATACGGGGAGGAGCGATGGTGGAAGCGGATCGCCGGGTTCATCGTCGCCAGGCGAAAAGAGAAGCCCTTTGAGACTACCGGGGAGCTGGTGGATATAATTGAGCGGGCGGTTCCCAAAGGGGTGCGCCGGGAGCAGAAGGGCCATCCGGCGAAGCGGATTTTCCAGGCGGTGCGCATTGCGGTAAATGATGAGCTGGGGATCCTGCGGGGAGCCCTGGAGGCAGCCGTCAGGGCCCTGAAGCCCGGGGGAGAGATTGCGGTGATCACCTTTCATTCCCTGGAGGACAGAATTGTGAAAGAAACTCTTCGGGATCTGGCAAAGGGATGTATCTGCCCGCCGTCCCTGCCGGTGTGTACCTGCGGTCATAAACCGGAAGTGAAGCTGCTGGGGAAGGCGACGCCCCCCGGCATAGAAGAGATTGAGGCGAATCCCCGGGCGGCCAGCGCTAAGCTGCGGCGGGCAAAGAAGCTGTAAATCCCTCTCTGGGGTGAGCAGTGAATCGGACAGAATTTTGAGTACAACGGCTGAAAAACTCCCCCGCCTCAACAAAGCAAGCGGCGGTTACCTTGGCTGGCTGATACGATGGAGCAGATTCTCCACCGTCATTTTGAACGGGAAGAAGAAGGAAAAAACGGGACTGGTTTCCTGAACAGTGGCATTATAAATGGAAGGAATGACAATTATGGCAGCAGAGCGTTGGCAGCAGAACGACCTGTATGACTATGATGATGAATACGAATTTGCCGATGGCACTTATGGTTACTCTCCGCGCTGCTATAACAGCTCCGGAGCTTATCATTACCGGAATCTTCCCAATGTGGTAGACGACGCCCTGCGGAGGGAGCCGTCCCTGAAGCGGGACAGCCAGATCCGTTCTCTGGAGGAGGACCGCCCTTCGGCCGCAACGGTGAATGCCAGCTTGAGGAATCACTGTCTGGTGCTGTTCGTGCTGATTACTGTCCTTTCCATGGGGTTGGCCCTTCACCGGGGGATCAGCGCGGATCGTGGTTATCAAATGACGGAGCTCCGCCGTCAGGCATCCCGGATGGAGAAGGAGAATGAGGCCATCAAGGTGGAAATTGCCCACTTGAAATCCCCTCAGCGGATAAAGGAAATCGCCACGGCAAAATTGGGCATGATCGTGCCGGAGAATGCCTATTTCTCCTCTGATAAAGGAGATTCAAAAAAGTCCGCTAAACCGAAAACCGAATGACTTGTCCTTTTAGTTTGGAGCCTATTTCTTATAGCGGGTAGGGGGCGGGATTAACCCCGCCCTTTTTCAGTATCTGATGAGGCAACGGATTTTTCCTTTATTTTTTCAAATAAAAGATGATAAAATAACAATCTCTTAAGAATATGATAATTTACCGCCGCTGACAGGGAGATAATGAGATGAATATTACGCTTGAAATGATTCAGCAGAGAGTGCCGGGGGCGAAGCTTACGGGAAAGCCTGACGTGCTGATAAGGGATCTGGTCCAGGACTCCAGGGAGGCTACTCCGGGGGCCCTGTTCGTGGCAGTGGAGGGTCTCCATGTGGACGGCCATAAATTTATTCCCCAGGCCGTTGAAGCCGGGGCGGCCGCCGTGCTGACCACCAGAAAGCCGGAGGAGGCCGGGGCGCGAATTGGGGTTCCCGTGCTGACGGTGCCGGATCTGGACGGGGCCCTGAAGGGGATCGTTCCCTGGTTTTATGATTACCCGGCCCGGAAGATGCGGCTGGTAGGGATTACCGGCACAAACGGCAAGACGACCACCAGCTATCTTGTCCGCCACCTGCTGCGGGCTGCGGGGCATCGGGTGGGACTCATTGGCACCATACAGAATATGATTGAGGATGAGGTGCTCCCTGCCCGCAACACGACGCCGAACATAATCGATCTTCAACGGCTGCTGGCCAGAATGGACAGGGCCGGGATTTCCCACGTGGTGATGGAGGTGTCCTCCCATGCGCTTGATATGGGCCGGGTTGCGGGCTGTGAGTACGATACGGCCGCCTTTTCCAATCTGACCCAGGATCACCTGGATTACCACGGTACCATGGAGAACTACTGCCTGGCCAAGGCAAAGCTCTTTGACAGCCTGTCAGGAGATGTCACAAAGCAGGGTAAGAAAGCGGTGGTAAACATCGATGATCCGGCGGGAAAGCTAATGCTGGAGCACGCCGACTGCGATCATATAACCTACAGCGTGAAGGATAATAACGCTTCCCTCCGGGCTTCGGACATAAAGCTTACGGGAACCGGAGCTTCCTTTGTGGTCAACGGAGATTTTGGCCGTCGGGAGATCGCTTTGAAGATCACCGGGCTGTTTAATGTTTACAACGTGCTGGCGGCCATCGGCTGCGCTTTGGCAGAGAAGGTGCCGGTAGAGACTATCACCGGGGCTCTGCCTTTGTTTAAGGGAGTCCCTGGCCGGTTTGAAGCCATTGATATGGGGCAGAAATTCGGGGTGGCGGTAGACTATTCCCACACCCCGGACGGTCTGGAAAATGTCCTGGGGGCGGCCCGGGGAATCGCTCGGGGCCGGGTGGTAGTGGTATTTGGCTGCGGCGGCGACCGGGACAGGACGAAGCGGCCCATAATGGGCCGGATCGCGGCGGAGCTGGCGGATATAGTCATCGTGACCAGCGACAATCCCCGCAGTGAGGACCCGGAGGCAATTCTGGCGGAGATCCTTCCCGGCGTCAGGGAGAAAATCGGCGCCAAACGGTATGAGGTGCTGGCCGACCGCCGGGAGGCCATATTCCGGGCCATAAAACTGGCGGAGGCCGGCGATATGGTGGTCATTGCCGGAAAGGGCCATGAGGATTATCAGATCCTTAAGGATAAGACGATTCATTTTGACGATCGGGAAGAGGCTAAAAATGCGCTTGAGGGTCTTTTGGGAGGCGAACCCTGATAATGGCTGAACCATTGCATTTGTTTACGGCAGGGGAAATAGCGGAGGCGGCGGCCGGGGTGTTGACCGGCAGTCCGGAAACGCAGCTTTCGGCGGTGGCAACCGATACCCGTAAAATTGTCCCCGGGGCTTTATTTGTCGCCCTGAAGGGGAAAAACTTTGACGGGGCGGACTATGCGGGGCAGGCAGTGGAGAAGGGAGCGGCGGCCGTTCTCGTCAGCCGGGAATGCCCGGAAGAAAAGACCGCCGGTCTACCCGCGGTAATCAGGGCGGCTGATACCCTTGCCGCCTATCAGGCCATCGCCCGGGCCTACCGGCGTTACTTTGCAGGGCCCGTGCTGGCGGTGACCGGTTCCAACGGCAAGACCTCAACGAAGGAGCTGACAGCCTGCGTCCTCAATTCCGCCCTTAGCACCCTGAAAACCAAGGGGAATTTTAACAACGAGATCGGACTGCCCCTTACCTTGTTACAGCTGGATATGGAACACGACGCCGCCGTGGTGGAAATGGGTATGCGGGGACTGGGACAGATCGCCCAGCTGGCGGCAGTGGCTGAACCGGTAATCGGCATCGTCACCAATGTGGGGGAAACCCACATGGAGCTTTTAGGCTCTCTGGAAAATATCGCCCGGGCGAAAGGGGAGCTTATTGAATCTTTGCCGGATAACGGCATTGCCATCCTAAATGGCGATGATAAATTCGTGGCGGCCATGGAAAGTAAGGTAAAGCCCGGGGTTAGGGTTATCACCTACGGCATCGGGCAGGAGTCAACTGTCAGGGCGTTGCCTGACTCCATAAGGGCGGAGGGGTTCCTGACCAGGTTCACCGTGAGGTTTGCCGGGAATGGGACCGACTATCCGGTGGAGCTTCCTTTGGCGGGCCGGCACAATATTTATAACGCCTTGGCGGCGCTTGGGGCAGGCTATGCCCTGGGGCTTGATCCGGCGGAGATGATCGGAGCCTTAAAGAAATTCCAGGGCTTCGCCCAGCGGTTTGAATGTCTGGAGAAAACAGTTGACCGGCCGGGAAAGCTTAGAATTATCAACGACGCCTACAACGCCAGCCCCATGTCCATGGAAGCGGCCCTGGATACTCTGGCGGAAGTTTCCGGCGGCGGCCGCCGGATAGCGGTGCTGGGGGATATGCTGGAGCTGGGGGAAATTGCCGCTCAGGCTCACGAAAAGGTGGGCCGGCGGGCGGCGGAAACGGGGATTGATTTTCTCATTACCCGGGGCGGGATGAGCCGTCATATTGCCTTGGGGGCGATAGGAGCCGGCCTTTCCCCGGAGAAGGTTTTCGAGGCGGCTGACCATCCGGCGGCGGCCCAAAAGCTCCGGGAATTCTGCCGGGCGGGGGATACCCTGCTCTTTAAGGGGTCCCGCGGTATGCAGATGGACAAGATCATAGATATGCTTTGAGAATGGTGGGAAAGCTGATAATGAGTTGTGATTTATCCCTTGTGGCGGCGGTGGCTGTCGCTTCATTGGCGGTCCTGATCCCCGGCCCTTACCTTATACCGAAGCTCCACGCTCTGAAATATGGCCAGAGCATTCGGGATGAGGGGCCGAAGAGCCACCAGAAGAAAAGCGGCACTCCCACCATGGGCGGCCTGATGATAATACCGGCCATTGCCGTCGGAACCATTGCGGTCACAGGCTTTGACCCGGAGGCGCTGCTGGCGGTTTTTGTCATGGTCAGTCATTTTGCTATTGGCTTTACCGATGATTACATAAAGGTGGTAAAAAAGCGTAACCTGGGCCTCACCGCCAAACAGAAGCTGCTGGCCCAGATAATCGTGGCGGCGGTCATTTATACGGGGCACAGTTATCTGAACCTGAAAACGGCAATTCTCATCCCGGCGGCGGACACTGACCTGGAGCTGGGCAGCCTGTACTATGCCTTTGTCCTCTGCGTGCTGGTAGGGACCACAAACGCGGTAAATCTCACCGACGGCCTGGATGGCCTGGCGGCGGGAACGGTGGCGGTGGCCGCCGCTGCCTATGGGGTGATCTCCTGCCTTACCGGCCATCCGGCGCTGATGTATTTCTCGGCGGCTGTTTCGGCGGCTTGTCTGGCTTTTTTGGGGTTTAACCATCACCCGGCAAAGATTTTTATGGGTGATACGGGTTCACTGGCTTTGGGGGGTGCTTTGGCGGCGGTGGCCCTGCTTACCCGGACAGAACTGCTTTTGGTGGTAGTGGGAGGAGTTTTTGTGGCGGAAGCCCTGTCGGTAATTATGCAGGTTGCATATTTCAAGCTGACGGGGGGCAGGCGGATATTCCGCATGAGCCCCCTCCATCACCATTATGAACTTGGCGGCTGGAGCGAGAACCGGGTCGTCTGCACCTTTTGGGCGGCGGGGGTAGTGTTCGCCCTCCTGGGGCTGTTTATGATTTAGCATCTGATTGGAAGTAAAGGTCATGGAAAAGAATTTACAGGAAAATTTTGCCGGGGAGAAGATCCTCGTTATCGGCGCCGGTATTTCCGGCATAGCCGCCGCTTTGACGGCGAAAAGGATGGGGGCGGACGTCATCCTCAGCGACAGCAAGAGCGAGGATAAAATCACCGATGATCTCACCGCTCTCAGGGAGGCGGGAGTTGAACTTCTGCTGGGGCCCCAGACGGAGGAACAGCTGGCAGGAATAACGAGGGTCATTGCCTCTCCCGCCGTTCCCTGCCGGGCCCCCCTTGTTCAGGGGGCCTTTAAGCGGGGCATCCCCGTGGAGAGCGAGGTGGAGATGGCGTACCATCTGGCGGCTGCTCCTATCTACGCCATCACGGGGACAAACGGAAAAACCACAACGGTTACCCTTACCGGCCAGCTGTTTGCCGCTAAATACGGCCGGGAAAAGACCGGCGTAGGTGGAAATATCGGCACGCCGCTGGTGGACGAGGCTCTTCGGATCGGAGCGGAGGGGGCGCTGGTGGCGGAGATTTCCAGCTACCAGCTGGAGGCTACCGGCGATTTTCATCCCCGGATTTCCGCGATTCTGAATATTACCCCTGACCATCTTCTGCGCCACGGCACAATGGAGGCGTATCAGTCAGTAAAGGAAAAGATTTTCGCTCAGCAGTCGGCGGCGGAGGGGGATTTCGCCGTTTTGAATTACGATGATGAGCTGACGGGAAAAAGCATTTTCCGGGCGAAGGAAAAAGGGATTCCGGTCTGTCCCTTCAGCACGGTTGATCAGCTGGCGGGAGAAAAATACGGATCATACCTGAAAGATGGCCGCCTTACGATCCGTGATGAGGACAAGGAGATACCCCTGGTAAGACAGTCGGAGCTGAATATAAAGGGCCGGCACAATGTGGAAAATGCCCTGGCGGCGGCGGCCATCGCCTACTTCGGCGGAGTGGAGCCGGAGCTGATCATCAAAGTACTGCGGGAATTCATGCCGGTAGAACACCGGATCGAGCCGGTCCGGGAGCTGGCGGGCGTAAAGTATTACAATGACTCCAAGGCCACGAATACAGACTCTGCCATAAAGGCACTGGAGAGCTTTCAGGAGCCGCTTCTGCTCATTGCCGGGGGCGATGACAAGATGACTGACCTGACGGACTTCATGAAGCTGGTCAAGGCAAAATGCCGAAAGCTGGTACTGGTTGGCGCCGCCGCGGAGCGCTTCAGGAACGAAGCCTTGAAGGGGGGCATCGCCGGGTCGGATATCCTTGAGGCAGGCTATGATCTGGCGAAAGCCGTGGAGCTTTGCCGCCGGGAGGCGAAGCCCGGGGATGTAGTTCTGCTGTCCCCGGCCTGCGCCAGCTTCGATATGTTTACCGGCTTTGAGCACCGGGGCAGGGTGTTTAAGGAAATTATCAACGGATTGGATTAAGAGGTTATTGTTTTGCGTATCATTGTATCCGGCGGCGGTACCGGCGGCCATATATATCCGGCCATTACCCTGATAAATGAAATAAAGCGGCGGGAGCCGGAGGCAGAGTTTCTCTATGTGGGGACCGCCACCGGGTTGGAGGCGGATATTATCCCCAAGGAGAATATACCCTTTTCCACGGTGGACATTCAGGGGTTTGAACGCCATCTGACCCCGGTAAATCTGTGGCGGGCGGCGAAGGCCGGTATCGGGACTTTGGAGGCAATGAATATCGTCCGGAAATTTTCTCCGGATGTGGCGGTGGGCACCGGCGGCTACGTATGCGGGCCGATTCTTCTGGCCTCGTCCCTGCTGGGCATACCGACCCTGATTCAGGAGCAGAATGCCGTTGCCGGTATCACCAATAAGCTGCTGGGAAAATTCGCCACCAGGGTGGCCGCCGGTACTGCCGAAGCGGTAAAATCATTCCCGGCGGCAAAAACGGTATATACGGGGAATCCCATCCGTCACGAAGTGATGGAGGCAACCCGGGAACAGGGGCTTAAGGAGCTGGGATTGAAGTCCGACCGGCTGACGGTGCTCGTATCCGGAGGCAGCCGGGGGGCCCGCAGTCTCAACAATGCAATGATCGAGGTCATCGATAAATACGCGGGAAATGACCGGGTGCAGATCCTGCACGTGACCGGCTCTCTGGGATATGAGGATGTAATCGGCAAGCTGGAGAGCCGGGGGATCGATCATGAGAACTTTTCCAATATCAGCGTGGCGCCCTATCTCTACAATATGCCCATGGCCCTGGCGGCGGCGGATCTGGCTGTCTTCCGGGCGGGAGCGATCGGGATTGCGGAGCTGACAGCCAGAGGGATACCGGCTATCCTCGTGCCCTATCCCTACGCGGCAGAAAATCATCAGGAGCACAATGCACTGGCCGTTGTAAAGGCTGGCGGCGGCAGAATGATCCTTGACAGAGATTTGACCGGAGCAAGGCTGATAGAGGTCATGGAGGAACTTCTCTCCGGAGAGAAGAAGCTAAAGCAGATGGCAAGGGCCAGCCGCCGGTTGGGGAAGCCCCGGGCGGCCAAGGATATTGCCGATATCGTGATGAGTATTGCCGGACGGCAGCGGTCGGCCGGTCATTTTGAGTAATCAGGCAGGGAGAAATTGCAATGCTTTCGGGAATTAAGAAACTACATTTTATCGGTATCGGCGGCGTGGGAATGAGCGCCCTGGCCCATATTCTGCTGGAAAGGGGCTGGACGGTATCCGGCTCCGATCTTCATGAAACTCCTATCACCAGACAGCTGGCGGAGGCGGGGGCAGAGATTTACGCCGGACACAAGGCGGAAAACGTAATCGATAAGTCGGTAGACGCCATCGTTGTCTCAACGGCCATCCGTCCGGATAATCCCGAGGTGCTGGCGGCGGAGAGGCTGGGCATAAGAAAGCTCCACCGCTCGGATATTAACGCCTTCCTGCTGAATTCCGCCAAGGGCATAGCGGTGGCGGGAGCCCACGGAAAGACTACTACTACTTCCATGCTGGGTGTGGCCCTTACCGCTGCCGGGCTTGACCCTACGGTTATTGTGGGCGGAGTCGTCAGGGATTTTGGCAGTAACGCCCGGCTGGGCAAAAGTGGCTTGCTGGTTACAGAGGCGGATGAAAGCGACGGTTCTTTTCTGAAACTTCGTCCTCATATCGCGGTAGTTACAAATGTTGAGGACGATCATCTTGATTATTACGGAACAGTTGAGAGAATCCGGGCGGCCTTTAAGGAGTTCATGGCAACTGTCGATGAGAAAGCCGGCAGCGTGGTGGTCTGCTTTGATAATGAGGATGCCAGAGCCATCGCCGGGCAGGTACGCCGCAACATCATCTCCTACGGCATTGAGAATGGGGATTACCGGGCCAGCAATATTATCACGGAAGCAAATGAGACTGCCTTTACCGTAAGCTATAAGGGAGAAACGCTGGGGGAGGCGAAGCTGCTGATCCCCGGCCTCCACAATGTCCGGAACGCCCTGGCGGCAATTGCCGCGGCCAGAGCCCTGGGGGTTTCCTTTGAGGCAGCCGCAGCCGGGCTGATGAACTTCCATGGAGCAAAGCGCCGCTTTGAAACAAAGGGAAAGGTGAACGGCGTCTGGATTGTGGATGATTATGCCCATCATCCCACGGAAATCGCCTCCACGATTGCCGCGGCCCGGCAGACGAAGCCGGGAAGGCTCATCGTGGCCTTCCAGCCGCACCGCTACAGCCGCACCCAGCTGCTGGCACAGGAGTTTGGCGCTGCTTTCCGGGGAGCGGACATCCTCGTGCTCTCCGGTATATATTCCGCCGGAGAGGAGCCCATTGAGGGTGTCAGCGGCCGGACGATTTACGATTCAGTGGTGGCTCAGACGGGGATGAAGCCCGTTTATGTGGAAAGGCGGGCCGATGTGGCCGGTAAGCTGGCGGAAATGGCGCGGCCCGGCGACCTGGTGATGACCATGGGGGCCGGAGATATTGTAAACAGCGGCGAGGAGCTGCTGAATTTGCTTGAGGCAGGGAAAGATCATGGCAATAAATAAGGGTAAAATAGTTGTGGTAATGGGAGGCCCCTCCGCTGAGGCGGAGGTGTCCCGCTGTTCCGGCGGAGCCATACTGAAAGCTTTGCAGGAAAAGGGCTACAACGCGGCGGGACTGGAATTTCAGCCCAAAAGCTTTTTGGAGCAGATTTCCAACCAGGAGCCGGCGATAGTTTTCAACGCCATGCACGGGGCCTATGGAGAGGACGGCAGACTGGCCGCCCTTTTGGACTGCCTGGAAATACCTTACACCTCCTCCGGAGTCCTGGCCTCCGCGGTAACGATGGATAAGTGCGCGGCAAAATCGGTGCTTTTGGCGGCGGGTATTCCCACCCCCGCATCGGTTTCCCTTTTTTCCTATGAGGATAGAGGAGAGCAGGTCCTTCAGGTGGAGCGGCATCTTTCCTATCCGGTCATCGTCAAGGCCGCGGAGCAGGGCTCTACTATCGGGGTTTACAAGGCGGCGGGAAAAGCGGAGCTGTCAGGGGCTTTGGAGATGGCTTTCTCCTACGGCAAGACCGTGCTGGTGGAGAAGATCATTCAGGGTCCGGAGCTGACCGCCGCTGTCTGGGGCGGCAATGGGCAGGCAGAAACGCTGCCGGTAATCGAGATAACCACCGTTACCGGCAGCTACGACTATGAGACAAAGTACAAACCGGGGGCCAGCGCCCATATAATCCCGGCCCGGATCAGCGAGGCGGCTGATGAGAAGGTACGGGAGCTGGCAAAGCGCGCTTTCATCGCCTGCGGACTGTCCGGCATTGCCCGGATCGACTTCATGCTGGGGCCGGATGACGTCCCCTATGTTATCGACATCAACACTGTCCCCGGAATGACGGAAACCTCCCTGGTTCCCGATGCGGCGGCGGCAATAGGGATAGACTTCCCGGATCTCTGCGAAAGGATTCTGGCGCTGGCCGGATTCAAGAGGGATATTTAAGCAGACCCTTAAAAGATTTTGTTAAAGCGGGGATCAGAAAATTTTATTCAACGATCAAAGACCGCTGCGACTCTCGGTTAAGAAAGGAGGAGGGCCGTGTCAGATAATAACCGGATAAGCGACCGGACAAAGTCTTACGACTGGGGTAAAATTGAGCGTGAGCTGGAAACAATTTACGGGGACAGGGCCAGGGAGGAAAAGCGGCGGCCGCCGGAAGCGAAGTCTCCGGACAACGGCGGGGAAAGGCAGGCGCCCCGCCCAAAAAGGAGCCATCGGAAGCTGCTCTGGCAGGCAGTGGTTTTAGTAGTTTTGGCCATGGCGGCATTAAAGTATATGCCCCTGTTCAACCTGGACGAGATAAAGGTTGTGGGCAACAGCTACGTCACTACCGAAGAGGTCTGCCGGATGGCCGGGGTTTATCGGGGACAGCACATACTGGCGGTCTCTCCTGATGAGGCAAAGGTGCTGCTGCTAAAGGATTTGCGGATCGAGCGGGCAGAGGTCAAGCGGCTGCTGCCAAACGGGCTGATGATCCAGGTAACGGAGCGCCAGCCCGTGTTGAATATCCCCTGTGACTACGGCTTTATCGATATTGACCGGGAGGGTCTGGTGCTGGCCGCTTACCGGGCTCCCTCCCAACTGCCCATTCCCCAGCTGGTGGGCATGAAGGTTCACGACCTTTATATAAGCGACAGCGTCAGGGAACAGCCTATAAGGGATATGGCCGCCTTTTTGGGGTTCCTGGGGCCAAAGGCCCTGGCTTCGCTGGCTTATGTAAATATGTCTGACCCGGAGCATATCCTCTGCCTGACCCCGGACAGGACGGAGATCCGTTTGGGGAAGCTGGACAATCTGGAGGAGAAGGCCCGGATCTGCCGGGATTTTCTGGCGGAGCTGAAGCTGGGAAAACAGCCGATGGAATACATAGACCTGAGCTTTGGTTCCCCTTTTGTGAAGCCCCAGCTGGAAAACAGCCAGCCCGTTCAGTATAGGGCGGCGGAAAGACCGTAGCCGGGACCCGCCGAAAGGGGCAGACTTTCCCGGTAAAATCCGCTGGCAGCCCGGAGAACGGGGCAAATCGGCAGAGGACAGGAAGCAATTGCAGGGGAAAAGCCGGCGGAACACGGGCAGTAGAACCATTTGGAGAACAAGGGGGACAAGGGAGATAAAGCCAATGCTCAATAAGATAGACGATGTCATAAAGCCTGAGAATCAAAACCGGGTAGGTCTGGCCTTTGTCTCCACGGTGCTTGGCCTCCTGCTGACCCTGCAGTTCCGGGCAACCCTAGTGGTCCGGCAGGAATCGCTGCCCATCCAGCGCATAGAAGAGCTGTCTGCCCGTCTGATCGAGACGGAACGGGAACGGGACTCATTAAGGGCTGACCTTCATAAAGCGACTGAACAGCAGGAACAGAATAACCGGACGGTCAACGTCACCGATCTGGAAATGACGGCCGGACTGGTTGGCCTTACGGGGCCGGGACTGGTGATCACCATTGATGACAGCCGGAGGACGGCAAAGGCGGGAGAAAATACAAACCTTTACGTCATTCATGACGAGGATATCCTCCGGGTGGTGAACGAACTGCGGGCAGCGGGAGCAGAAGCTATTGCCGTAAACGGACAGCGCCTGACGGCCACCTCGGAAATCCGCTGTGCCGGGCCCACCCTGTCGGTAAACAATGTCCGTTCGGCGGCTCCCTTTGAAATCGTGGCTATTGGGGAGGCAGTCACCCTGGAAAACGCCTTGAAGATGCGGGGCGGCGTCGTTGATACATTGAAGGTCTGGGGGATCCAGATGGCCATCAGCCACCAATCGGCGGTGGAAATACCTCCCTTTAACGGCCCCTCGCCCTTCCGTCACGCGAAGCCCTTGAAGCGGATGGCCGGATCGAAGCCGGATGGAAGCGGCCGGCCGGCGGGAGGTAATGCAGAATGATCATCGTAATCGCCGGTCTTTCCCTGGGAATTTTGCTGGGAATGCTCTGCCCCTTGGATATACCGGTAGCTTACTCCCGGCTTTTCTCCGTGGCGCTGATCGCCACGCTGGATTCCGTCTTCGGCGGGATCAGGGCGGATATGGACGGAAAATTTGATAACACGATTTTCCTGTCCGGTTTCTTCGTCAATGCGGTGCTGGCAGCTATTCTGGTTTACCTTGGCGACAAGCTGGGCATAGACCTCTACATGGTGGCCCTGATCGCTTTCGGACTGAGGATCTTCCAGAACCTGGCCATTATCCGCCGCTATATGCTGGACCGGAAAAACAATTGAAAATTTTTGCGAACCGGGTCTTCCCTTCCGGAGGAACCGGTTTTTTGTTTATGGACTGAGCAGGGAAAGGTTTGAAAGCGTAAAGACGATTTTTTTGATTACCTCGGAGAAAAGTGATACAATGAAGGCGGTATATATTCACGCTACTGCAAGGGAGAGAGTAAAATGAGCGAAAGCTGTGATTTTGATTGCGCCGTCTGTGAAACCGGCTGCCAGTCCCGGAAAGCGCCTCAGGAAAATGACCGCGGCGAGGGCGGCAGTCAGGCAGGCTGCGGCGAGCCGCCGGTTCTTGCCCCCCATGAGCTGTCAAAGGTTAAGCATATAATTGCCGTTATGAGCGGCAAGGGCGGTGTGGGCAAATCCATGGTCACGGCCCTGGCTGCCGTGGAGCAGAGCCGGGAAGGCTATGCTGTTGGCATCCTGGACGCGGATGTTACCGGACCATCCATTCCCAGAATGTTTGGGGTAAAGGGCGACATTCTGGGAAGTGAGGCGGGCGCTTATCCGCTGAAAAGCGATGGGGGCATCGATATCATGTCCATGAATCTGCTGCTGCCGGATCAGACTGATCCGGTGGTTTGGCGGGGCCCCGTCATCAGCGGAGTCGTCCGCCAGTTCTGGCAGGAGATCATCTGGGAGGATGTGGACTACCTCTTTGTGGATATGCCTCCGGGAACCGGCGACGTGCCCCTTACGGTTTTTCAGTCCCTGCCGGTGGACGGGATCATCGTGGTCACCAGCCCCCAGGATCTGGTAAACATGATCGTGGAAAAGGCTGTAAAGATGGCAAATATGATGGATATTCCCATTCTGGGCGTGGTGGAGAATATGTCTTATTTCCGCTGCCCCGATTGCGGCAAGGAGCATCATATCTTTGGCGAAAGCCATCTGGCCCATGTGGCGGCCCAATACGATATTCCGGTTCTCGGCCGGCTGCCTGTGGATCATCGGCTGGCGGAGGCCAGTGACGGAGGAGAGATCGAGACGGTGGAGGGGCATTTCCTCGATGAAATGAACGCTGTCCTGAGGGAATTGGACAGGGACTGAGTATTCTGCCGGAAAATTTTCTTTGGAGCAATTGTTAAAAGCCTCTAGTCTCTCCTTTTAGGGGAGCCTCAGACTGTAGACAAAACTCCTTATACACTCCAAGGCTCCCCTTTAGGGGAGCTGTCGCTGAAAGCGACTGAGGGGTGAAGCAGGAAACC
>CAJTSO010000020.1:0-14423 GCA_910579115.1 uncultured Selenomonadaceae bacterium
TGCAGACGGCCTTAGCGATTGCCAAGTCGTAAGATGATGGCAGAGCTTAGGGAGTCGCGCTTCGGCCACCTCACCTAAAGGGGAGACTTTGGGTGTGCGTCCGGCTTACCGTATTCAACGCCTTTGCCCTTATAACGCAATTTATCCCTATTGGTATTCAACGGCTCTGCCGTTATTATAAGGAATCGGAGTCTCATAGAGTTTTTTAGGAGGACATCATGAATCTCAGTGAAAATAGAAAAAGCTTTTACATTACCACCCCTATTTATTATCCCAGCGCCAAGCTCCACATCGGCCACGCCTACTGTACCACCATTGCGGACTCCATCGCCCGCTACAAGCGTCTGGCCGGTTATGATGTTTTCTTTCTGACGGGCAGTGACGAGCACGGGCAGAAAATCCAGACTGCCGCCGCCGCTGACGGGGTGACGCCCATTGAATACGTTGACAGGATAGTTGCCGGTTTCCAAAAGCTTTGGGAGCGCCTGAGCATTTCCAACGATGATTTCATCCGCACTACCGAGGAACGCCATGTGAAGGTTGTCCAGGAAGTCTTCCGCCGGATTTACGCCAGGGGCGACATTTATCTGGGGGAGTACAAGGGCCTTTACTGCACCCCCTGCGAAAGCTATTGGACGGAGCGCCAGCTGGATGAGGACGGCTGCTGCCCCGATTGTCACCGGCCGGTGCAGGAGGTCACGGAAAAGGCGTATTTCTTCAGGATGTCCCGGTACGCGGACCGGGTGCTGAAATACATTGAGGATAATCCGGAATTCGTCCAGCCGGTGGCCCGCCGCAACGAAATGATAAACTTCATCAGGCAGGGATTGGAAGACCTTTGCATTTCCCGGACCTCCTTCGACTGGGGGATCCCCGTGCCCATCGATGAAAAGCATGTTATATACGTCTGGTTTGATGCCTTGTCCAATTACCTGACCCCTGTCGGCTTTCTGGATGATCAGGAAAAATTCAATAAGTTCTGGCCGGCGGATATGCACCTGGTGGGCAAGGAGATCGTCCGCTTCCACTCCATCATCTGGCCCTGTATGCTGCTGGCCCTCGACCTGCCTCTGCCGAAGAAGGTTTACGGCCACGGCTGGCTGGTGGTGGACGGGGACAAGATGAGCAAATCCAAGGGCAATGTGGTTGATCCCAATCTCCTGATCGATGAATTTGGCGCTGACGCCATCCGCTACTTCCTCCTGCGGGAAATCAATTTGGGACAGGATGGCAATTTCTCCCGGGACGCCCTGATCAAGCGGATAAATTCCGACCTGGCCAACGACATCGGCAATTTGCTCCACCGGACCCTCAGCATGGTAACTAAATACCGGGCTGGCATCGTCCCTCCGGCGGCTCAGCAGGATGAAACCGGCGGCCGTCTGGTGGCTGACGGAGAAAATACCGTGGCCGAATATGAGAAGAGCATGGAGTCTTACGCCCTGTCCGATACCATCAAGCTGGTCTGGAGCTTCATCGGCCGGGCCAATAAATACATCGACGAGTCCCAGCCCTGGGTACTGGCCAGGGACGAGGCAGACAGGGCGAAGCTGGACACCGTCCTCCACAACCTGGCCGAGAGCCTGCGGGTATCGGCGGTGCTGATTTCTCCCTTTATGCCTCAGACCGCTCCCCGGATTTGGAGTCAGCTGGGACTGGATGATGTAAAGCCCCTCGGTGAGGTTCGTCTGGAAGAAATCAGAGGCTGGGGCGGCTATCCGGCAGAAAACCATATCGGCATCCCCGAGCCGATCTTCCCCCGGATCGAAACCGATGAGGAAAAGGCCGCCAAGGCGGAGAAAGCCGCTAAAAAGCAGGCAAAACAGGCCCGGAAGAAACAGCAGTAATTCTTTTTGCGTTTCAAATTATGAATTCAGTCTTGAACTGCAATAAATACAGAGAAAAAATCATGGAGCTTTTTGAAAATCCCGATGCTCTGCCGGTTTTTTCCGGCGGAGGGGAAGAGGCCGGCATATTTCTGGTGGATACCCACTGCCACATCGATGGGGCGGAGTACGACCGGGACCGGGATGAAATGATTGCCCGGGCCGGTCGGGCCGGAGTCAGACTGCTGGTGAACATGGGCGACAGCCTGGAGTCCAGCCGGCGGAGCGTGAAGCTGGCCGCCCGCTACAAAAACGTCTACACCGGAGTTGGGGTTCATCCCGAGGAGGCTTTTCCCTTTACTCAGGCGGATGATGACCGCCTGGCCGCCTGGGCCGGAGAGACCAGAGTCGTTGCCGTCGGAGAAATTGGACTGGATTACTATTGGGAAAAGGATCAGGACAGGCGGCAGCTGCAACGGGATATTTTCGTCCGCCAGCTGGCCCTGGCCCGGGATCTCAATCTGCCGGTCTGTATCCATGATCGGGAGGCTCACGGCGACCTCCTGAAGATACTACAGACAGAGGGAAAAGAGAACCGGGGCGTCGTCCACTGCTTTTCCGGCAGCCTGGAAATGGCCCGGGAATTGTTGAAGCTGGGCTGGTACTTGGGGGTGGATGGGCCCGTCACCTACAAGAACGCGAAAAAAGGTCTTGAGGTCCTGCGGGAAATTCCTCTGGACCGGCTGCTTCTTGAGACCGACAGCCCCTACCTTACGCCACACCCCTACCGGGGACGGCGCAACGAGCCCGGGCTGGTGCGGCTGGTGGCGGAAAAAACAGCGGAGCTCCGGGAGATATCATTGGCGGAGCTGGCGGAACAGACCACCCGGAACGCCCGGGACATATACGGGCTTGACAAGTAACCGCGGTAATGAGCCGATGGTTTTCTCCACGGCTGCGGTGAGAAACCCGTGGAGCGAATATAGGGAGAAATTTTGTGATAAGCGTTACAAAGCTGATTTTTCGGGATGACTACGAGGGGGACAGGCTCCGCTATGCTCCCGGAGCCGAGGCCATGAGGAATGGGGCGGCTCCAGGCCTTGGCCCGGTGGTGGTCTGGAACAGTACCCGCACCTGCAATCTGAACTGCCGCCACTGCTACATGGAAGCGGACAATGCCCCTCATTCCGGGGAGCTTACGACTGACGAGGCAAAAAGATTCATTGATGATCTTGCCGCCTACCGGGTACCGGCCCTGCTTTTTTCCGGCGGCGAGCCCCTCATGCGTCCGGATTTTTTCCAGCTGGCGGAATACGCCCGGTCAAAGGGACTCCGTCCCACCCTTTCCACTAACGGAACCCTGATAAACCGGGAAACCGCCCAGCGGATAAAGGACGTGGGCGTCACCTACGTAGGCATATCCCTCGACGGGCTGGCGGAGGTAAACGACCGCTTCCGGGGTAAAGCCGGGGCCTGTGAACAGGCCGTGGCCGGCATAAGGAACTGCGTGGCGGTTGGCCAACGGGTGGGACTGAGATTTACCATCAACCGCCACAATTTCGCCCAGCTGGATAATATTTTTGACTTTATTGAGCGGGAAGAAATAGACCGGGTCTGTTTCTATCATCTCGTCTATTCCGGCCGGGGGGCGAATATGAAGTCAGAGGACATTTCCCCCGCCGAATCCCGGCAGGCTATGGACATCATCATTGCCCGAGCCAGAGACTTCGCCCGCCGCGGCCTGAAAAAGGAGATCCTCACCGTTGACAACCATTGCGACGGGATCTATCTGTACCTGAAAGTCCTGGCCGAGGGAGAGGTCGCTCTGGCAGACCAGATAAAGGACTTCCTCTTATCAAACGGGGGGAACCGTTCCGGCATCGCCTTTGGGGAGGTTGATCCCGAAGGCTTTGTCCATCCCGACCAGTTTACCCGTCACATTACCTTTGGCAATGTAAAGGAAAGGCCCTTCGGGGAAATCTGGGAGGACACGGGAACCAATGAAATCCTCGCCGGACTCAAGGACCGGAAGCCCCTCCTTACCGGACGGTGCCGGGCCTGCAAATTCCTCAGCGCCTGCAACGGAAACTTCCGGGCCAGGGCCGAGGCCGTCCATGGGAGCTTCTGGGCCAGCGACCCGGCCTGCTACCTTACCGATGAAGAAATACAAAAGGGTTTCCTATGATAGTATCCTGGAACACTACCAACGCCTGCAATCTCAAATGTGCCCACTGCTACCGTGACGCCGGGGTGAAGGCGGAAGAGGAGCTGAATACCGCCGAGGCAAAAAAACTCCTTGAGGGGATTGCCCGGGCGGGCTTCAAGATAATGATTTTTTCCGGCGGCGAGCCCCTCATGCGCCCTGACATTACGGAGCTTACGGCTTATGCCGGCGGTCTCGGCCTCATGGCCGTCTTTGGCACCAATGGGACCCTGATCACCATTGAAAAGGCCCGGGAGCTAAAGGCCGCCGGAGCAAAAGGAATGGGAATTTCCCTTGATTCCCTCGACCCGGAAAAGCACGACCGGTTAAGGGGAGAGACCGGAGCCTGGCGGCAGGCGGTAGAGGGCATGAAAAACTGCCGGGAGGCCGGGCTGCCCTTTCAGATCCACACCACTGTAATGGGCTGGAATGAAGGGGAGCTGGAGGCCATGACGGATTTTGCCGTGAAGCTCGGCGCCAGGGCCCATCACTTTTTCTTCCTCGTCCCTACGGGCCGGGGGGCGGACCTGGGCGGCAGCGTACTCACGCCAGAGCAGCACGAAGCGGTTCTGGCCCGGATTATGAAAAAACAGTCGGCGGTAGATATCGAGCTGAAACCTACCTGCGCTCCTCAGTTTATCCGCATTGCCGCGGAGCTGGGGATAAAGACCAGATTCCGCCGGGGCTGTCTGGCTGGACTGGCCTATGCTGTCATCAGCCCCAAAGGACTGGTACAGCCCTGCGCTTATCTGCCCCTGTATATGGGGGATGTTCACGAAAAAAACTTCGATGAGATCTGGCGGGACAGCGAGGTGCTGAAGAAGCTGCGGACCTTGGATTACGGCGACAGCTGCGGCCGGTGCCGGTTCAAACAGGGCTGCGGCGGCTGCCGGGCCAGGGCGGCCGTGTATTCCGGGGGAGACTACATGGCCGAAGACCCTTGGTGCCGCATCGCTTCTCCCAAGCCTCACCTGTAGGCCAAGGGAGCCTGAGAGGGAGTGCGAGCCATGCAAACTACTTAGCGACTGCCGAATGTAATGAAGGCAGAGCTTAGTAGCTTGTAGGAGGTGCCCGAAGTGTGACTCCCTAAGCTCTGCCTTCGTTTTGCGACTCGGCAATCGCTGAGGTCGTCTGCATGATACTCACTAAATTCGTTCATCGTTTCACTCGGACTCGTTAAGTGAGTTAGTCAAGCCGGAGGGGTAACCTCTAATCGGTCTAATAGCCTCCCCTCTAGGGGAGGTGCCCGAAGGGCGGAGGGGTGACAGACAAGGCAAGTGTATGTTTGTGTCATTCCTCGGTCGCCTGCGGCGACAGCCCCCTGATACCTGTAAGAATGGAGCAATAAAATGATCAAGCTGATTTTTACCGACATGGACGGCACTCTGCTGGACGATGAGGGCAACCTCCCTCCTGATTTTGACGCCACCATCAGCCGCCTGAAGGAGCGGGGATGCCGCTTCTGCCCCGCCAGCGGACGGCAGTATACCGCCCTGGTGAACCAGATGAAGGATTACTTTGATGATTTTGCGTTTATCTCCGAGAACGGCACCTGCGCTTTTTTTCAGGGCAGGGAGCTTTTCTCTTATCCCATCCCCGGTGAACTGGTCAGAGAAGTGGTTCGTTTTGCGGACAAGCTGCCGGGGGCCTATCCCGTTCTCTGCGCCCCCACCGTCGCCTATGTCACTGAAAAGTGGCGTCCTTACACCGCCGCCATGGACAAATTTTTTACCCATCATGAATTTGTTGAGGATTTGGAACAGGTAGTAGACGACCCGGAAAAGTACGGCCAGGTAGTGAAGATCGCCACCTCCGTCGCCGCCGGTGGTACCACTATGGAAATTACCTATCCGGCACTCAGACGCTTCGAGCCCCGGTTGCAGGTGATCCACAGCTCCGACTTCTGGACTGATATTCAGCTGCCGGGCTACAACAAGGGAACCGCTGCCCTCCGCCTGGCGGGGATGTTTGGCGTCAGGCCGGAGGAGTGCGCCGCCTTCGGCGATTTTATGAACGACTATGAAATGGTCAGGGATGTGGGTCTGGGCGTGGCCGTGGAGAACGCCTATGCCGGTCTGAAGGAAATCGCCGGCTGCATTGCTCCCCCCAACTACGAATACGGTGTCACAAGGACCATAAACCAGTGGCTCGACGAGGGAATTATCTGAAAAAAAACAATAGCAGCCGAAACCGCCCGCTGTGCAGATCATTCTGTGCGGCGGGCGGTTTACTTTTAGCCGGTACAAATTTCAAATGCTCCTCCCGAAGGCAGGGAAGATGACTATACTTTATACAGGGGAGGGAAAAAGATGGCGACTTATGGCTATGTGAGGGTATCGAGCCTTGATCAGAACGAGGACAGACAGCTGAGGGGATTGCGGGAAAGGGGAGTAGCGCCGGGCAACATCTTCGTGGACAAACAGTCCGGCAAGGATTTTGAACGGCCCGCGTATAAGCGATTGAAAAAACGGCTGCGGGAGGGGGACATTCTCTATATTCCCAGCATTGACCGTCTGGGACGGAATTATGTGGAGATCCAGGAGCAGTGGCGGCTCCTCACGAAGCAGATAAAAGTGGAGGTGGCGGTGCTTGATATGCCCCTTTTGGATACCAGCCGGGAAAAGAACCTCATGGGAACATTCATTGCCGATCTGGTGCTCCAGATCCTTTCTTTCGTGGCGGAGAGCGAGCGAAACAGTATCAGGGAGCGGCAGGCTCAGGGCATTGCCGCCGCCAGGGCCCGGGGCGTTCATTTGGGCCGCCGTCCCAAGCCTCTGCCGAAAAATTTTCTCCCTTTGGTTGATGCCTGGCGGCAGGGGAAGCTCAAAGGCTCGGAAGCCGCCCGGCGGTGCTGCATGCCTCTGGCCACCTTTCGCTATCGGGCAGATAAATTGCAGGGAGAAGAAAACGGCAGGGAGCAACAAAAGGGCCGCAAACTGTAATAACGAATTGAATAAAATTTTGTTTTGCAATTTTCCGAATTTTGGCATAGTATATGAGTGATATGAACAGATAAACAAATGAATCTGGGGGGATACTATGCTTCACTTGAATGTTGAAGTCCCAAAGCTGGGGAGTCACCTGACGGCGAAGGGCGGAAGGCTGCGGGCAAAGCACGCGGAGGAGTATGAACGGAGGACGTGGGAGGCCGGAGAAGGTTCGGAAGAAATGGAAGAACAGGAGGAAGCTCCGGCAGCGGCAGAGCCGGTTCCGGCGGAAAATGCTTTCAAGCCAGGGAAATCCGGGACTGACTGCGTGACCGACGCGGAACTGGCGGCGGAGCTTTCCCGACTGGAGGACGCTACCGGCGGACGGCTGGCGGATCTCTTCAAAATGCTGGGTGATACCACCAGAATAAAGCTGCTGGGGAAAATTGCCGCCGGAGAAATGCGGGTGGGCGATATTGCCGGGGCGTTGGGTATGCAGCCGTCGGCCATAAGCCATCAGCTGCGGGTGCTTCGGGCGGCCCGGGTGGTTACCTGCCGCCGGGAGGGGAAAGAGGCCTGGTATTCTCTCGATGATGATCACGTTGTAAAACTCATGCGGCTTGGTCTTGAGCACGTACGGCACGGCTGAAGGCGGGGGTCGGCATGAATGGGATAAGGAAGTATTTCAGGAAATTCAGAAAATTGCCGGGCAGCTTCTCCCGGTCAGCAGTCAACGGCGCTGCCGTTATGAAAAAAATCACTGCCCTTACGGTAGCGGCTTGCTTTTTTCTGCTGCCGGTAACGGCGCTGGCCGGAGAGCCGGCGGATTACGGCCGGACCGGAGCGCTGTCAGCGAGGGCGGTCGATGGCGTCCCGGCCAGAACGGCTAAGCCCGCGAAATTTCCGGCAGGGGGAAATGCCCCAGCCGCAAAATCTGTTCCCAAGGCGGGTGGAAGACAGCCGTCGCCGACAGCAGTAAAAAAGCCTGCGGTAAAGCCGCCGTCCGTTTCCGGGACAGAAGGGGCAAAAACTTCGATAAAAGCCGCCAAGCCGGCGAAAAAGGAAAAGCCTCCGAAGAAAGCGAAAAAATCCAGGAAGAAAAAGGATGAGGACGCAAAAAAAACCGGCGGTATGAAAATTGCCTGCCGGGAAACGGCGCCATTTTTCCCCGCCAAAAAGGTTGAGGCCCTCATAAAGACCGCCAAGAAATACATCGGCGTGAAGTATGTGTATGGAGGCGCCGATCCCAAGGGCTTTGACTGCTCCGGCTACATCATGTACATATTCAAGAGTCAGGGCTCTAAAGTGCCCCGGGGGGCGGATGATCAGTATGATATCGGCTGCCGGGTGGAAGGGACGAAGCGCCTGGTGAAGGGGGACCTGGTTTTCTTTTCCGATGACCGCCGGGAGATCTCCCACGTGGGACTTTATCTGGGAAACGGCAGCTTCATTCACGCCTCCACCTCAAAGGGCGTCCGCATCGATAGCCTTTCCAATGAATACTGGAAGCCCCGCTATGCGGGAGCAAAGCATTTGATTAAGTGATTGGCCGCAAACCTTGGCAGTATGACAACGCCCCCTCCCGGTAATCCCCAAAGACTTTTTCTATATTCTTTTTTTGACTATGATCTCACCGGATTTCCGGGGGTAATGCTTCCGGCTACGGCGCTATCCATTACCGGGCTGGCGGTCATCGGAGTTCTCACGCATTTTTTTTGCTGATTTTTCCGGCGGTCCGGCAGGAATATTTTTTAATAGCCAGAATATTATAGATACATAACTTGTCGAATAGACCGGGATTGTTTGTTACAGCGTAAAACGAAAGGAGGGAAAAAGATGGCTGACGATTGCGTTTTCTGCAAAATTGCCGCTAAGGAAATTCCCGCTGCCCTTGTATATGAGGATGATCAGGTTGTAGCCTTTAACGATCTTGAGCCCCAGGCTCCCGTTCACGTCCTCATCATACCCAAAAAGCATATTGCCAATGTGCTTGGGCTAAAGGCAGAAAAGGAGCTGTCCGGACATATTCTGGGAGAGGTTGTCCCGGTACTGACGGAAAAGCTCGGTCTCAAGGATGGCTTTCGCCTGGTGGCAAATACCGGCGCCCAGGGTGGTCAGACGGTAATGCACCTGCACTTTCACCTGCTGGGGGGACGGGATATGGCGTGGCCTCCGGGCTGAAGTCAGAAAATTTTTTCGAGACGGTTTGGTTCGCTGATATCGGTTTGACATTGCAGGGGATTTTCAGTATAATGAATGAGTATCACACTACAACCCCAGGTTTGGTGGAGGGGGGGAAACACGATGGCTAACGAAGTAAAGGTCGGCAAAAACGAAAGCATTGACAGCGCTCTGCGCCGCTTTAAGCGCACCTGCCAGAAAGCCGGCACTTTGGCCGAGGTCAGGAAACGCGAGCACTATGAGAAACCGAGCGTCCGCCGCAAGAAGAAGTCCGAGGCTGCCCGCAAGCGTAAATTCCGCGCGTGAGCTTTTTAGTCGCGCCGGTGACGGAGGTGTAGTATGTCCCTGAAGGAAAAGCTCGCCAATGACATGAAAGAGGCCATGAAGGCCCGTGAGGCAGGAAAAGCGCGCTTGAGCGTCATCAGACTGGTCCGCGGGGCTGTCCGCCAGATAGAGATCGATCAAAAAGTCGAGCTGGACGACGAAGGCGTCCTGGCCGTCATCGGCAAAGAAGTCAAGCAGCGCCGGGACTCCATTGAGGAGTTCAAAAAGGGCGGCCGTGAGGATCTGGTGGCTCAGAACGAAGCGGATGTAGCCATTCTCATGGAGTATCTGCCGGCCCAGCTTTCGGAAGCTGAGGTCAGAGCTCTGGTGAGTGAGGCTGTTGCCGCTGTCGGCGCACAGGGACCAAAGGACATGGGCAAGGTCATGAAGGAGCTCATGCCAAAGGTCAAGGGCAAGGCCGATGGCAAGCTGGTGAACCAGCTGGTCAAGGAAGCGATTGGTTGATACAGAGGCTGTTTTGACAGCGTAAAAAAAACAGGTCCCGCGGAAATGCGGGGCCTGTTTTTTTACGCCATATAGGCGCTCCTGCAGATTAGCGTGAGCAGATTTACGTTACAATCTATCAAAATATATTTGCAATACAATTGCAAAGCATTATTATTCATAGATTTTGAAATTGATCAGGACGGGCTCCCACGGTGATTTATTTTGAAGATTGAGTAACCTCTAACCGGCTGCACAGGCTCCCCTACAGGAGAGCTGGCAGCGTAGCCGCCTGAGGGGTGACAAGACAAGTCTTTCGGCTAGTCTGTCATCCCTCAGCCCTTCGGGCACCTCACCTACAGGGGAGGCTTTTGGGGTGTGGTTTCTCTACTGCAAAAGTATACAATCTACATAAAGCCGTTACATTGACTTTTTTTCTCCCTATGTTATGCTATGCAGGTAACTTCAAGTCTCCAGTTGTAATTTTTATTTTTATAACGCCGCTTGCCAAAGTGAAGCAGGAGACGTCTTTCAGCCGTTATATTTTGTGATTTCAGGGAGGATGCCAAAATGTCTTTTTCAATGGTAGCAAGTCATGCCGCAAGCAAGAAGCTCAGCGATGCGATATTCGGAGCCAGCGCCGCCTGTCAGGCCGCCGCGGCCAGGGTCGGCGCTGACAAGGTAACCAATGCCACGATCGGGGCCATCATGGATGAAGCGGAGAAGCTTGCCTGCATTCCTACCATGGAAAAGGTGTTCCACGCTCTCCCTATTACCGATGCCATCGCCTATGCGCCCATCACCGGCCTGCCGGGATACCTTGACACGGTCATTGACCTGACCTTCGCCGATATGCGTCCCCAGGGCTACACTGCTTCCTGCGCTACCGCCGGGGGCACCGGAGCAATTCATCACGCCATCGCCAACTATTCGGAGGTCGGCGATGAGGTTCTCACCAGCGACTGGTACTGGGGTCCCTACAGCGTGCTTTGTCAGGAGCAGGGCCGCAGGCTGGCCACTTATGAGCTGTTCGACGCTCAGCAGAATTTCAATATTAAGAGCCTCACCGCCAAGGTGGAGGAGCTGCTGAAAAAACAGGATTCTCTCCTGCTGATCATCAATACTCCGGCCCATAACCCCACCGGCTACAGCCTCAGCGAGGAGGAGTGGGGACAGGTCATTGAGGTGGTGAAGGCCCAGGCCGCCAAGGGCAAGAAAATTACGGTTCTCGTGGATATTGCCTACATTGATTACGCCGGTGAGAAAAATGAGACGAGAAGGTTCATGAAGCAGTTTGAAGGGATGCCGGAGAACGTGATGATCCTCTTCGCTTTTTCCATGTCCAAGGGCTATACCATGTACGGCCAGCGCTGCGGGGCGATCATCGGCTTTAGCCAGTCAAAGGCGGTCATCGAGGAATTTTCCGATGCCGTTAAGTTCTCCAGCCGGGCTACCTGGTCCAACTGCAATCGGGGGGCAATGACGGTTCTCACCACCATTCAGCAGGACAAGGCGCTCCTGGCCCAGTTCGAGAAGGAGCGGGCTGAATACTATGAGATCATCAAGCAGCGGGGAGCGATCTTCATGGATGAGGCGAAAGCCTGCGGTCTCAACGCCTTGCCTTACAAGGCCGGCTTCTTCCTCTCCATTCCCTCGGTTGATCCGGGAGCGGTCTGCGATAAGCTCCATGATGACCTTATCTTCGCCGTTCCGCTGAAGAAGGGCGTTCGGGTAGCTGTCTGCGCCGTTTCCAAGGCAAAGATGAAGGGGATGGCTCAAAAAATTAAGAAGGCAATGGCCGCGGTGGGTCAATAAAATTTTATCAGGCTTATAAAAAAGATACCGGGAAAAATGACTGCTCGTTTTTCCCGGTATCTTTTTTTACAGACTTTAGTCTGCTTCGGTAACTGGGGTTTTCGCAAAGCGAAAGACGGAAGGCCATAGCAATGAACCAACCGCTATGCTGGTGCGCAACAGGGGTTACACCAGAAATCGCCTTTCGGTATACGATAAAGTTGTTTAAGCTGTATTGCGAAAGAAGAAATAAAATTTTCTGCTTTACCGTTATTTTTTGAAATAAGCAGGATAAAGAAACGATGACGGCGAATATAATATAAAATGAATGAAATAATGTAGTCTTTCAGGGATTTGCAAAGCGATTTCTTCCGGTTCGCGTTGAACGTTATCATTCAACATTCAAGGTTTGTTATAAATTCTGTTGTTTCCAGATAAAAAGGGGTGTCTGTTATGAAAAAAATCCTTGTTCCCATCGATGGCTCCGCCAGCGCCACCAGCGCCATCAAGGAGGCTGTTGCTTACGTTCAGGCGGTTAAGGATGCGGAGATCCTGTTCCTTCAGGTTTCAAACGTGAATCAGCTGTCCATAAATGCCTGCTTTACCGACAAGGTGCTGGATGCCATTGCCGAGGCCGGAAGGGCAATCGTTGCCCAGGCCATGGAGATGGTTCCCGAAGGGGTAATGGCAAGCGATTTCAACATGACCGGTTCCCCGGCGGTGGCTATTGTGGATTTTGCGGAGGAGCAGAAGGTTGACATGATCGTCATGGGCAGCCGGGGACTGGGGGCAATGAAGGGTATGCTTTTGGGCAGCGTGAGCCAGTATGTGCTGGAAAACGCCAGGTGTCCCATTCTGGTGGTAAAGTAAGTAATTGGCAAAATAAATTTTAAGCGGCGAGGTGGCGTCCATGCCGATGTTCAAACGGCAGGCAATGGTTTTGCTTGCGTTGATGGCGTTGGCATTGGGCGCCGTCTTTTATTTGTGGCCGGAGGGTGAAAGCGCGCCGCTGTCCGGACGACCGGTGGCTGTGACGGAGCAGGAAAAGCCGCCGGGAGATATCGCCGGCTCCCCTGAAAAAATAAAGACCGATTCGGGGCAGCTTACTCCCGGGGGAAGGCTGGTGGTCTTTATTTCCGGAGCGGTAAAGCAGCCGGGGGTATTTGAGCTTCCGCCTGGCAGCCGGGTGGAGGACGCAGTAAAGGCGGCTGGGGGCTTCGGGGCTTTGGCGGATAGTCAGAAGCTGAATCTGGCCAGATTGGTGGCGGATGGAGAGGGGATCGAGGTTCCCCGCCGTCAGGCGGCGGTGGAGGCAGTCGGGATTCCCGGGTCAGTCACGGCCCCGGGAGCTGGAGGGGAGACCGGCGGAATGGTGAGGCTGAACAGCGCCACCCAGGGAGAGCTGGAATCACTGCCGGGAATCGGGCCGTCCCTGGCGGGGCGGATCCTTGAATACCGGAGCCGTCACGGGGCTTTTAAGCGGATAGAGGATGTCCAGCAGGTGCCAGGCATCGGGGCCGGCCGGTTTCAGAAAATGAGGGACAGACTTTCCCTGTAGCATTAGGAAGAGAGTGGCGCTGATGAAGTCTTTGTTTCGGTTCGGTCAGCATCAGCTTGTCTTTCTGAATGGAGCTGGTTTGTTGTTTGCGGCCGGTATTGCCGCGGCCGATTACTGCGGGCCGGTTTCCTTGCAGCTGTTGGCGGTTCTGGGGGGACTGTCCGTATTTCTTTTGGCGCTGTCCGGGGTTTGTGCCTGCCGGAGCAGCGCTTATTTTTTTGCGCCTGTTCTGGGGTTGTTTTTCCTGCTGGGCTTTCTGCGGTATGAGGGGGCTTTGGGGGAGCCGGATTACGGGCTCCTTGCGGGGCGGGAGGTTTGGATAGAGGGGGTTGTCGATGAAAGTCCGGAGCTGGGAACGGTAAACGGCAGGCAACGCCGCCGGTATGTGGTATTGGTGGAGGAAAAGGGGAAACGGCAGGGGGGAAAAATCTACGTTTCGGAAATCCTTCGGACTGCCAGCCGGGAGTTTGCGCCGTTGGAGATTGGCGATCGGGTAAAGGTCTTTGGCAAGCTCCGGGCGATCCACGGCTACGGCAATCCCGGCCGGATCGATGTAGTCCGTCAGGCAAAGGCAAAGGGAATATCCGGCCGGCTGACGGCGGTGAAGGTGGAAATAAGCCGTACAGAGGAGGGAAATCTTTCCCTGTGGCTCAGGCTGAGGCGGCAGATGGAAAAGCTTCGGGAGCATTACCGTCAGGGTCTGGAGGAGGCCATGGCTCCCCGGGACAGGGCGGCGGTGATGGCCATGCTGTTTGGAGGGTACAGCGATCTTGATCCGGGGCTGGTAGAGAGCTTTACCCTTACGGGCATCGTCCATATCCTGTCGGTGTCCGGCTCTCATATGGCCCTCCTGGCGGTAATTGTCCTGTGGTTTGGGGATAGGCTGGGGTTGGGGCGGAAATCGCGGCTGGCGGTGCTCGCCGCCGTCGTTCTCCTGTACAGTCTGTTGACGGGGCTGGTTCCGCCGGTAGTCCGGTCCGGTCTCATGGCCATAGCCGCCTTTGGGGCTGCGGCCTGGGGCAGGGGAGACAGCCGGGAGGGCGGGAGATTGCTGATAATTGTGGCGGTGGCGCTGCTTGTTTATCAGCCCCGCTGGCTGTACGATATCAGCTTTCAGCTGTCGTTTCTGGCCACGGCGGGCATGATTTATCTGGCTCCCGGGGTGA
>CAJTSO010000020.1:14438-15069 GCA_910579115.1 uncultured Selenomonadaceae bacterium
GGGTCTGCCCTGGTGGCTGGCTCTGGGGCTGGCGGTTACCTTTGGGGCAAATGTGGCCACTCTGCCCATTATCGGCTGGTATTTCAATCAGTTTTCCTTTTCGTCCTTTGTTGCCAATCTGCTGGTGGTCCCCCTGGTGGAGTTTATTATTGGGGCGGCGCTGCTGGGGGGAATGGCCGGGTTGCTCCTGCCGCCCCTTATGAAGCTGGCTTTTGTGGGAGCAGGGCTGGTCATGGGATTTGTCCGGGAGCTGACCTCATTTTTGGCAATGCTTCCGGGCGGTAATGTGTACCTTCCGTCTTTTTCCGCGCTGCAAATCGTCAGCTTCTACATTTTTCTGGGGGTTCTTGGCTGGGCTCAGGGGAGAGAATATTTTGGAGAAATTTTCCGGCGTTGGCGGGAGTCGATAGGGGAAAGATTTTCCCCCAAAATAATCGGGGCGGCTGCCGGACTGCTTCTGGCCGGGGGGTTGATTTGGCTGCTTCAGCCGGAGAAGGATATCACCTCCGTTCACTTCCTCGACGTGGGGCAGGGCAGCGCTTCCCTGGTGGTGACGCCCCGGGGCAGGGCCTTTCTCATCGACGCGGGAGGAACCTTGGACGGCGGCTTCGATGTGGGAGCAAGGGTGGTG
>CAJTSO010000020.1:15079-27827 GCA_910579115.1 uncultured Selenomonadaceae bacterium
TAAACATTACGGAGTGAGACCGGGAGACCTTACCCATATTTTTCTGAGCCATGCCCACGCCGACCATGCAGGGGGAGCCGGAGCGGTCTGGCGGTGGCAGGGCCGGGAGGAAAAAGCCAGGCTGCTGACCGCGGGGGAGGGAAAGGCGGCCTATGAGGCGGCCCTGTTCCTTTCCGGCAGGGAAAAGGCCATGATCGATATGACAGCGGCGGAGGCGGGGGCGGTCTTTGATATCGATGGAGTGAAGGTTGAGAGCCTGTGGGTTCCCGCTCCCGGACGGGCGGCCAGCTCCAAAGGGGGAAATGAATACTCGATGGTGGTGAAGGTGACGGCGGGAAGGGTGAGTTTTCTCTTTACGGGGGATTTGCCGGGGACAGGCGAAGCGGAGCTGCTGAGGGAGTACCGGGCCGGAAATAAAGCCTCCTCCCTGAAGGCGGCGGTGCTTCAGGTGCCCCATCACGGGTCAAATTCTTCTGCCACCGAGGAGTTTATTCAGGCGGTTGACCCGGTGGTGGCGGTGGTTTCCGCCGGCTTTCAGAATTACTTTGGCCATCCCCATAAGGCGGTGTTGGAGAGACTGAACAGCCGGGGCTGTCAGGTGTTCCGCACGGATTTGGAGGGGGCGGTGGTGTTCCATACCGATGGGAGGCGGCTGACGGTGGAGACATTTAACGATTGAAAGATGCCCGCCGTTCAATTTAGAAGGGGGCAGTTTATCCATTAGCTAACCGGGCGGAGATGATATTTCCACCATCGGTGAATGTAAATCGGTAGAAATTGCCTTGCAATTTTCTGAAAGACTGCATTATAATGGAAAGTAATACCGTTTATTTATTTGAGAGAGCACCGATTGGTTGTGCCGGACAACAATTGATTTTAGATTTATCTAGCAGAGGGGAGAAATGTTTACATGGCAAAAACTATGAAGACCATGGATGGCAACACAGCTGCGGCGTACGTATCTTATGCCTTTACCGAGGTGGCGGCGATTTATCCGATCACGCCGTCTTCGCCGATGGCGGAGCACGTTGACGAAATGGCGGCGGCCGGAAAGAAAAACCTTTTCGGCGAGCCGGTTCGTCTCATTGAGCTGGAGTCCGAGCAGGGAGCTGCCGGGGCGGTCCACGGCTCCTTGCAGGCCGGCGCCCTTACCACCACCTACACGGCTTCTCAGGGAATGCTGCTGATGATTCCCAATATGTATAAGATCGCCGGGGAGCTTCTGCCGGGGGTTTTTCATGTGAGCGCCCGGGCGCTGGCTACTTCCTCGCTTAGTATTTTCGGCGACCATCAGGATGTTATGGCCGCCCGCCAGACCGGTGTGGCCATATTCTGCGAGAACAGCGTCCAGGAGGTAATGGATCTGGCGGCCGTTGCTCACCTCTGCGCAATCAAGGGACGGGTTCCCTTTATCAACTTCTTTGATGGCTTCCGCACCAGCCACGAAATCCAGAAGATTGAGGTCATTGATTACGCTGATTTGGAAAAGCTCCTGGATAAGGAAGCGGTGGCGGAGTTCCGCCGCCGGGCCCTTAACCCTGATCACCCGGTTATCCGGGGCAGCGCCCAGAATCCGGATATTTACTTCCAAACCCGGGAAGCGGTAAACCGCTACTATGATGCCCTGCCGGATATGGTGGAAAAGACCATGGCTGACTTGGCAAAGATCACCGGTCGTGAATACCATATCTTCGACTACACCGGAGCCCCGGACGCGGACCGGGTCATCGTGGCCATGGGGTCCGTCTGCGACGCGGCGGCGGAAGCGGCGGCTTATTTGAATGCTCAGGGGGAGAAGGTAGGCGTTCTCTCCGTCCATCTTTATCGTCCCTTTGCCATTGATTATTTCCTGAAGGCGCTGCCGGAGACCGTCAAAAAGATAGCCGTCCTCGAACGGACAAAGGAGCCGGGGGCTCAGGGAGAACCTCTCTACCTGGACATCCGGGCCGCCCTTTACGACAGCGGCCGCAATCCGGTGGTTGTGGGCGGCCGTTACGGCCTAGGCGGTAAGGACGTTACGCCGGATCAGATTTTCGGCGTGTATGAGGAGCTGAAGAAGGATGCTCCCAAGAAGGGATTCACCATCGGCTTTGTTGATGATGTTACCAACCGCTCCCTGGAACGGGCCCTAAGCGATGTGGATCTGACTCCGGAGGGAACCATCGCCTGCAAGTTCTGGGGCCTTGGCTCCGATGGTACGGTAGGGGCCAACAAGAGCGCCATCAAGATCATCGGCGACAACACCGATATGTACGCTCAGGCTTATTTCGCCTACGATTCAAAGAAGTCCGGCGGCATCACCATGAGCCATCTCCGCTTCGGTAAGTCCCCCATTCAGTCCCCCTATCTCATCAACCACGCAGACTTCATTTCCTGCTCCCAGGAATCCTACGTGAATAAGTATGACCTGCTGGCCGGTATCAAGGAGGGGGGCACCTTCCTCATGAATACCACCTGGTCGGTGGAGGAGCTGGGGGAGAAGCTCCCGGCTCTCATGAAGCGTACCCTGGCCGAAAAGCACATTAAATTCTATATCGTCAACGCCGTAAAAATCGCTCAGGAGATCGGTCTCGGCGGCCGCTTCAACATGATTATGCAGTCCGCTTTCTTCAAGCTGGCGGCCATTATCCCTATGGACGAGGCGGTAAAGTACCTGAAGGACTCCGTGGAGAAGGACTACGGCGCCAAGGGACAGAATGTGGTGGACATGAACAATGCCGCCATTGACAAGGGCATTGCCGACGATACCCTCATCGAAGTAAAGGTTCCGGCTGAGTGGGCAGAGGCAAAGGACGAAGCGGCGGACGAAAGCCAGCTGCCGGAGTTCGTAAGCAGGATCCAGAACCCCATGCTCCGTCAGGAAGGGGACAAGCTGCCGGTGAGCCTGTTCAGCCAGGGCATGGAGGACGGCACTTTCCCGACGGGCGGCGCGGCTTACGAGAAGCGGGGCACTGCCATCATGGTTCCTGAGTGGCAGGTGGAAAACTGCATTCAGTGTACCCAGTGCTCCTTCATCTGTCCCCATGCGGCTATCCGCCCGATTCTCCTTTCGGCGGATGAGAAGGCAAAGGCTCCTGAAGCCATGAAAAGCAAGGCGGCTATCGGCGTGAAGGATATGGATTTCACCATAGCGGTATCACCTTTAGACTGCGTCGGCTGCGGCAATTGCGCCGATGTCTGCCCGGGCATGAGGGGGGCGAAGGCCCTCGTCATGAAACCTCTGGCCACCCAGGAGCCTCAGCAGGCCGTTTGGGATTACGCCGTAAACGAGGTTTCTCCCAAGGCTAATCCCCTCAACAAAAAAACCGTCAAGGGCAGTCAGTTTGAAAAGCCTCTCCTGGAGTTCTCCGGAGCCTGTGCCGGCTGCGGTGAGACTCCCTATATGAAGCTGGTCACCCAGCTCTTTGGCGACCGCATGATGATCGCCAATGCCACCGGCTGTTCCTCCATTTGGGGCGGCAGCGCGCCGGCAATGCCTTATACCACAAATCATCTCGGTCATGGCCCGGCCTGGGCTAACTCCCTGTTTGAGGACAACGCGGAGTACGGCTTGGGCATGGTTACTGCCACGAAAGCCATCCGGGAGCGGATCGCCGGCATGGCGGCGGAGCTGCTGGCCGGTGATATGCCCTGCGCCGAAGTCAGGGAAGCCCTCCAGGATTGGTACGATAACCGTGACCTGGGCGAAGGCTCCCGGGAGCGGGCTGACCGCCTGATTGCCGCCCTTGAGCCTAATGTGGACAAGTGCAGCAAGGCAGCGGCTCTTTACGAGCAGCGGGAATTTTTCGTGAAGCGTTCCCAGTGGATCTTCGGCGGCGACGGCTGGGCCTACGATATCGGCTACGGCGGGCTCGATCACGTCCTGGCTTCCGGCGAAGATCTGAATGTTCTGGTGGTTGACACGGAGGTTTATTCCAATACCGGCGGCCAGTCCTCCAAGGCAACTCCTGCCGCCGCCATCGCCCAGTTCGCGGCCACCGGCAAGAAGACAAAGAAGAAGGATCTTGGCATGATGGCTATAAGCTACGGCTATGTGTACGTCGCTCAGATTGCCATGGGCGCCGACCACAATCAGACAATCAAGGCCCTCACCGAGGCCGAGGCTTATCCCGGTCCATCCCTCATCATTGCCTACGCTCCCTGTATCAACCACGGGATCAAAGCCGGTATGGGCAAGAGCCATGCGGAAGCAAAGAAAGCGGTGGAGGCAGGCTACTGGGTAAATTACCGCTACAATCCCCAGCTGGTTGGCACGGACAAGAATCCCTTCTCCCTGGATTCTAAGGAGCCGGATTTCGGCAAGTTCCAGGAATTCCTTCAGGGCGAAGTGCGCTATTCTTCCCTGAAGCGGGCGTTCCCGGAGACGGCTGACGAGCTGTACAAAAAGACGGAGGCTGACGCCAGGTACCGCTTGGGCACCTACAAGCGCCTGGCCGGGATCGAATAAAATACAGAGAAAATTTTTACGGAGGCTGCTGCACGTGCCGCGGCCTCTGTTTTTTCGGGAAAAAACGGAGGCTTGGGAAAGTATTTTGGCCGATAGCCTTTTTCATCCGGTTTACTCCGATTTTTCAGCTATTTTTTATTGATATTAAGCCGTTGTTTTGCTATAATCACAAAGTGTTGACATGCTTCACATCATAAGTTGTAATTAAAAGGAGATATCACCATGCTTAAACTCGAAAAGAAACAGATTCAGATTTTCAGCATCGCCGTGGCGGCGATTTTTATCGGCAGCGTCGTCGCTGTAGCCATGTCCCAGCTGTCGTCGGTAACCGGCGTTGCCTCGGCGGCCAGCTCCTCCAGCGTGGGCGTGATTGACTTCCGTCAGGCCATGAGTGAGAATCCGGCTCTGGAAGCGGCCAATGCCACCTTCCAGAAGGAGGTTGAAGCGGCCCAGAGCGACTTTGAGACCAAGTCCGCCAGCATGAGCGATGAAGACAAGGCGGCTTTCTATCAGCAGACCCAGCAGCGTCTTTCCCAGCGTCAGGGAGAGCTTATCGAGCCTGTCCAGAAGGCGGTGGAGCAGGCGGCCAAGGAAGTGGCCGACGCCAAGGGCCTCAGCGTCGTTATTGACAAAGGCGCCGTGGTATATGGCGGCAACGACATCACACGGGATGTGATCGCAAAGCTCCAGAAGGGCAGCAAGTAATTTAATCGCCCTCGGGAAAAGGGACCATATTGGGCGTGCCCCGTCTCCTCCGTGGAAATTGCGGAGCGGGATGGCACGCCCTTTCTTTTAGGACTGGCAGGTTAGGGAAAATTGCCGGGGGAGGTAAGGTCATGGCCGGAAAGCACGCAAAGGATGATGCTGCCCATAAGGACAAGCGGAGCAGTCTCCTGGCAGGGGGAGCGGTTGTGGCGCTCCTGACCTTTGGGTGCGTGTGGCTATTTACTGGTCCGGGGAAAAATCAGAAAATCGAAAATCCGCAGCAAAAGGTCGGCCGGGAGAACACGGGAATGGGGCTTCTGGATTTGGCGGAGGTTTTTGACGCTCACCCCAAGAGCGGCGAATACCGCCGTCTGAAAGCCGAGTATAAAAAATGCGCCCGGCAGGTAGAACGGCTGAGCCGGAGAGGTTTTTCTCCCGGGGCGGCTCTGCCCGGGGACCGGCCCTTTGAGGATGCCGCACGGCAGAAGCATATGCAGGAGACGATCCGCAAGGCAATCCTTCTGGAAAAGCGTCTGAAGGAAGCGGAGGCTGATTACCGGGCGAAAACGGAAGCGGACGTTAAGGTTCAGATTGACGGGATTGAAGGGGATTACGAAAACGCAATTTTCAATCTGAAGTTGAAGCTTGATAACGCTGATGTGCTCCGCCTCAATGAAGCGGATGTCCGGCTCATCGCGGATAAGATGGCCGCCCTGAAACGGGAGCGGAGGCAGCGGTCGATGCTCCTCCGCCGCCAGTATGAGGAGCAGGTAAAGGCATACTTAAACGAAGTCCGGCAGAGGGAAAGGCAGGAGCTGGGGCTGAGTGCCATGGAAAGCTATCAGCTACTGAAGCAGGAGGAAGCGAAGCGTCAGGGCGAGGCCATAAACCGCAATATCGACGCCCTGCAAAAGGGGCTGGAGGCTGACCTTGAGCGGCTGGAAAAACTGCCTGAGGCACAAAAAAATCTCCGGGGGATGCAGCGGGAACTCAGCCGGCTGGAAGCCGTCATGGAGCATGATATTTCCAGCCTGGCGGCAAAGTATGCAGTGATTCATAAATTGCAGGTAGTGCTGGTAAAATCCCCCAAAATTGTCGGAGTAAGTGACAGGATAAGCGGTCAGGATAGGAAGAAATTCCCGGCCGGATATGATATAATAACAGACACGGTATTATTAAACGGCTTTGACGTGACAAAGGAGGTCGCGGCGGAGCTGAAAAAACGTTGACCTGTAATCCGCTTAGTTGGCACCCCTGTAGGTTGGCATGAGCACTTAAGCCGCTGAAAGCGGTAACCACTAATCCATCTCATAGACTCCCCTCAAGGGGAGCTGGCTCCGTAGGAGCCTGAGGGGTGACATACAATCTATCCTATCATAAATCATGGAAACAGAGGAATAAGCAGAATGAAATCCAAGACCCTGAAACGTTCACTGGCAGCAATCGCTGCCTCAATTTGTATTGCCGGTATGTTTTCCGGCTGCGGCAGTCCCAAGACTCAGGTGGGTTATATCAAACCTGAACGGGTCATGAAGGAGGCTGCTCAGATAACAGCCATCATGGATGAAGGCAATGCCAGGCTGAAGGAGGGACAGCAGAAATTCATGGAGCTGGAGAATAACCGGGCTCAGCTGGGTGAAGAGGAATACGCCAGGCAGGGGCAGGCTCTCCAGCAGGAGCTGTCCGGTATAAACCAGGAGTATACCGAAAAGGTACGGACCGCGCTGGATGGTGTCCTTGCGGAAATAAGCAAGGCGAAAAAGCTCGATGTGGTAGTGGCCAGTGACGCTCAGGCCAGACTGATTATGTGGGGAGGCGTGGATATCACTGACGAGGTAATCGGCAAGCTGCAAAATAAGTAATTTTGCTCAGAGAGGGAAATGTATTTTGACTAAGACAGTGCAGGAAATTGCCCAGCTGCTGGGCGGAGAGCTGAAGGGTGACGGAAATATTGCTATTACCGGAGCGGCAAGTCTGGAGGCGGCTGGCTCCGGAGATATCACCTTTGCCGTTGACCAGTACGTGGAGGCCGCCCATGGAACAAAGGCCGGGGCCATCGTTCTGGCCCGGGGCAGCGGGGATTTCACCCAAACCGTGATCTACGTGGACGATGCAAAGGCCGCCTTTGCCAAACTTCTGGAAATCTATGCCCCGCCGGTGGTCCATGAAGCAGGAGTAAGCGACCGGGCCTATATCGGCAAGGATGTAAAGCTGGGCAATAACGTCACCGTGCTGGCCTTTGCCTACATAGATGACTATGCGGAAATTGGGGATAATGTTACCCTGTATCCCGGCGTGTTTGTCGGCCAGCGCGCCGTGATCGGCGAAGGAACCACCGTGTATCCTAACGCCACTATCCGGGAAGGATGTGTTGTGGGCAAGCGGAATATCATCCACGCCTCCGCCGTCATCGGCTCCGACGGCTTTGGCTTTACCCCCAAGGACGGGATCCATGTGAAGATGCAGCAGATCGGCAACGTAGTGCTGGGGGATGATGTGGAAATCGGCTCCCATGTAGGCGTAGACCGGGCGGCAATGGGTTCTACCACCATCGGTGACGACACGAAGATCGATAACCTCGTCCATATCGGCCACAACGACCATATCGGCAAGCATAATCTCATCGTGGCTCAGACCGGTATTTCCGGCTCTGTTACAACCGGGGATTACTGCACCTTTGGCGGTCAGGTGGGAACTGTCGGCCACATCACCATCGGCGGCAATTCCATCTACGCCGCCCGAAGCGGCATTACCAACAATATGCCGGAAAAATACTTCGGGGCGGGCTTCCCGGTTCAGCCTCATCAGGAATGGCTCCGGATGGAGGCAACCTTGAAGCGGTTGCCGGGATTGTTGAAGAAGTTTAAGGAATTGGAAAAGAAAATCGCCAAGTACGAGGCCATGTTTGGCTTTGGCAATAAATGAGGAGCCTCCATGACTTATTGGCTGTCGAAAGTATTCAGCAAGCTCGCCTGTCTGCTGCCTAATGGATTTGCCATGGGGCTGGGGGAAATACTGGGCCATGTTACCTGGTGGGCTGTCCCGAAAAAGCGCCGGGACATGGCTGTGGGACAAGTGATTCGCTGCCTGGGAGTGGACCGGCAGGAAGGTCTGCGGATCGCCCGGGCCAGCTGGGAACGGTTTGGCCCCATGATAATGGAGGTCATGCGCTTTCCCGTCACCGTTGGCCGGATGAAGGATTTCGTCCGGATCGAAGGGGAAGAGTATCTTGCGGAAGGCCTGAAAGAGGGCAAGGGCGCGGTGATTGCCACCAGCCATGCGGGAAACTGGGAGCTGATGGGCGGAGCCCTCTGTCAGGCAGGCTTCCCCATCGTGGGGGTCGCCCAAAAGCAAAAGGAAGCGGGCTTCAATAAATTCATCAATGAGTACCGCCGCCTCATCGGAATGCACATTACCTACAAGACTGACGTCCGGGAAATGTACAAGCTCATGGGGGAAGGAAAGGTAATCGGACTGCTGTCAGATCAGGACTCTGACATTCGGGACGGGATCCGTTTCCCCTGGTTTGGCGGGCAGCTTACAAATTTTGTCAAAGGACCGGCGGTGCTGGCCCGTTTCCGGGGAGCGCCCCTTTATCCCGGGTTTATTACCCGTCATCCGGACGGTACCCATACAATCACAATTCATCCTCGGATCAAGGTGGAAAAAACCAGCGATAAGGAGGCCGATATCCGCAAGGCCGTCATGGAGGTGTCCGCCGTGCTGGAGCGGCACATCCGCAGCCACGCGGAGGAATGGTTCTGGCTTCACAACCGCTGGAAGTCCATAAACGAGGAAAGAACCCCGGAGGACATTGCCAGAGATACAGCTGAACAGGCAAAGTGGCGGGAGCGGGGACTTTGAGCTTTACAAAAACAATAGAACAAAACAACAGAGGCGCCTATGAGAATACTCCCATAGGCGCCTCTGTTGTTTTGCGTTGGCTCCCCTGTAGGCCGGCATGAGCCCTCTCCGTCACATCTGACGATGTGCCACCTCTCCCAGAGGGAGAGGCAAGAACGCCCCTTGGCTCTCCCTCCGGGTTGGCAGGAGCACTTAATAAGCGAAGCGCATTTAATGCGAGCCATGCAAACTACTTAGCGACTGCTGAGCATAGCGATAGTAGAGCTTAGTAGTTTGCAAGAGCAGTCATCCGTCAGGATTGACTGAGAGGGTAAAAGAGATGGCAGAGCTTAGTAGCAGAGAAAATTGGAGGCAAAATCATGGACGACAAGATTTTACATTTTGTTCAATTTGTTATTGCAATTTACGAAGGGGAATCAGCCCCGCTGTCGTCATTTTCTGCAACAGTTTGCGCTGAACCAATGGTCACAGGCGCCTTTTCAGCCGCTTCGCCGTCAACTGGGAACTGGTTGAGTATCTGCATAAATTCCTCTCCGGTAATGGTTTCCTTTTCGTACAGGTAATCAGAGAGGCGGTTGAGAGCATCGCGGTTTTCTATGAGAGTTTTCTTGGCGGCCTCATACTGTTTCTTTACCAGGGCAATTACCTGACGGTCGATTGCTTCCTGGGTGGCAGTGGAGCAGGCAAGGGTGGTATCGCCGCCGAGATACTGGTTGGTCACTGTCTCCAGAGCCACCATGCCGAAGTCCTCGCTCATGCCGTAACGGCTTATCATGGCCCGGGCCAGCTTGGTTGCCTGCTCTATATCGTTGGCGGCGCCGGTGGTGATGACGCCGAAGGCAACGTCCTCCGCCGCCCGGCCGCCGGTGAGGGTGGCGATTTTGTTTTCCAAGTCTTCCTTGGAGAGCAGGTATTTATCCTTTTCCTCTACCTGCATGGTGTAGCCAAGGGCGCCGCTGGTCCGGGGGATAATGGTAATCTTCTGGACGGGAGCGGAGCCGGATTGGCGGGCGGCTACAAGAGCATGGCCGATTTCATGGTAGGCGACGGTACGCTTCTCCTTGTCGGAGAGGATACGGTGCTTTTTCTGTTAGCCGGCGATGACCACCTCGACGCTTTCCTCCAGGTCTGCCTGACAGACTTCACTGCGGCCGCTGCGGACAGCCCGCAGGGCTCCCTCGTTGATGATGTTCGCCAGCTCGGCGCCGGAAGCGCCGGCTGCCATGCGGGCGATGGTGTGGAAATCCACGTCGGTGGTGGTCTTGATTTTTTGAGCGTGAACCTTGAGGATTTCTTCCCGGCCTTCCAGATCGGGAAGCTCTACCGGGACCCGGCGGTCGAAGCGGCCGGGGCGGAGCAGGGCAGGGTCAAGGGAGTCGGGGCGGTTTGTGGCGGCGAGAATAATTACGCCGGAGTTGCCGCCGAAGCCGTCCATTTCCGTCAGGAGCTGGTTGAGGGTCTGTTCCCGCTCGTCGTTGCCCATGACGGCGCCGTGGCGCTTCTGGCCGATGGCGTCTACCTCATCGATAAACACGATGCAGGGGGCTTTTTCCTTTGCCTGTTTGAAGAGGTCACGAACCTTGGAGGCGCCCATGCCCACAAACATTTCCACGAATTCGGAACCGGCGATGGAGAAGAAGGGAACCCCTGCCTCTCCGGCAACGGCCTTGGCCAGCATGGTTTTGCCGGTACCGGGAGGGCCTACCAGGAGGACGCCCTTGGGCATGGAAGCGCCGATAGCAGTGTATTTGTTGGGGTTATGGAGATAGTCAACGATTTCCGAGAGATTTTCCTTGGCCTCGTCCTCTCCGGCTACGTCCTTAAAGCGAATAGTGGCGCTGGCCGGGTCAAAGACCTTCGCGTTGCTCTTGCCGAAGCTGAACATATTGCCGGGGCCGCTGCCGCCGCCAAACATCCGGCGGCTCATGAACTGGCCCAGAGCGAAGAATATCAGGATCGGCAGAACCCAGTTCACGATGAGGCTCATGATGAGGGAAGGGGTTTCCCGAATCTCGGCGGTAAAGGGGATGCCGGAATCCTTCAGCCTTTCCACCAGCTTGGGGTCGGTCATCGGCCCGGTCTGGTACTTATGGCCATCTGTGCCTTTGAAGACGATGCGGTTTTCGTCCATCTCGATCCTTTCGATGGATTTCTGCTCCGTCATTTCCAGGAAGGCGCTGTAGTCGACGGTTTTTACTTTTCCTTCGTCAAGATAGGGCTTGCCCAGCCAGTTGAACACGGCGAGAATAAATAGGGCAAGGCCGTAATAGAAAAGAAGGGAACTCTTTGGTTTAGGAACTTTTGCCAAAATATATCACTCCGAAATAGAATTACTCATCAAACATACAGTAACGATTTTGCCCCCGGCGCTTCGCGATTTCCAGGGAATGGGCCGCCTTGGGCAGAAGCTGGGAAAAACCGATGCCGTTGGAGCCGGTAACGGCAACGCCAAGGTTGCAGGCTACGGGAGATATCAGCTCGGTGCGGACTTTGCGGAACAGGTTGATAAGGTGCTGGGCCCGGCTCTCGATCACATCGATGGTAAAGTATCCGTTGAAGAAAATTACAAACCTGTCGTCCGCAATTTGTCCGATGATATCGCCGCTGCGGAAGTCGGTGCGCAGCACGTCCGCCAGCTGGCGGATATATGATTCGGCCGCAGACAGTCCGTGCTCTCTGATAAGTTTTGGGTAGTCGCTCAGGTCAAAATAGAAGATGACGCCCTTTTCACCGGGAGAAAGGCGGGAAATGGCCTGGTCTACCAGAGCGGAGGTGGCATCCGTAAGGGGCAGCTTTGTTATGGGATGGCGGCTGGCAGCGGTGTTAAGCTCCCGGCGGCTGGATTCTGCCTCGCGGGCGGTGGACAGGAAGCCCACAACAAGGTCGCTGCCGGAGTCATCCTGGCGGTGAAGATAGTATAAATGAAACCAGATGCCGGAGGTTTCTTCGGCGCAGTCCAGTACGCCTTCGGGGCTATGGTTCATCATGTACCGGAAGTGGGAGCTTATCATTAAAAGCTGGGGCATGATTTCCAGGTCTGATGGAGCAACCTGATAGTGGGAGGCGGCGAAGTGGGAAACCTTGAGGGTAACGGGCCCGCCGGTGTCCGGAGCGGTCTTCAGGATGAGGGTGTCGTCGGCCGGGCTATAGCTGAATATCACTGCCTGAAACCGCTGAAGCAGAAGTCCAACGGCCAGATCGTTCATTCTGATTTCCGCGGGGGAGAGCTTTTTCCCGTTGGCTGATAATAAAGGCATTGTGCAGCTCCTTTTAGACTAAAAGAAAATATCGAAAACATCGATTGCAGGTCGCTTCACTTACAATATACCGCCTAGATTATACAATAAAGATAAGCATTGTGCAAAATATAAATAGTTGTTTTGGCACAATATCCGGATGGATTTCACGGTCAGGCTCCGCCTATGCACACAGGAAAAATACCGCAGGACTGAGTTTATCAGCCTGCGGTATTTTTACTCTGACTGGCTGCCGAATATCTGCTCCTTGAGGCGGCGGCCGGTAAGGGTGGCGGCCAGGCCTCCGGCGGCGGTTTCCTTGAGGGCAAGGGGCAGCAGGTCGCCTATTTCCTTCATGGCCATTATCACCTCGTCAGGTGGAATGACGGAGCGTATCCCGGTCAGGGCCATGTCTGCGGCGGTGAGGGCATGGACGGCTATGAAGCCGTTGCGCTTTATACAGGGAACCTCTACCAGCCTGGCAACCGGGTCGCAG
>CAJTSO010000020.1:27866-30211 GCA_910579115.1 uncultured Selenomonadaceae bacterium
GCTTCCGGGGTCCCGCCGCCCAGCTCCGTGAGGGCGGCAGCAGCCATGGCGGCGGCAGTGCCGCATTCCGCCTGACAGCCGCCTTCCGCGCCGGCAATGCAGGCCATGCGGTCAACGACCATGCCGAATCCGGCGGCGGTAAAGAGGGCCCGGACAATGGCCTCGTCATTTTTTATAATGTAACGGTGGGCGGCATACAGAGCGCCGGGCACAATGCCGCAGCTGCCCGCGGTAGGGCAGGCGACGATGCGGCCCATTCCGGCGGAGACCTCCGCCACGGCAATCGCCCCGGCGCAGGCACAGGAGGCCAGATTGCCCAGATAGGATCTGACTTCCGGGTCAGAGAGCCGGTGAAAAATTTTGGGAGCGTCGCCGCCGGTCAGCCCGCTGACGGATTTTCCCGGGGTACGGATCCCCCTGTCGATGGCTTTCTTCATGGTGAGCCAGCTGGCCCGCATCTGAGAGACGACCTCATCGTAGGACCGCTGCGAGTCGTGGGCCTCCCGGGCGATGACGATACTGCTTATGGGCAGGCGATTTTTTTCTGCTTCGGCTGTCAGTTCAGCGATGGTTGAAAAATCATACATTTGTGTTTCCTCCGATGCCTTTCCTTGACAGCTCATAATTTTGGAACGGTGAAGGCCGTGAGAATATGGCGGCTGGCGGTAATTCTTTGGACATGTACGGGGGAAAGCTCCTCGTCTGTTTCAATGACCATCAGGGCGGTTTGTCCCCGCTTTTCCCGAATGTCCCGGATGGAGGCGATGTTGCCGCCGGTTTCGGCGATAAGGCGGGTGATGCCGGCAATGACGCCGGGCCGGTCCAGATGAGCGACGATGAGGGAGGGCAGGGCGCCGGAAAGGTCGAGCCGGAAGCCGTTCAGCTCCCGGATAACGATGTTGCCGCCGCCGATGGAAGCCCCCTCTATCCGGACTGTATGGCCGCTGGCGTCCGTCAGGCGGAGTATGGCGGTGTTAGGATGAAGGCCGGTTTTTTTCGGGAGGGAAAAGCTGTAGGTGAGGCCGACCTCCCGGGCAATATCAAAGGAGTAAGGGAGCCGTTCATCGTCGGGAGCCATTCCCAAAAGACCGGCAATGATGGCTCGGTCAGTGCCGTGACCCCGATAGGTGGCGGCGAAGGAGCCGACAAATTCAATGACAGCCTCCTTTGGCTGGTGGCCGAGAATGGCTCGGGACATGAGCCCCAGGCGGCAGGCTCCGGCGGTGTGAGAGCTGGAGGGGCCGATCATTATGGGACCCACAATATCAAATACGCCATGCATGGTTCTGCTCCTCTGGTTTATGGCAGAAAGCGGCACCGGTGAGGCGCCGCTTTGGGCTGGTTGTGCTGGACTTATATTAGATCCTGCAGGCTTCCATCCAGGGGAGCCTGCAAGATTTTTACACATTGAAGCGGAAGTAGGTAACGTCCCCGTCCTGCATGATGTAGTCCTTGCCCTCCAGGCGGACCTTGCCTTTTTCCCGGGCGGCGGCGTTGCTGCCGCAGGCGATCAGGTCGTCGTAGTTGACGATTTCCGCCCGAATGAAGCCCCGCTCAATATCGCTGTGGATTTTTCCAGCGGCTTTGGGGGCGGTGGTGCCCTGCCGGATGGTCCAGGCCCGGCACTCATCGGGGCCGGCGGTGAGGAAGGTCAGGAGCCCAAGCAGGGTAAATGCGGCCTTGATGAGGCGGTGGAGCCCGCTTTCCTCAAGCCCCAGGGCCTTCAAAAATTCCTTTGCCTCGTCCTCCTCCAGGTCGGCTATTTCCGATTCCACCTTCGCGCTGATGGATACCAGCTCCGCGCCTTCTTCATTGGCATACTCCGCTACCCTGGCAACGTACCGGTTGGCGGCAGGGTCCGCGGCGTCGTCCTCGGAAACGTTGGCAACGTAGAGGGTAGGCTTGTCGGTCAGGAGATTCAGGTCGCGGATAAGCTCCTTTTCTTCGGGGGAAATGTTCTGCCGCCGGAGGGGGAGGGCTTCCGAGAGGCCCTCCTTTACCTGGTTCAGCAGAGCTTCCTCGGCCTTTGCCTCCTTGCTGCCGGACTTTGTGAGGCGGACAAGCTTGGCGAGGCGTTTTTCCACAACCTCCAAATCCGCCAGGCACAGCTCGGTGTTGATGATTTCAATATCCCGGATGGGGTCAACGCCGCCCTCCACATGAGTGATGTCATCATCCTCGAAGCAGCGGACAATGTGGGCGATGGCATCCACCTGACGAATATGTTCGAGGAATTGGTTGCCCAGACCCTCCCCGGCGGAGGCGCCCTTTACCAGCCCGGCAATGTCCACAAATGACACGGCGGCGGGGGTGGTCTTTTTGGAGTGGTACATATCGGTGAGAAC
>CAJTSO010000020.1:30221-30464 GCA_910579115.1 uncultured Selenomonadaceae bacterium
GCTTATCGGGGACGGCGACCATGCCCACGTTTGGCTCGATGGTGCAGAAGGGGTAGTTGGCCGCTTCTGCACCGGCTTTTGTTATGGCGTTAAAGAGAGTTGACTTGCCTACGTTGGGCAGGCCCACAATTCCTAATTTCATTAGTTTTTCTCCTGACAGTAAATTTTATTCGTTTCCGTCCCAGCAGTAAGTGCAGAGCTTATCCCGGCCGATGCCCACGGCTTCCAGCATATCGTCAAGGC
>CAJTSO010000021.1:0-17762 GCA_910579115.1 uncultured Selenomonadaceae bacterium
AAGCAGCGGGTCAGCCCCCTCCCCGGCATTGACAAGGTGTACAGCAACCGGGAGCTTGACGAGGCCCTTTCCCAGGGGGACGTGGTGATCGTGACCCTTCCCGTCACCGATGACACCAAGGATCTGTTCAATATCACCCGCTTCAAAAGGATGAAACCCAATGCCATCTTCATCAACGTTTCCCGGGGAGAAACCGTCGTGGATGAGGATCTGGCCGCCGCCTTGAAGGAGGGTCTTATCGCCGGAGCTTCCCTTGACGTGTTCCGGACCGAGCCCCTGCCGCCGGAGAACCCCCTCTGGGACGCTCCGAATCTCATCATCACGCCTCACGACGCGTCCCTTTCTCCTATGTACCTGCCCCGGACAGTGGGGATTTTCTGCGAAAACCTGAAGGTATTCCCGGCCGTAGAAAAGATGAAAAACATGGTAGACAAGGCTCGCGGCTACTAATTCTGCCCCCTCGGGTATAATCAGCCGCTTCGTCCCTCTCACCGGGGCCGCGGCGGCTAATTCTGCCTGTCCGCTTCCATGAGAAGCTTCAGCAGGACGTCATTTCCGGCGGTGTCATCCCGGTGGTGTCTCACCAGCCAGACGATCCGTGCCTGCTGGCCGCTCACGGGCCTGCCGCCTTTGCCGTAAAGCTCCAGCAGCCGCTCCGCCCCGATTTCCGGATGATAATAGTAATGGTACATAAGCCTGGCAAACCAGCTCTCTTCCCAAAAGTTACCGGCAGTCTCAGGACGCCTCCCGGCGTCCTGTTTTTTATTTCCTGCTCCACTGTCTTTGCCGGAAGCCCCCAGCCGCCGGGCGACCTCTCCAGCGTCCGGCTTCGCCCTGCCCAGCCGTCTGATGGCCGCCTCATCCGCCGCAAACCGGTATTTGTCCCGATTCCAGAGGGGAAGCAGTACCGCCAGTGATTTGGCCAGGGAGCTGCCAAACTCGCCCCGGCCCAGGTCATGGAGCAGCGCCGCCTTCAGCAAAGCCGCCCTGTCCTCAGGGGATATCCTTACCGGAGACGACCTTTGCAGCCTGTCCGCCGTCTGGGCCACCCTCAGGGAATGGGCCCTGTCGGGAGCCGTCTGCCTTTTCCACAGCCGCTGTTCCTCCCTGCTAAGGTATCGGTCGATATATTCCTCCCCGTCGACGCCAAAAAGCTCGGTTTTGACCGCCTGCAGGTACTGGTTTATCCGATGGAAAAATCCCATTTCTCAGCCTATGTATATCAATTCCGCCGCCTGCTGTGATTTCGCTTCGGCCTCCGCCTGGGCTCTCGTCTCGCTGGAAAGAGCGGTCAGCACAGTTTTTCCCGCCGCCCTCAGCTCCATAGTCCGGCGGATAGCCTCGGAAATTTTCCCCGGGCCGTAGGCCACATACACATCCCGCGCTACCCAGACCGCCCCCTGTCCCTGACGCTCCTTGGCCAGCATGAGGCGGTCGATGCCCAGAGCAAAGCCGGTGGCCGGGCAGGGACGGCCAAACTCGGCCAGCAGGTTGTCATAGCGGCCGCCGCCGGCCAAGGGAAAGCCCAATCCCGGAGCGTAAGCCTCAAAAACCATGCCGGTGTAGTAGCCAAAGTCCCGGATAACCCCCAGGTCAAAGACGACCCTGTCCGCTACCCCGTAATCCGCCAGCAGGGCGCGGATGCTTCTGAGGTTATACACGGCCGCCTGGGCATCCTCGCTGTCCGTGAGGGCTTCTGCCCTGGCCAGCAGCTCGGAGCCTCCGTGAAGCACCGGCAGCTCCCGGATAATTTCGGCAGCGCTTTTGGAAAGATTCAGCCGCCGGGCAAGCTTTTCCAGCCCTACCAGGTCATGCTTCTCCATTGCCTGCTCCACCAGCCGGCGCCCTTCATCATCCAGCCCCAGCTCGCGAAGCACGGCCCGCACATAATCCACCTGACCAAGGCACACCGTAAAATCATCCAATCCGGCTGCCTCGATGGCTTTTACCGCCAAAGCGATTATCTCCGCATCCGCCGCCGCATTGTCGGAGCCCATCAGCTCCACGCCGGCCTGAAAAAACTCACATTGACGGCCGGTCTGAGCCTGCTCGTAACGGAACACGTCGCTGACATAAGAAAGGCGCAGGGGTAAGCCTGCCTCCTTAAAGCGGCTTGCCGCCAGCCGGGCAATGGGAGTGGTCATCTCATGGCGAAGGGCCAGCGTCCGGTTGTCCCGGTCAAATAGCTTGAACATATGCGGCTCAAGGACAACCTCGGAGCCCTTGGTGAGGTTATCTATATATTCAATAGTAGGGGTAACCACCTCGTCGTAACCCCAGGCAGCGAAGGCCGCCGCTATGGCCGACTCCACCCGACGTTTGTCCGCGGCCTCCGCCGGCAGGAAATCTCTGGTACCGTACGGAATCTTCAAAGCTGCTTCCCGATTATTCATCTTTCCACCTTAACAATGCCCTTTTCCTTTCTCTTTGCAGAGAGCGGCGAGGTCGATATCAACTCCACCGTGTCAGCTGATGCGGACACGCCGCTTACTAAGCCGAAGCAGGGAACATCCTTTAGTCGTTATTGCTGCTGCTTCTTCATCCGTTCAAGAACAAGCTGGTAACCGTCGGCGCCGTAGTGCAGACAGCGCTTCACCCGGCTGATGGTGGCGGTGCTGGCGCCGGTGGTTTCAACGATTGACTCGTAGGTACAGCCCTCGCTGAGCATCGCTGCCACTTCCATCCGCTGGGCAAGCGCCTTTAATTCGCCGATGGTGCAGATGTCCTCAAAGAACTGATAGGCTTCCTCCAAGGTCTCAAGCGAAAGGACTGCCTGACAAAGGCGGTCATTCTGTTCATCCCTCAACTTTGGGTTTACCATTTTTTCTTCCTCCGATCTTCAAAAGCATTGCAAACTTTACTTCTTTAGTTTGCGAAAATTGACTTTATTATAACGCTGACCGTGAAAAAATGCAAAGACTTTTCCGAGACATTTTCCAAAAATAAAACCGGTGTCATCGGGGCACCGGTCATAAAATATTTCCGCGTCGGTCACGACCGCAGCGCCTTTTCCATCTCCCAAAGGGCCTGAGCCACGGTGATCTCCTCCAGATAGGGCACATCCTCAACGTACTGGGCGATGTCCAGCAGCCGTTGAGCCGGCCCCCCTTCCCCCTCGACGCTGACGAGAACGCTGCCGGCTTCGTCCACCTCGTCCAGAACCGCCGAAGCAAGAGCGGCCATGCCCTCCCGGTCGTAGTACCACTCCAGTATGGGATTAGCTCCGTTGAATTTTATCTGCGTATCCCGCATTATCTGAATACGGCTGGTCATGGTGAGCCGGCGCATCCGCACGGCTTCTCTCAGCTCCAGAACCATTTCCTCGTATTGATATTCATTGTGCTTCATGGGGCGTCCTCTCAAACAAAATGAAATTTTCTGACTGCCGCCTGTACAGCGCAGCCTCTAACCCTCTGAAAAAGTCAGCGCAACGTCTGACCCTCCCGCCGGTTTTATTTTACACAGTATGAAAAAAAATTGCAATTATTTACCCCTCCTCAATGATCTGGAGAGTCTTTCTTTTTTAGGAAATATTCCATCCTCCGGCAAAAAAATATTCACATTTCAAAATTTGTGTGCTAAAATAAAGCAAACAGAAATTTTATTTAGCGAGGTGTTAAAATGCCCCACAGAAAAAATCAGACGGCCAGCCAGCGCCAGGATGCCATATACAGATTTCTCGAGGACTTCGCCGCCGGCCACGGCTATCCCCCCTCTGTCCGGGAAATCGGCGACGCCATTGGCCTGAAATCCAGCTCAACGGTACACGCATACCTTCGGATGCTGGAGCGCCGGGGACTTATCCACCGCGACCCCACGAAGCCAAGAGCCATCGACCTGCTGGACAAGAAACCCTGGTCCCGCTCCGTTCCGGTTCCCCTGGTGGGCACTGTGGCCGCCGGCGTCCCCATTTTGGCGGAAGAGAACATAGAGGATACCTATACATTTCCGGAGAGCCTCGTCGGCAGCAACGGAAACCAGATTTTCATGCTCCGCATTCAGGGGGACAGCATGATTAAAATCGGTATGCTGGACGGGGACTACGTTCTGGTGCAGCAGCAGGACACCATCCGCAACGGCGACATCGGCGTGGCCCTGGTCAACGAAGAATCCGCTACCGTAAAGCGCATCTACAAGGAAAAGAACGGCTGGCGTCTCCAGCCGGAAAACGACGATATGGAACCTTTCTTCGAGAAGCAGGTACGGATTCTCGGCAAGGTCGTAGGCGTCTACCGCTGTATGTAATCTCATTGGTGTAATCCCTCGTAAATAATATCCGCAAGAAAACCGTTAATCAACATTGGTGGTTAGCGATTGCCGAGTGTAACGATGGCAGAGCTTACCACCACTATGTTGATTATTGAGCGAGAGCGGGTTTTCGGCGAATTTTATTTACGAGGTCAGTCTTATAAGGGCGAGCTATTGATATTACATTTTAACTTACCCTGAAATACATTAAGGTCACCTAACTACTTCATCATTAAGGGGCTGTGAAAATTGAGCGATCTCTTTTCACAGCCCCTTTAATATAAAAGTCCGAAAATCCATTCTGCGAAAAGCGCCTCTTATTGGCACATCCTCTCTCATTCTCCCCCATGACAGGAGTCAAAATTTTATGCGCACAGTTGGAATAATTGCCGAATACAATCCCTTCCACAACGGCCACCGCTATCAGCTGCAGGAAATCCGCCGCCGGTTGGGAGATGTTCCTGTCATCACCGCCATGAGCGGCTACTTCACCCAGCGGGGAGCCCCCGCCCTGGCGGACAAGTGGACGAGGGCCCGCTGGGCTGCGGAGGGGGGCGTCAATCTTCTGCTGGAGCTTCCCGCCGCCTTTTCCCTGCGGAGCGCCCAGGGCTTCGCCGCCGGAGGAGTCAGGCTGCTGGCTTCGGCCGGGGCCGATACCATCGCCTTTGGGGCAGAGACGGACGACCTGCTCCTGCTGCAATCCATCGCCGACCTCAGCGGCGACGGCTCCATTATCGGCCCGCTGAAATCCCGGCTGAAATCAGGCGGCTCCTATGCCGCTTCCTTCAGCGAAGCTCTGGCGGCCCGCTGGGGAAGCCGGGCCGACGCCGCCGTCCTTCAGGAAACCATAAAGTCCCCCAACAATATCCTGGCGGTTCAGTACCTCCGGGCAATAAAAAAATATGCTCCTTCCCTAACGCCCCTTCTCATCCCCCGAAAAGGAGCCGGCTACCATCAGGAAGCGGCAGGCAGTCTGGCGGGAGTGGCAGTGGCCAGCGCCTCCGCCATCAGAAAAGCCCTGCTGTCCATCGATGAATGTCCTCCGGAAATTTTGCAATCAATGCCTACCCAGATTGCCGGCGAACTTTCCCAAATACGCGAAAATGGCCGGCTGTCTGATCCGGCCAGGCTGTTCCCGGCAATTCTCGGACGGCTGCTGCCCCTGACCGCCGCCGAGCTTTCCCGCATCCACGGCGTGGGCGAAGGACTGGAAAATCTCCTTTGGGCCGCCCTGCGGGAACCGGCGGTCACCAGCCTGGCCCGGCTGGCGGTCACCCTGAAATCTAAGCGGTACCCCTACACGAGATTGTCCCGCCTGCTGACCGCCGCCCTGCTGAACCTTTCCGAAAAGGCTGTCCGGCTTTTTGACGAAACCGGCCCCCTGTACCTGAGACCACTGGCCTTTGATGACCGGGGCAGGCAGCTCCTGGCCCTGCTTCGGAACCGGCATCGGAACAAGGAAAATATTGGCAGTGCCCTGCCGGTGATAACCACCCTGCGGGATTTCCTTCCCCGGCTTGCCCAGCGTGGCTCCCAACCGGCTGCTCCCCTGACGGCCTTACAGGAAATGCTGGCTCTTGACCTGCTGTCCGCAGAGCTGTGGAAGCTGTCCCTGTCTCCGGAGGCCTCAGGAACAGTTGTCCCCGAAACAAAAGCTCCGATATATTACAAAAAAGAATATAGCACAAAAAAATGAGACGGTAACCCGCCTCATTTTTATTTTGATTATTCCGCCTCAAGGGGCAGAGGCATGGGACGATGGCCTCCGCCGTAACGGCCCCTGCCGTGAAAACCGGCTCCGAAGCCGCCCATCTCCTGCATTGCTCCCCAGAATGTTTCCCGATCTATGTTATGGGCCTGGGCAACATCCTGCCACCAGTTATTGATCTTCTTTTCCTGCAAAATTTCCTTCACTCCGGTATTAGAGAGCTTTGCGATCACGGAAGCGCAGAAAATATCTCTCGGGCGATAGCCCTCTTCCAACAGGCCCTTCACCTGAGCCTTATCCATAGCCAGCCTGGCCGCTATATGGCCTGTCATTGCATCAGCCCTGGCTGCCCTCATCATAGCCGGGGAAACCCGCATAGCGGCATGTACATCCCCCCAGCTGTTTTCCGCCGTCTTGAACCGGATAACATTGGCAAAGGGCTGATTTGAAGCCTTTGCCACAGCCGCCGCATGCATTATATCCCAAAGGCTCCGCTTGTCTTTACAGGCCGCCAGGATCTCCTTTTCATCCAAGCCGAAATCCCTCGCTATTTCCGCAGAAATCACCTTGTAATCCTTTTTATCCGGAACCCAGCCGCCCCGCTGAAAATCTGCTCCCCGCCAGTGTCCATTGTGCCAACCCCGCCATTCTGACCATTCAGGACAATTTTCTCCCGGCTGATTGTCATAATAGGGGCAGTCGCTCCGCCAAGGCCCGCCGCAGTTCCAGTCTCCATGATGTCTGTCCGCGGCGGCAAAAGAGGGATTCGCCGACCAGGCGGCAAAACCGCTGCCTGCGGCGAAGATGCCCAGCAGGGCGGCCGCCGCCAGTTTCTTCACATTCATTTTTTTCATCACCTGTGCAATCCTTTCTCATCACTGCTGTTTACCGTAAATTATCCTGACCGTATATCCTGATCATAACGGTTCATTTTTGGAGGAACCCCGTCGCTCCCGTAAAATGAACCGCCCGCCCTTCTTTACCGTTCGTTGTCACGATACGAATCCCGACGATCCCGTCCATAATTTTCTCCCGGCTGGCGGTCATAACATTGCCCATCGTAGGGGCAGTCACCCCGCCGGGGCCCATCGCAGTTCCATCTGCCGTGGTGAGCAGCAGCCGGCGAAGGGCTGGCGGACCAAGCGGCAAAGCCGCCGCCTAAAGCGAAGATTCCAAGCAGAGCCGCCGCCGCAAATTTCTTTACATCCATCTTTTTCATGATCGATTCCATCCTTTCTGTTTTTTAATATTTCTCAAAAATTATCATGGCTGTATCGTAACGGGAAAAAATTAGAATCCAAGGGTAATTATATTAGAACTGGATTAAAAAAGCAATGAAGGGAAAATGACAGGCTGAAGCCATACAGTGAAAAAATACCGGCTTTTTTGAACGGTCTGCCAGGGGCGTTTTGTCCTTGTAATCGTCCCTTTGCAATGCTATACTGGCTTTGTAAGAACAGGTGAATCGTCAATAGAGTGTCCCTTTTACCGGAAAAGAATGACTTCCTTAAGGAGCAGCTCATGAAGCGAAGGAGGAATCACAATGAAACTGCTGCGTTCTATGCTATTGGTTACAGCGCTGATTTGCATTGCCCTCTCCCCTGCCGGTTATGCCCGAAGCAACGGCGGGAATAATCAGGAGCACTTAACCCCGGCTGATTATGTCGACCAGCTGCGGGAAAAAGCCGAACAAGGTGATGCAGATGCCCAGTGTAATCTTGGCGGTTGCTATGAATATGGCCACGGAGTCCCACAGGACTATGGCGAGGCAGTAAAATGGTACCGAAAAGCAGCAGTTCAAGGTCTTTCCTTGGCCCAGTATAGCCTTGGCGCTTGCTATGAACAAGGCCACGGTGTACAGCAAAATTATAGCGAGGCAATAAGCTGGTATAGCAAAGCAACGGAACAGGGCCTTGCCTTTGCTCAGTTTAGACTTGGCGCTTGCTATGAACAGGGCCACGGTGTGCCGCAGAACTATGACGAGGCAGTAACTTGGTATCGGAAAGCGGCGGAACAAGGCCTTGACTTGGCCCAAGTCTGTCTTGGCACTTGCTATACACATGGTCGCGGAGTGCCGCAGGACTATGCCGAGGCTGTAAGCTGGTATCGGAAAGCAGCCGAGCAGGGTCTTGCAGCCGCCCAAAATGCTCTTGGCCTTTGCTATGAGTATGGTCTGGGGGTGCAACAAAATTTTAGCGAGACGGTAAGCTGGTATCAGAAAGCGGCAGTTCAAGATTTTGCATGGGCCCAGTATTATCTTGGCCTTTGCTATGAACAGGGCCACGGAGTACAGCAAAATTATAACGAAGCAGTAAGCTGGTATCGCAAAGCAGCCGAGCAAGATCTTGCACAAGCCCAGCTTGTCCTTGGCCTCTGCTATGAAAAAGGTCGGGGCGTACAGCAAAATTATAGCGAGGCGGTAAGCTGGTACCGGAAAGCGGCAGAGCAGGGGCTTGACCTGGCCCAGTATTATCTTGGCCTTTGCTATGAAGATGGCTGGGTAATACAGAAAAATTATAGTAAGGCAGTAAGCTGGTATCGGAAAGCAGCCGAACAGGGCCATGCCGACGCTCAGTATAATCTTGCCCTTTGCTATGCCAACGGTCAGGGAATACAGCAAAGTTATAGCGAGGCGGTCAAATGGTATCGGAAAGCAGCGAACCAAGGACACGCACTGGCCCAAAACAATCTTGGCGTTTGCTATGAATATGGACAAGGGGTACCGCAAGACTATGGTCAGGCAGTAACCTGGTGGATAAAATCAGCCGATCAAGGTAATGAAACCGCCAAAAATAATCTTAAAAGACATGGATTTTCCGATTAACTATACGTATTCCTAGAGCAAACCACTCTAAGCCTCCCCTTTAGGGGAGGTGCCCGAAGGGCGGAGGGGTGATAAAGAAATCGAATTGCTGGCTTATCTGCACCCCTCAGGCGGCTTCGCTGCCAGCTCCCCTGGGAGCCAATCAGGCGAGTTAGAGGTTACCGGTAAGGTAAAACGAGGCCGGATCAGAAGATCGCGGGCCGGCCCCGTTTTTTATTTACTTTTTATTCCTTTTCCCGATACCAGAAGGGACGGAGCAGCTTGATAGCCGCAGTGTCTCCCACCTCCGGGCCCGGGGCCCGGCGGCCCTTCTGCACTCGCATCAGCTGTTCGCCAATTTTGAGCTGGTAGTCTATGATTTCACCCAGATAAGCCTTGCGGGTGACGACGCCCTTAATGGACTCCGGTTCATCGTTGGCCACGAAGTCGATTTCCGAGGGACGGCTGGCCAGCGACAGGGTTCCCTCTCCCTTCAGGTCATCGGGAACCGCCCAATGAGCGGGGATCGAGCAGCCACCGGCGACGGCGGCTTTCCCCCCATCGTTGCCCACGGTGAGGAAGTTGGACAGGCCGATAAAGCTGAAGACGAATTTGTTGGCCGGATGGTTGTAGATATTCAGCGGAGTATCGATCTGCTGAACTACCCCCAGCTTCATGACGAGGATCCTGTCCGACAGGGCCATCGCCTCAGACTGGTCATGGGTCACATAGATGATGGAAAAGCCGTACTTCTGCTGCAAGTCCTTTATCTCGAACCGCATTTCCTCCCGGAGATGGGGATCGAGAGAGGACAGTGGCTCATCCAGAAGCATTACGTCCGGATTGATGGCCAGGGCCCGGGCCAGAGCCACCCGCTGCTTACCGCCGCCGGACAGAAAGTCCGGGGATTCATCCTTGGTCTTCAGCAGGTTTGTGGCCCGCAGGGCGTCGGTGGTCCGGCGGTCGATTTCTCCCGCCTCAAGGTTTCTTATGCGGAGGGGGAAGGCCACATTCTCATAAACCGAGAGGTGAGGCCAGACGGCGAAGGCCTGGAAAACCATGCCGAAGTTCCTCTTCTCCGGGGGGAGATAGTGATTTTTCTTCGGAGAGGAAAGCAGGTTGTCCCCAACCCAGACCTCTCCCTCGGACAAATCCTCAAAGCCCGCAACCATGCGGAGAGTAGTGGTCTTGCCGCAGCCGGAGGGACCCAGCATGGAGAAGCACTCCCCCTTGCCGATGTTGTAGGAGAGATTATCAACGGCAGTAACATCGCCGAAGCGCTTTGTAACGTTTACAAGGCGTACATATTCAGATTCCGAAGCCATGTTACTCACCTTCCTTCTTTGTCAGCTTGTTGATGATGGTCTGCCCCACCACGATGATGATGAGGGCGATACCGGCCAGAGCCGCGGACATAACCGTTTCTCCATCCTCGTTGAGGGTGTAAATGGCCACGCCGATGGTGCGGGTGGTAGGCGCGTAAAGCATGATGGAGACGGTGAGCTCACGGAGAGCCGGCAGGAAAATCAGGAAGAAGGCCGCCAGCATACCGGGCCGCACCAGGGGGATAACGATGTCCCGCAGGGACTGCCACATGGTAGCGCCACAGGAGCGGGCCGCCTCCACCAGGGAGTCGTGTACCTGCTCCAGAGCCGCCGAGTTGGCTTTCAGGGAGAAAGCCATGTAACGGGCGATGTAGGCCACCAGAATGATCCATACGGTATTGTAAAGATTGACGCCGAACTGGCCGCTCCAGGCCAGGATAACGCCGAGAGCGATAACGGAACCCGGCACGGAGAAGGGCAGCATTCCCAGGAACTCAAGGATGCCCTTGCCCCGAACGTTCATCTTGACGATAACGTAGGATATCATCACGCCGGCAAACATGGTGATGATAGCCGCCGTAAAGCCCAGCCAGACGCTGTTGAAGATGGCGTCCTTGGTAACCTGAAAGTCAAAAAGGATGAACTTATAGTTATCAAGGGACAGATTCTCCGGCGTAAAGGGCAGGCCGTAGGTGGAGAGACCGCCCACCAGGAAAATCACCACCGTCGGCAGGATAATGGTGAAGCCGATATAGAGGAAGCAGAAAATCAGGAGCGGCCAGCGCAGTCCCCGGAGCTTCAGCTCCATGGGGCGGAAGGACTTACCGCCGATGATCTGATAGTGGCCGGAGCCGAGGATTTTCCGCTGGGCCCAGATGATCAGGGCCGCGCTGATGACCAGCACCGTAGCCAGAATGGTGCCGGTTCGGATGGAGGCAAAGCTTCCGGCGGACTGGTGGATGCGCTCGTAAATCAGCGTGGGGATATTGTAGATGCCGTTTTCAATGCCCAGCACCGCCACGGTCCCGAAGTGGGCCATGGAGTAAAGCATAATCAGGAGCGCGCCGGACAGGATGGAGGGCAGTACCAGCGGGATGGTTATCTTTCTGGTAATGGTGAACAGTCCCGCGCCGGAAATCCGGGCCGACTCCTCCAAGGTAGGATCCATGCGCTCAAGGGCGCCGCAAACCTGAATGAAGACGAAGGGGAACAGGTACATTACCTCAACGGCGCTGATGCCCCAGTAGGTATAAACGTTGAAAATCGGGCCCTCAAAGCCGAAATTTTCGATAAAGAAACGGTTGATAAAGCCCGCGTTGGGCGACAGGAGCATTTTCCAGGCCAACGCTCCGATAAAGGAGGGGAGCATAAAGGGAACCAGGAACATACTCTTCATGAAGGATTTATAAGGAAGATCCGTGCGGGTAACCAGCCAGGCGAAGAACGTGCCCACGATGGTGGAGCCGACGGTGGTTCCGCCGGCGATGATCAGGGAGTTCATCAACGCCTGGAATATTTCCTCCTCTTCCCACAATACCTTCAGGGCATTGGCAAATTCAAAGTGATCCTCCACCCAGACCGCGTTGAAGAAAATAAGCAGTACCGGGAAGGCCACCACGATCACCAGGATGGCAATGGAAATAAAGAGGATGACCTGAGCAACCCCGAAGGAGCTGCTGTTTTTCACTGTGCTGTTCATTCGAGAATCGCCCCCTTCAGTTTTTCTGCCTCGAACCAGTGGAGATCAAGGAAGCTGATATAGCATTCGTCCCCGGCCTTAAACAAGAGGTTCTCGCTGATGGCCAGGTGGGTCTCCAGATTGGTTCGGAGGGTGGTACCGTCGATCTCCACCAGGTAGTCCATCATGGCTCCCAGGAAGTTGGCCCGGCGGATTACACCCTTCAGTGTCTTTCCCGGTTCGGCGGCTCGGGAAATCTTTACGTCGGAAGGCCGGAAGCCCGCTACCCAGTCAACCACCCCCCCGGAATTTTCCGGCGGCTGCCAGGGGATTTCCTGACTACCGGTACCAGCCAGATACCGGCCGCCATCCAAGCGGGCGGCCAGGAAGTTGGCGATGCCCATAAAGTTGAAGACAAAGGGATTCACCGGCTGCTCAAAAATCTCGTAGGGGGTGCCGATCTGCTGAATGATGCCCTTGTCATTCATTATGGCCACCCGGTCAGAGATGGCCAGGCCGATTTCCTGGTCGTGGGTAACGTAGAGAACCGTTACCCCCAGCTTCCGCTGGAGCTCCTTGATCTCGAAGCGCATTTCCTCGCGGAGATTGGCGTCAAGGTTGGCGATAGGTTCATCCAGCAGCAGGAGATTGGGCTTGGCTACCAGGGCCCGGGCCAGGGCGACACGCTGCTGCTGGCCGCCGGAAAGCTCGGAGGGATAGCGCTTCTCCAGGCCGCCCATGGCCACCAGATCCACCATCTCCATTACCCGCTGCTCGATTTCCTCCTTGGGGCGCTTGGCAATCTTCAGGGGGTATGCAATGTTTTCAAAAACTGTCATATGCGGCCACACGGCATAGTCCTGGAACACGACCCCGATCGCCCGGTTCTCCGGGGGAACATTAAGGCGCTCCGCCGGGTCGGCAACCAGGGTTTCGTCAATGTAGAGCTTTCCTGCATCCGGCACTTCAAAACCGGCGATCAGACGGAGCAATACAGTTTTTCCACAGCCTGATGGTCCCAACAGGGTGAAGCATTCGCCTTTGTGAATATCCAGTGTCAAATCATTCAGGACATGGTGGTCGGCATATGCTTTTGAAACCCCCTCAATATGGATAAAATCCATTTTGGGTTCCTCCTAAACGCGTTTGCCGCGAACCAACAACAGTTGGCTACGCAGACAAAACGGTATTTACCTTTCTTTTTTTACTTAAAAAACGGCGACGGAACATAACTGTTCCGCCGCCGCAGTACCGGCCTTACTTCTTGCCGATAATCTCGGTGAATTGCTTGATCGTGTCAGCCTTCTTCGGCAGAATCTCGGTATAATTTACCTTAATGCCGCGCTCAGCAGCTTCCTTCGGAGTCGGCAGGCCGAACTTCTCAGGAACAGTTACATCAGAGCGAACAGGAATGGTTCCTTCATTGGCAACAACCTGCTGCGCTTCCTTGCCGAGGAGATAGTCAACGAATTTCTTAGCCAGGTCGATATGGCTGCCGCCCTTGAAGATAGCCACCGGGCTGGGTACTACCAGAAGCTCGGGCGGATAGCAGAGGGCCAGCTTTGCGCCCTTCTTGATCTTGCTGTTGGTGATGTAGTCAACGGCGAGGCTGGCGGAAAGCTCACCGGAGGAGGTGTCGTCGATAACCTGACCGGAGCCCTTGCCAATGCGGGCACCATTGTCATGGAGCTTATGGAAGAAGTCCCAGCCGAACTGCTTCTCCAGGAGGGCTACAGACATGTAGCTGGTGCCGGAGAGAGCCGGGTCAGCAATACCAAAAGCCTTGTTGTATTCGGGCTTCAGAAGATCAGACCACTGGGTGGGTTTATCCTTGATCTTGGTGGTGTTGATTACGATACCGAGGGTGCCAAGACGGGCGGCAGTGAAGCTTCCATCGTAGTCGTCAAAGGGATTGATGAGCTCCTTCAGGTTAGTGGGCTTGTAGTTCTCCAGGATGCCTTCCTTCTTCATGGCGTAGAAGTCGGGAACCTCGCTGGTCCAGATAACATCAGCCAGAATCTTTCCGCTCTGACGCTCGGCGGCGATCTTCGCCATGAGCTTGCCGGCGCCGGCCGACTGATAGTCAACGTCCACGCCGGGGTTTGCCTTCTTGAAGCCTTCCACGATGGGCCCGATGAGGGATTCCTTCATGGAGGTGTAGATAACCAGCTTATTGCCGTTATCAGCCGCCTGTTTGCCGGAGCCGGAGCTCTGGGGCTTCGCCGGGCCGCCGCCGCAGGCTGTCAGCAACAGGGACAGCAGCGCGATGGCTACGCAGAGGAGAATGTTTTTTTTCTTCATACCTTTCGTCACTCCTTAAAAAATTTTACCACTCCTCCGGGGCCTGTCCGCCCAAACCCCTTCAGAGTAAAATTACTTGCTTAGATTATAGCAAAATTTATGAAGAATACAATAATTTTATGAAAAATTTCTGTGGTTTTTCGTGGCTTTTCCCGCTACCGAATTTCCGTATACTTGCAAAGAATCCCGTTCAGAAACGGGCTGGGGCCGGTTCTCTTGCCGCTGGGCGATGCCTTCGGCCAGGAAATCGCCAGCCTCCTTTTAGCTCTGGTTATGGCCACGTAAAACAGCCGGGCCTCCTCCCCCATCTTCCGCTTTTTCTCGGGGCCCTCCTTCAGCTTCTTCACGCTGTACGGCGGAAACTGATCGTCACTGGCTCCCGCCAGAAATACCCGCTCGAACTCCATGCCCTTGGCCTGATGAATCGTAATGACCGGTATCCGGGGCCGCTTCTTCAGCATTGCCTCCATGTTTCCGGCGGACAGCGCCGCCTGGCGCAGAAGGGTCTCTGCCGCCGCCCGGGGGGACAGTGATCCGTCGTCCTCCTCCTGGGCCTTCAGATAGAGGTGGCGGAGATTGGCCAGGTGATGGCCCCGCTGATCATTTTTGTCCATTGCTTCGCAGCGTTTTTTCAGTCCCCACTCTGTGGCAATATAGGCTACCAGCTGGCAGGGCCGGGAGGTTTTTGCTCTCTGCCGCAGTTGTCCGATCATCCCGGCGGTTTTTTCCGTAAGCCGCCGGTATTTTTGGACGAAGGTCTCCCTATCCTTCGCCAAGGGCCTTATCTTGTTCTCCAGGGCAAAAATCAGGCATTCCGCCGTGGCGCAGATGTCGTCAAAGGCATCGTGGCTGGAGGCGTGCTTTACCCTGATAAACTCCCCGATAGTCCCCAGCTTGTGATTTTTCAGCTCCGGATAGAAGCGGCGGAAAATATCCAGGGTGTCGTACACCGCCGGATTAACGGCCGGAGCTACCCCGGCCCGGGCGAAATGGGACTCCAGTATGGCCAGGTCAAAGTACACATTGTGCCCCGCCAGCACCGCCCCCGCCGCAAACTCGTTGAAGTCCCGGAAAACCTCCGCCGCCGGTTCCCCCCTCTCAGCCAAAAATTCATCGGTGAAGCCGTGGGTATTCACGGAATCTCCCACCAGCCGCCCGGCGGAGGGACGAATGAACCGGCTGAATTTATCCAGCGTCCGGCCCAGGCCGTCAATGCGGATGGCCGCCAGCTGGATCACTTCATCCCTTTCCGTATCCAGCCCGGTGGTCTCCGTATCCAGCACCACCACATTTCCGGCAGTCAGAGCCCCGATCAGGAGGGCGTAAGGTTCTCCGGCGGAAAGGGTGAGGGGCTCAAAGAAATCCCCAAGCTTCAGCCCCGCCGCCGCCACCTCCGGAGCGGTGAGCTTTTCCAATGTTCCCTCTCCGATGTTGGGAAAGTAGTTTTTCGCCAGACGGCGGCAGCTCTCATCGTCCCCCCGCCGAAAGGCCAGGCTCATAAAGGCCAGCGCGTCCTTTATTTCCCCATGGCGGAAGAAGCGGAACTCATCGATGAGACTGAAGGGGATGGGAGTCTGTCCCGGAGCTCTCCTCAATCCCTCCGCCTCCAGGTAAAGGGCCATTCTCTCATTCTGCCGGTTGCTTCTGGTGAGGATCGCCGTCCGGCTGTACTCCCCGGCCGGCAGGTCCAGCTCCTCCAGCTGGCGGTATATCCAACCGGCTTCGGCCATTTCCGACTCTGCTTCATGAAGAATTATGAGCTCCTCGTCCGGACAGTCTTCCGCTGCATCTGCCGGGATCAACGGATAAACGCTACTGCCACCTCCCAGCTCCCGAAGGTAGTCGTTGGCCGCCTTTATCAGCAGGGGCGTGGCCCGGTAATTCTCCGTAAGGACGATTTCCACCGGCGAGAACTTTTGGCGGAAGGCCTCGATCACGGCGGCGGGATTTGAGCCCCGCCATTCGTAAATCGTCTGGAAGAAATCTCCCGCCAGCAGGATCCTTGCCCCGCCGAAAAGCCGGGACAGCAGATTGTACTCCGTTTCGCTGAGATCCTGGGCCTCGTCGATGGAAATAAAATCCCACCGCAGGCTCCGGGCAGCGTCCGGATCTCCCAGCAGCTGGCGGCAGCGGATAAGCAGATCGTTGTAGTCCAGCAGCTTCGACCGGGCCAACAGCTCATCGTAGCGGGCCACCAGCCTGGCTCCCGCCTCCGGGGGAATTTCCGCCAGGCTGACGGCGGGTTTATAGCCGTTGGCCTCTACCGCCGTGGCTTCCAGCAGCCGCTGCCTTTCCCCCTGCTGAAGCCTTTCCAGGACCAGCCGGTAAGCCGTCCGGTCGTCAGCCGTATCGAAAATGTCATATTTGAGCCGGGCTTCCTTTATCAGCGCCACTACATTCAGCAGCGCCTGCAGGGGCTCCACCCGGCCGGGAGCCGCCTGCCGCAGGATCTCCCCCGAGTCCTCCTCATCGGCCACCCCGAAGTCCCCCGGTATGTCCCCGGCGGCGCCTTTTCCAGCCCAGGATTTCAGCAGCCGGTAGCAAAAGCCGTGGATGGTAGCGGTCTCTACCCGGCTGGCTTCCTCTCCGACTACCCTGGCCAGCCTTTCCTTCATTTCCCGGCAGGCCTTGTTGGTGAAGGTCAGGCACAGAATCCGCTCCGGCTCGGCTCGGTGGTTCTTTATTATCCCGGCTGTCCGCAGGGCCAGCGTATTGGTCTTGCCGGTTCCGGCCGGAGCCATCAGCAGAATATTGTCCGTCAAATTTTCTACGACTCTCAACTGCTCCCGATTAAGTTTTATCTTCTCCATAAAAAACCTCGCAATGCCGGGAAATTTTTCTCCCACTTCATTTCCTTTTAACGGTATTGTAAGACTATCTCCGCTAAACATAAAGTTTTTATTTTTGCAAACTGCAATCCCCAATGTAACGCTATGCGCCGAAGAGGTTAAAAGGGGAAAGAGAAGAAGCCTCCCCTGCCGGGAACCCTACTCAACCAAAAAAGCGGCTGGGGAAAATAATCACGCATTTTCCCCAGCCGTCTTTATTTGTCAGTCGAGCCTGTTTATTGTACGGCCGCGCCTTTATTCCGGCGCTGGAGCACAAAGGTTCCGGCAATGATCGCCAGACCGGCAGCATCGGTAATCAATCCCGGATAAATCATCAGCAGGCCCCCCACAAAGAGCAGCACCCGCTGGAAACCGTTGAGGTTTTCCGTCAGGTAGCCGATCAGGGCGGAGGATACGCCTATCATACCGATGATGGCCGTACTCAGAGACAATAAGAGGTTTGGCACCGTGGCATTTATCATCAGGATCTCCGGCGACAGCACGAAAACATAAGGGATGATAAAGGCCGCGATCGCCAGCTTGGAGGCATTGACTCCCGTCCGCAGAGCGTTGCCCCCGGCGATAGCCGACCCGGCGTAAGCCGCCAGGGCCACCGGCGGGGTAACGTCAGCGATAATACCGAAGTAGAACACAAACATATGAGCCGCCAGTACCGGCACCCCCATCTGCATGAGAGCCGGGGCGGCGATGGTAGAGGTGATGACATAGTTTGCGGTGGTAGGTACCCCCATGCCCAGCAGCAGGGCGGTGATCATGGTAAAGAACATGGAGGGGAGCATCATGCCTCCGGCCAGATCCAGCAGAGCCGAAGCCATCTTCAATCCAACGCCGGTCTTGGTAACGACGCCGA
>CAJTSO010000021.1:17772-29844 GCA_910579115.1 uncultured Selenomonadaceae bacterium
TATACCTGCCGCCGCACAGGCCACCAGAACGGAAAGGATCCCCTTGGCCCCGGCAATGAGGCCGTTGAATACATCGGCAACGGAAAGCCGGGTACTCTTTCTGGTACAGGCCGCCACGATGGAAAGCCCGATAGCGTACAGGGCCGCCCGCATGGGAGTATAGCCGGTTACCAGAAGATAGACGATAACGATAAGGGGAATGGCCAGATGCCCCCTGGCCTTTAGGATATCAAGAGGTTTCGGCAATTCTTCCCTCGGCACACCCTTCAATTTTTTCCGCTTCGCCTCAAAGTGGACCCCCAGCCAAACCCCCATGAAGTAGAGGATTGCCGGAATAAGGGCCGCCTTTACGATATCGATATAGGGCACGCCCACAAATTCCGCCATGAGAAAGGCAGCGGCGCCCATGACCGGAGGCATCAGCTGGCCGCCTGTGGAGGCGGCCGCTTCAACGGCCCCGGCAAATTCCTTATCGTAGCCCAGCTTGTGCATCATGGGGATGGTAAAGCTGCCGGTCCCCACCACATTGGCCACCGAAGAGCCGGAAACGGTACCCATCAGCCCGGAGGAGAGAACGGCCACCTTCGCGGGGCCGCCGGCCGCCCATCCGGCAATGGCATTGGCAATATCGATAAAGAACCGGCCCAGGCCGGTGGACTCCAAATAAGCCCCGAACAGAATGAACAGGAAGATAAAAGTGGAGGATACGCCCAAGGGTATACCGAAAATACCCTCAGTCGTAAAGAAAAGGTGCCCCACCAGCTGCTCCGGCGTTACCCCCCGGTGGCTGATGGCATCCGGCATATAGGGCCCTAAAAAGGCGTAGGCCAGGAAGATGGCCACTACCGTGACCATGGGGATACCGACGATCCGCCGGGTGGCCTCGATGACCAGCACAACCCCCACCGCTCCCACGATGTAATCCTCCGTTGTCATCAGTCCGGCCCGGCCCACCAGTTCCTTATACTGGATGACGATATAAGCCGGACAGGCCGCCCCCAGCACCGCCAGCAGCAGATCCCAGAGGTGAACAGAGGACGAATGGTCTTTGTTGAATGAGGGCTTCAGGAGAAACACCAGCGCCAGGCCGAAGCCCAGATGAACAGCCCGCTGCAAATGGGCATCCAGCACGCCAAAAATAGCCGTATAGAGCTGGAAGCAGGTAAATGACAAACAAATTGCCGTAATGATTTTTCCGGCGATGCCGGAATGCTCCTTCAGCCTCGATTCCTTTTCAAGCTCCTTGAGAACGTCCTCCCGCAGAGCCGGTTCTTGCTTTGCCATAGGCATTTTCCTTTCGCCGGCAGAGCTAGCTGCCGCTCCTGCCGGTAATTATTTGATAACGGGGGGCGATGTATATTTCCACCAGACTGCCCAAGGGCAGCAGCTCATAGAGCCGGTACTCATCCCCCTCTATCCAGACCGTCAGCTCCGTCCCCAGACCGGGGCGCAGTGACAGGCTCGGGTAGTGACGGCCCATGCCGTCCAGGATAAAACAGTCCCCCTCCTGCCGCAGCTTCCCCTCGGACGGGAGGAAGGGCAGTCCTACGCCGAAGGACTGGTAGCGGGTATAGAGGAGGTCAAAACCTCTTCGGTCAGGACTCACGGTAAGGTACTCCTCCACCGGGGTTTTCTGTACCGAGTGGATAAACCGCAGATGTATGTCCATTCCCGGCCTGGCCCCATAAGCCCTGCCAAACCCCTCACAGGCGATGTAGACAACCGGCGACCTGAGCCAGTAACCCAGTCCCAGGCAGAGTCCCAAAAGGACGGCAGCTATCCATCTTAAACTAATTTTCATCTCATTTCAGAAAAATCGGGGCGGAAGCCCCAGCGGAGCAACCCTGTATACGGATACAGCGACTGCCCATCCGTATACAGTCTTCCTCTGAGCCATCCGCCCCGTCATCTTCCACCGATGGAATCTAACGAGCCCGGCCGGTTACTTTTCCTTATAGAACTTCTCTGCACCGGCGCTGATCGCGATGGGCAGACCCTTCTGAGCCGCTTCCTTATTGATCAGCTTGCCAACGGAGTGGGCGGCCTTCAGCTTATCAAGGTTGGTGAAAATGGACTTGGTGATGGAATAAGCCAGATCGTCCTTAACCTTGTCGTTGCAGACCAGCATGGCCTGAACGGCGACGGTGGTAGCGTCCTCATCAAATCCGGCATAGGTTCCTTTGGGAACGGTGATCTGAGTGTAGAAGGGATACTTTTGAGTAAGCTTCTCGATCATGTCCTTGCTGATAGACAGAACCCGGACCTTGTGCTGCGAAGCGATATCCTGAATGGCGGAGGTGGGGAAACCGGCAGTAACAAAGCCCACGTCCACATTGCCGTCCTTGAGGGCATTGGCCGCCTCGCCAAAGGAAAGGTACTGGACGGTAATATCATCGTAAGTGATACCGGCCGCCTCCAGGATCTGGCGGGCATTTGCCTCGGTTCCGCTGCCGGCCGCGCCTACTGCAACCCGCTTGCCCTTCAGCTCGGCAACGGATTTAATTCCGTTCTTTTCCAGGGTGACCATCTGGACGGTTTCCGGATAAAGGGCGGCGACAGCCTTCAGGTTGGAAACCTTCTTGTCCTTGAACATCTCGGTGCCGTTAGCCGCGTAGAAAGTGATATCGTTCTGGACAATAGCCAGATCTACGCTGCCATCCTTCAGCATATTGATATTTGCCACCGTTGCCCCGGTGGACTGGGCGCTGGCATTCATGCCCGGGATGGCCTTGTTCAGGATTTCCGCCATTGCCCCGCCCAAGGGGTAGTAAGTCCCGGCCGTGCCGCCGGTTGCAATGTTGATGTACTGCTTTTCGACTTTTTTCTCCGCAGCCTTATCTCCGCCGCCGCAGCCGGTAAACGCCGCCGCCGACAACGTAACGGCTACCCCCAGGGCTGCCAGTTTACCAAAATTTCCCCATTTCATAATGAATACCTCCTTAAATTTTTATTCATCCATTTGAAAAAACCATTTGTCCACGGATTCAACTTGCTTGATTATACCAGAGAAAACCGAAAATATCTACCCTTTTTCGAGGGTATACAAAAAAACAATGTATAAGCACAAATATAGTCGGCAATTTATACAAAATTTATGCAAAATTTTAGCCTTTACTTGGCCTATAACAGCATGGTCATTGAATGCCAAACAGAATTTCAAAATGGAACGCCCTGCTTTTTCTGGTGCATCCGCCATCCTCGCCGAAATACTACTCATTGAACAGATTTTTTCCGAACGGCGGGCAAAAGCAACGGCGAATAGTTCCTTGTTCGGAGCGCAGCGACAGAAAACGGCTCTGGCTTTCAAAAGCCAGAGCCGTTCAGCCTCGCAGGGCGCACATCCGGAATTTCAAGTTACTGTAACAAACGCAAAAAACCTTGCTGAAATGCACCAGGGAATTGGAATTTCTTTTCATCAACATCAGCAAAGGCTACCTCTATCACCCCATTCTCGATGCTGACTGCGGTTCCCTTCCCAAAAGCCTTATGGATTACGACGGAACCTGCCCTTACGTCGGAAACATCGACTTCTATCTGCACAGGTTTCTTCAGCGGTTCAAACTTCGGGGGAGTGTAAGCCGGGCGATAGATTGGCGTGTGTTGAATTCCGGTTGTAACAATTGGGCTTCTGATATCCGTTTTTTTCGGCTCCGGTGCAGGAATTTCTTCTTCGGCATCGTCTTCACCAGCTTCGGTAAAATAAGGTTTATCTGGCAAATCATCAAATTTTGCCGCTGGCGCTTCCATAGAAGTAATGAGCTGCCCTGACAGTTTGGCGTAATCTTCCTGAGAAATTACTGTGCTGTACAGGCCCACCTTTTCATCCTGGTGGCGGTCGATTCCGGTATAACTGAGGCTGGCGTCTTCGTAGCGTTTGAATTTATATACCGCGTCATTCATCAAAGCTTCGTTGAAGACATTCAGCGACACCAGCAATTCAAAATCCTTTATGTCCAGACCTGTTACTTTTTTGAAAAGTTCCGGCTCCAATTGCGTGATAACATCTTTCAGGCTGTACTCCCGATAATCGGTGAGATACATGAACACCGGAATGCGAGTAGCGAATTTAATCAGCTTTTCCTGAATCATTTTGCGCTTGGATTTGTATTCCTTCTCGGCGTCGCTCAGTTCTTTTTTCTTTTTGGACGACTGCTTGCCTTCTCCCTTTTTCGCCTTTTTGACCGCTTCGGATTTATTGATGATTGTCTGGATATCGCTGTTCAAACTGCGAAAGCCCTCGATGCGCATCAAGGCGTCCATAGCCGCATCGCTGGCCAGCAGACGAGAGAGGGTTGCGTTATCCACATTCACCAGCAGCGCGCTTTCCCAGCGCTTGGCCAGCAGCGTGGCCGAGGTCCCCGCCATGGCGATATCCAAAATTTCCACTGCGTTGACCTGCCGCATGGCGCTGCCATCGTAGGCCAGTACAGGCAGAAAATTGATAAACTCCGCCACCTTTTTCTCTGGATTGCTCTCCCCAACATTCAGGCGGCAGCTATAATCGGAAATCTGTTTCAGAGCCCGGTCCAGAGCAAAGTCAAAAACATAGCATTCCCGCTTGATAATTTCCTTTTTTCCGTTGTCCGCCATGACCTCCCAAGGGCTTTGCACCCGAAAGGCAGCCTGAAAATAGGTTTCCGGGCTGGACAGATTGCGTAGCATGAAAATGCCCGCCCAGGGCTTGATGGTGATGCCGGTAGTCAGTTTGCCACAGGAAAGGGTGATAGTCCTGGTGGAAAGCGGATCGCTCATGGACTGCCGCACCGGGTCCACCGCCTTGACGCCAATACCGGCCTCCGCCCCGGCGCAGACATTGACCTTATAATCGTGATAAAAAGTGTTCTGTTTTTGAGCCAGCAGACTGGCCATAGCCTGACAGGCGGCTACATTTGGCAAAAACCACAGGGTGTGACTCAATACATTCAGCAACCGGACATCCGCATAGGGCATGGGCGGTTTTTCTGCCCCCAGCTTCAACTCATCCGCTGTGGTTTCCAGATAAGAACCCCGAATCAGATCCAGCCACTTTTGTACATAATCTTCATATACAAAATGGGCATCTTTGCCTTTGCCCTCGGCGGAGAAAAAAACGTTCAAATCAAACTCGTCAAACTCTCCCTGTTTGGCAATCCGCTGAATGCTGTCGGGAATTTTGTAGGTCATCATGACCATCCGGGGCAGGGCAGCATAGGGATTATCTTCCCCGGTCCAGGATTCCTTGGCTTTCTGTTCATCGGCATAGGTCCAGTTATAAATTTGGTCCTCGATAAATTCGCCGGAATTCAGAGCGCGGAATGGAGTGCCGGACAAATAGAGATAATACGAGGTGGTGATGGGCAACCAGGTTTCGTCGTAGGCGTTGCCACGGTCATATTTGCTCAGATCCTCCTCGTAGGTGTCCTCGTCCTGCTCAAAGAGCTTTTTGGCGCTGTCCTTCCAGGCGCCGAAGTGATATTCATCGAAAATCACCAAATCCCAGTTGGTGGCATGAACCCATTCGTTGTTGGCCTTGATGCCGCCGGTCTCCCGGTTGACCCCCAGAAAATCCTGAAAGGACCCGAAGCAGACAATGGGCCGGGCCTTATTTGCCCGCCGGTACTGGGCATCCAGAGTATCCGCCGGGTCATTGGGGTCGCGGGAAATAAACTGCCAGCCCTCAAAATCCCGATGGGTCAGCAGATCCTCCCGCCAGGCAGTTTGGACGGCGGGCTTGAAGGTCAAAATCAGAACCTTGTGAAGCCTCATTGTTTTCGCCAGCTGATAGGCGGCAAAGGTCTTGCCAAAGCGCATTTTGGCGTTCCACAGGAATTTGGGAATGCGGCCCTCATTGCGGGCTGACCGATAATAAGCGGCGGTACGGTCAACTGCCTGCCGTTGTTCCGGGCGCATAGAGAAGTCGCAGGTACGTTCCTCCACATTGGCGGTTCGGCTGCGGACGGCCAGCACCGCTGCTCGCACATCCTTCACCGTACAGCGGAACCACTCGCCGCCCTTGGAGACGAAGCCTTTGCACCGGAGCATTTTGTGGACGTCGTGGTCAGTAAAGGAACTGCCGTCCGGGTACATGGCGGATTCCCGCAGGACAATGCGGTAAGGAACGCTGCCGTCGGGCCGTTTGGTTGGGTACTGCTGGGCCACCCGCCTGTCCACATCGATGGCGGTGTAGCCGACTTTCAGTAAGCCCTTGTACTGGGGATTGGTGTCCTCATAGGCATAAATCATGGGGTGGGACGCCGGGCGTTGGGGGAAAAAGTCAGGCATTATCACCACCGCCTAACTCCATTGGTTTTATCATGCTCTCGATAAAAGCAATTTCTTCATCTGTCAGACCGTATTTAGTGTAAAGCTCTTCGTCGGTCCAAGGTTTAGAGAAATCTTGGATAGGAACAAAAGAAAAAGTAGTTTTTGAAATATGTATTGATGATAAGGCCATTAAAATCAAAAATCTTGAGAATTTAGACTTCAAATAGATAAGCAAATTATTAGCATACTCCCCATTATCATATGCTCCAATTATCAAATATGAATGCGTACAAATCTCTCCAGGGGTAAGCACTTTCATCGATGTAGTCAAAACACGAAACATTCTATCCCTATCTGGTTCACCAGCATGTTCTGCGCTAGTTTGGCTAACCATAACCTTATAGGAATTTATATATTCTCTACCCCTGGAAACGGCCATTTGAGAAATGTATCCACATCCAACACTTGAATAGAGTATTAAATCCGAATTTTTCAATCTTCTTTCGGTGCCTCTCTCTTTTGTTGGTAAGCCAAACGGACTGATAGCGCTTACAATTTCCGAGAGCGATGCTTCATTGAACAATCCAATCTTGTGGAGAATACTAACAGCTTTATTGTATCTTACAAGAACAGGAAATTCGTTTAATGTCCTTACAACAGTTTCTTCCTTTTCAGCAGAAAGATTTGTAAAGGAACAGGCACCCCTATGGTCCCGATCCCACAAAAAATAACAAACTCCCCCACTGATGCTATTTTGCGGAAAACAATCCTTTGCATTTGCGTAATCTGTGAGAGCTCTAATGCGATTATCAGACATCATCAAGTTTCTAAAATCGTCCAGTCCCATTCCACCGGCAAACCATCTTGATGGAATAATCATAGATAAGAATCGAGGATTAAGTTTTTTTGCCTGCTCAACAAACAAGTTGTAAATCGGTTTTGCCTGCCTTCCTGAACCACCAGTATCAAGCTGATACGGCGGATTTCCAATAATCACATCGAATTTCATCCCGAAAATCCCCTCCGGCCTGACGGTATGTATCCACTCATAGGCGTGAGTTTCCAACTCCTCCCGCTTGTCCCCGCCGTACTCTTTCTCCGATGCGCCGCAAAAAACGCACTTCCCGTTCCGCCAGCGGTGCCGGACATTCTTGAAACGGATATTTCCCTGCACATCGGGAAATTTAGAAACGGAGTAGATGCTGTTGGGATATTTGGAGCAGTAGACGCTCCGCCGGGCGAGCAGGCTGGTCAGCTCGGTGATGGCGATGCCATAGAGCTGTTTTTGAAAAATATGGTCAATGCGGTCCTGTAGATCAGGAATTTTATCCTCCAACCCTGCAATCAGCCGCTTGGCAATCTCCCGCAGAAACACGCCGGATTTGCAGGCAGGGTCAAGAAAAGTGGTGTTTGGGTCCGAGAAAAGCTCCGGGGGGAGCATATCCAGCATGGCGTTGGCCACCTCTGGCGGGGTGAAGACTTCATCGTTGGAGAGGTTGGCAATGCAGGAAAGCACATCCGGATTGTATGCGGCGGTATAACGATCACTCATATTCGTTCAGCCTCCTGTAATCCGTCAATGGATACTCCCGCACAGGGGCAGGGATAAAGGCCTGAATCTCCTCGTCATACTCCCAATCGCTTTGAAAAATGTTCATCTGCTCCTCATGCCCGTCCAACAGTTCATGGAGGGCATAGTCCCGGCGCTTGATCTGATTGTCGGTAACTAAGCTCCACTCGGCAAATTCAATTGGCGTCCCGTCGTTGCGCAGCATGGTCAGGGCATCCCCACAGATGATGTTTTTGTCCAGGATGAACCGGACTACCTCCCGGCAGCGGTCGTTGGCCTGGGATTTGGCGTTGGAGGTATACGCCTCGTCCCATATGTCAAAGAGGTTCTTACGGCAGACGGCGGCGTTGTCCGCCAAAATATCCACGCCGTAAAGGCTGGTTACCGCCAGCACAGAATAGCGTTCATAGTCGGCAGGGCTTTTGCCGTACTGCCGCTTGACCACAGCTAACTTCCGGCGCAGGATTTCTGTGAGAAAGGCTCCTTCGCCGCAGGCTGGCTCCAGAAATCGGGAATCAATGCGCTCGGTTTCGGACTTGACCAGGTCGCACATGGCCTTGACTTCACGCTCCGCAGTGAAGACCTCGCCATGATCTGCTACACGCTGTTTGGATTTTACTTGCTTTCCAGGCATAGGAATCTCCTTTCTGCGGTTCCGGGAACGTGTACTTTTCCGCAGATACGGAGATAAAATTTTCACTGCGCATTTCTGTGAAAATAATCATGAAATGGCTATGGAAAGCAGATTTGTTTTGTTATATACTTTGGGGCAGTGAGGTTATCAGCATTTTGCGGAAAAGTACACCTTTCCGCAAAACCGCCCGTTTATGGTAATGCGACCTTTTTGCAGCCCTCCGCCTTGTCCCGGAAGGTAGACAGCGGCAGACCGCAGGCTTTTGCGGCGGCAGTGCAGGTGATCTCGCCCCGCTTCCAACGCTGATAATTCTCATGAAAGTTTTCCGGCAGTGGCAGGGGCGGTCTTCCAAACCGTATGCCCTTGGCTTTTGCCGCCGCAATTCCCTCCGCCTGGCGCTGGCGGATATTATCGCGCTCGTTTTCCGCCACGAAGGACAGCACTTGCAGGACAATGTCGCTGAGGAAAGTTCCCATCAGGTCTTTTCCCCGGCGGGTATCCAAAAGAGTCATATCAATCACGACGATATCCACGCCCTTCTCCTTTGTTAAGACCCTCCACTGGTTTTGGATCTCCTCGTAATTGCGCCCCAGCCGGTCGATGCTCTTGATGTAGAGCAGATCCCCCGGCTTCAATTTTTTCATCAGCTTTTTGTACCGGGGACGGTTAAAATCTTTGCCGGACTGCTTGTCCGTAAAGATATTTTTGCCGGGAACGAACATTTCCCGCAGGGCGGTCAGCTGCCGCTCCTCGTTTTGCTCCCTGGTGCTGACCCGGATATAGCCGTAGATATTTGACAATTTCTTACCTCCGCTGCTTGATTTTCTTTCATTGTGCTATGCTAATCCTCCATAAACAAAATCGATGAACAATTTCGCTGGTTTTGGGTCATGATGGCTGGTGGTAATCAATATCGCCGCCTTTAACATGAAAAAAATCACTCGAGTGCAACTTTCCCATAGTTACACCCGAGTGATTTTTTTGATTGATATATGAACAAGCAAAATTTTCGATAAGCTCTATTGTCAGAAATCCTTTGCCATCCTGATCTGCAAAGGATAATACTTGACGCGAAGATTTTTTAGACCGAATCGCCAATATGCGAATCAATAACCGGAACGAGGTGATTAAGCTGTCCAACAAAAAAGCTCCGCCGGGGAAGTACAACCCCGACAGCGCCTTTTTGTCCCTGATCAATAGAGTTTTTTCAGTACCTCTTCGCTGATGGTAAAGGTATGCTCCGCCGCAGGAAATGTCCCGGCTTCCACTTCCGTTTTGTAATCCTTCATTGCCTGTAGGATTACATCGTGGACATTGGCATACTTTTTTACGAATTTGGGACAGAACCCGGTGGAAAATCCCAGCAAATCATTGCAGACCAGCACCTGCCCGTCACAGCCGCTGCCAGCCCCAATGCCGATCGTCGCCGCCCTTTTCAAGGATTCGGTGACTTTCTCTGCCAGGGGAGCGGGCACGCATTCCAGCACGATAGCGAAGGCACCCGCCGCCTCAAGCGCCAGAGCATCCTCCATAATCTTTTTTGCCGTTGCCGCTTCCTTGCCCTGTACTTTGAATCCGCCAAGAGCATTTACCGACTGGGGAGTGAGGCCAATATGTCCGCAGACGGGTATACCGGCTTCCACCATCTTCTTCACCATCGGCGCTGCTTCTCTGCCGCCCTCAAGCTTCACGGCGGCGCAGCCGCCTTCTTTCAGCAGCCGTCCTCCATTGCGGACAGCCTCCGCCACATCTGCCTGATAACTCATAAATGGCATATCCCCCACCACCATGCAGCGGTCATTGCCCCGCATTACGGCTGCCGTGTGATGAATCATGTCGTCCATGGTGACGGGAATGGTGGAGCTGTAGCCCAGGATGACGTTTCCCAGTGAGTCGCCGACCAGTATCATGTCGATACCTGCCTCGTTCACAATCCTCGCCATGGCACAGTCATAGGCAGTGACCATGGATATAGGTCTGCCCTCGGCTTTCTTTTTTGCGATGTCGCTTACAGTAATCATTTTTGCCACTGGTTTTTTCCTTTCTTAAGAAGCGGCCCCAAACAGGCAGGAAAAAGTCCCGCCTCGCTTATCCTGTAGTCCCTCATACAGAAGCAGCCCTGAAGGGGCCGGAAAATTTTTATTCAATCCTTCGTTCCCTTGATAACATCTGGGCGATGGTTTCTTTGCACAGCGCCTCGTAAACCTTCCTCATGCCGGGAGAAAGCGCCAGCCGATGACGGTCTACTGTATCGGTATCCCCTCTGGCTATCGGACCTGTCAAAACGTCTATTGCGTTTTCTGTGTGAGAAAGATTATTTACAGTTTGCCGCACAAGGGGCAAAATAGCAGCCAGTCCATCCCCGGGTCTGTCCAGCCAGGGAGAAAAAATCTCCTGAGCCATTGCCGTCAGTGTCACGAGATAGTTGCAGGCTATGCAGGCCGCTGCGTGATACCTTGCCCTGCTCTTTTCATCGTCAGGGACAGAGAAAGTCCTCGCTCCCAGCAATTCTGCCACTCCCCGCAAGAATTGTGAAACGCCGTCTTCACCGGCTACGGCGCAATAAATTCCCGAAAAAATGTCCGCGTTTTCCTTCGCCGCGGCGGTGAAAGTCTGAAGCGGGTGCAAGCTTCCCACCCCAATGCCCAATTCCTTGAGGGGCAGCAAAGGGGCAAGCGTCATCGCTCCTGAAACATGGAATACATACCGCGGTCTCTCGATTTTAGACAGAGAGGAATATAACCCCGCGAGAGTTCTCGCCGCCCAGGCAATCCTCCCGTCGGTTATGGTAATCGCCACCACCTGCGCTCCCCGGACAGCGGCGGCAATATCATCGTTCCGGTGGGTAACGGCGATGATTTCCTGCCCCCGGCTGTCGAGGGCATTTGCCAGGGCACTGCCAAGGCGTCCGCCGCCGACAATGGCAAATTTATATTTTTTCATAGCTTTTTTCACTTCTTTGCAAAAAACGCCGCTACTGACAAAGTAACGGCGTTTTTTCTGTTCGATCGTTGTCTTCGGACAACTCTGCCCTGATTACTCGTAGAGAGGATATTTTTTGCAGAGGGCGTCCACCCGGGCGCAGGCCTCGTTCTTTGCCTCTTCGCTTTCGGGGTTCTCCAGCACCAGGGCGATGATGGCCGCAACCTCGGCCATATCATCCTCCTTGAAGCCACGGCTGGTAAGCGCCGGACTGCCGAGACGGAGGCCGCTGGTGACGAAGGGCGACAGCTTCTCGAAGGGGATGGTGTTCTTATTGGCGGTGATGTTTACTTCATCAAGGACATTCTGGGCGACCTTTCCCGTGATGTTCTTGTTGGTGAGGTCAACCAGCAGCAGGTGGTTGTCAGTGCCGCCGGACACGAGGCGGAAGCCCCGGTCGGTAAGTCCCTTGGCCATAGCCTTGGCGTTCTTGACCACCTGAGCCTGATATTCCTTGAATTCATCGGTGAGAGCTTCCCCGAGAGCGACGGCCTTGGCCGCAATGACGTGCATGAGGGGGCCACCCTGGATGCCGGGGAAAATGGCTTTGTTGAACTGCTGGCCAAACTCGGCGTCACGGCACATGATAAGGCCTCCCCGGGGTCCCCGGAGGGTCTTGTGGGTAGTGGTGGTCACTACGTCG